>NZ_JBHTVZ010000002.1:0-262455 GCF_042792715.1 Isoptericola sp. NPDC056618 | reverse complement strand
CTTCCGCTTTGTTGTACCCCCCAGGGGGGCCCCCTCAACACCCCCGGCCGCCCCCCCCCCCGCGGGCCCCGGGGGGGGGGGGGGGCCGCGCCCCCGAGGCCGTAGCGCTCGGACACCGCGTCGGCGTCGGCGCGCCGGCCCAGCGTGACCAGCGTGGCGGGCGGCTCCGGGAGGAGCTTGAACGCCACCGGCAGCAGGACCACGGCAGGCAGCGCGCTGATGAAGAAGACGCTCTGCCAGCCCAGCGGGTCCACGACGGCGAGCACCAGCAGCGGTGCGACCACGCCGCCCACCTGGTGGGCGCTCATGATGACGCCCGTGGCGAGGGCCTTGCGGGGCCCGGTGGTGAACTCCATGCCGTAGGAGATGGCGATCGGCAGCAGGGCGCCGAGCCCGAAGCCGCAGATCAGGCGGAAGATGCCGAAGGTGGTCGCCGTCGGCGCGAACCCGCACCCGAGCGTCGCCAGGGCGAACACCGTGACCGAGGCCAGGACCGTGCGGCGCCGGCCGATCCAGTTCGACGACGTACCGGACAGGATCGTGCCGACCAGCATGCCGAACGTCGTGTACGAGCCGATGGCGCCGGCGGTGGCGTCCGTGAGCCCGAGGTGGCCTCCCCCGATCATGTGCGGCAGCACGGCCCCGTACACGAACGTGTCGATGCCGTCGAGGAAGACGAGGAACCAGCACACCGCGACGACGGCGAGACGGCGGCGCGCGCTTCGTCGCGCGGCCTCGCCGTCGAGGCTGGTTCCGGGGTCGAGCTGGGTGGTCATGTCGGCTCCTTCGCCGTGATGGTGCGCTCTCGCAGCGTTGCGGATGGTGCGGGTCGTGCGGGTAGGGGGTGTGGTGCGGGAGGCGGGGTCAGTCGACCCGCGGTGTGCCGTGGGTGTGGAACGACTCGATGGTCTGCAGGCCCCAGGCCTGGCCCTTGGCGCGCTCTGCCTCGGTCCAGGTGACCAGGGGCCAGTCCGGCGCCAGGACCAGCCGGGTCAGCGGGTTGCACAGCTCGATCCGGTTGCCCCCCGGCTCGTAGACGTACAGGAAGAACGTCTGCTGGATGGCGTGCTTGTGCGGGCCGGTCTCGATGAAGACGCCGGTGTCGAGGGCCAGGTCGGCGGCCCGCAGGATGTCCTCGCGGGTGTCGGTGGCGAACGCGAGGTGGTGCAGGCGGCCCTGCGAGCCGGTCCAGTCCTCGGTGTAGACCAGGTCGTAGGACTTCTGCGTGAAGGTCTGCCAGCGGGCGCCGATGTGCCCGTCGTCGAGCCGGATCTGCTCGGTGGGTCGGGCGCCGAGCGCGTCGATGACGAAGTCCGTGGTGGTCTCCACGTCCTTCGCGAGGTAGTTGACGTGGTCGAGTCGGCGGACGCCGACGCCTTGCCCCGGCTTGGCCTGCGGCTGGTTCTTCAGGCCGGGAGCGAGCTCGGCCGGCGCCTGCCAGTACTCGGTCTCGTGGTACAGGGCGAGCTCGTGCCCGTCCGGGTCCTGGGTGACCCACAGGTCGCCGATGCTCGGCTCGTCTCGCACCCACTGCCCCGTTGCGCCCGTGGCCTGGACGGCGGCGACCCGGCGGTCGAGCGCCTCCCTGCTGGAGCAGCGCAGCGCGGTGCGGCCGATACCCGGCTGGTCGCGGCGGGTGACGACCAGGCTGTGGTGCTCGTAGTCGTCCCAAGTCCGAAGGTAGGTGCTGTCGCCGTTCCGGGAGGCGACGGTCAGGCCCATGTAGTCGATGAAGAACGCCACCGTCTCCTCGGGCACGGGCGTGAAGAGCTGCGCGTGCCCGAGGTGGGCGACGTCGCCCAGCGGCGGGCGGGTGGGCGTGTCGGCGACCATGCGCCGCAGCGACGTGAGGTTCTCCGGGACCGGGATCGCGGCCATGGGATGTCTCCTTCTCTCTGAAAGTTCAGCTGCCGGACGGGTGGGCGGCGACGGTCTCGGGCGCCTGGGAGGCTGCTGCTGCGGCCTCCGCCGCGAGACGCGCCTTGCGCGTCGCGGGTCCAAAGATCGCGAGTGCCAGCGCACCGACGACCCACGTGCCGGCGATGAAGCCGAATACCGCCTGGTAGCCGACACCTGTGTAGATGCCCGCGATGATGAGCGGGCCCGCAGCGTTCGACAGGCGTCCCAACCCGTACGAGACGCTGGTGCCGACCGAGCGGCCGCGGGTGTCGTACAACTCGGGCGAGTAGGCGTACGCCAGCGACGTGTATCCGCGCTCGAAGAGGTTGACGAGGAAGCCGAACGCGACGATCAGCATGGGGTTGAACGTGAGGCCGTACAGCAACCCGCTCACGGCGATGATCAGCCCGAAGACGACCAGGCACCACTTGCGCTCGAACCGGTCGGTGACGAGCGCCGCGAGGTACGAGCCGAGCGGGGCGCCTACCGTCGTCAGCGCCACGTAGAAGATCGAGTCCTCCACGCTGACTCCCTGGTCGGCCAGCAGGGTAGGCGCCCAGCTCGAGTAGCCAAAGAATCCGATGGTCTGGGTGATCCACAGGACCGAGAGCAGGACGGTGGGCAGAAGGTACTTCTTCTGCAGCAGCACCCGGTAGCTCGCCCGGCCATGCTCCTCGACCACGACCGGCGGTGCCGCGGGGGCGAGTTCCCCGTGCTCGGCCGCGGCCGCGGTCTCGAGCCGCGTCAGGACGGCGTCGGCCTCGGCGTAGCGTCCGTGGGCCTCGTACCACTTGGGTGACTCCTCGAGCTTGCGGACGAAGAGCAGGAAGAGGAGTCCGAGGGCGCCCCACAGGTACACGAGCCGCCACGACCAGTCGGAGATCGGCACGACGAACGAGGCGACGAGGTTCGTCACCGGGGTGCCGCAGATCCCGATGACCATCGCGTAGGCCTGGAACTTGCCCCGCTTGGACGCCGGGTAGATCTCACTGACGTAGACGACCGCGACCACCGTCATGGCGGACAGGCCCGCGGAGGTCAGCACCCGGAAGACGCCGAGAGACGCGATGTCCCACGAGAAGACGGACGCGAACGACCACGCCGCGAACCAGATCGTGGTGAGTGTGAGGGTGCGCTTGCGCCCGAGTCGGTCGGCCAGACTGCCTGCCACGATCGAACCGATGAACATCCCGACGAAGGAAAAGGACGTCACGTAGGCGACGTGGGTGACGTCGATTCCCCAGTGCGTGCGGATCACCGGTGCGGTGATCGCGAACGTGTTGATGTCGGCGAACTCGAAGAAGTAGGCGAAGGCGACGGCGACGATGGTCGTCTTGTGGAACCGGCTGATCGGCAACCGGTCGATCCGGTTCGCCGCGTTGGAGTGCTGCACTGCGATCTCCTCGGGTGGGTGGCTCAGGCGTCGTCGCGCGGCCAGTACATGCGGGTGGGGTTGTCCACGAGAAGGGCGCGCTGCGCCGCCTCGGTCGTGGCGATCAGGGGGATGTGGTCGACGAGCAGCCCGTCGTCGGGCATGTGGTCGGTGAGGTTGGGGTGAGGCCAGTCGGTGCCCCACAGGACGCGGTCGCCGAGCTCGTCCACGACGGCGCGGGAGAACGGGACGACGTCGGCGTACGCGTGCCGCTCGCCGTCGAGCGCGCGCGGTCCGGTCACGGTGAGCCGCTCCGGGCACGACACCTTGACCCACACGTCGTTCGTCGCCGCGAAGCGCAGGAACTGGGCGAACTCGGGGCCGCGCAAGTCCTTGGTGACGTCGGGGCGGCCCATGTGATCGATGACCAGGGGCACCGGGAGCGAGGCGAAGAACGGGGCGAGCTCACCCAGGTCCGCCGCCTCGAAGTAGAGGACGACGTGCCAGCCCAGCGGGGCGATCTTGCGGGCGATGGTCTCCAGCGCGTCGTGCGGGGCGGCGTCCACGAGACGTTTGACGAAGTTGAAGCGCACGCCGCGCACTCCGACATCGTGCAGGCGCCGTAGCTCGGCATCGGTGACATCGGGGCGGACGGTGGCGACGCCGCGGGCACGATCAGGACCCGCGGCGGCGAGCGCGTCGACGAGCGCGCTGTTGTCGGCGCCGTGGCACGTGGCCTGCACGATGACGTTCCGGCTGACCCCGAGGTGGTCGCGCAGCGCGAACAGTTGCTCCTTGGAGGCGTCCACGGGCGTGTACTTGCGCTCGGGCGCGAACGGGAACCGTGTGGCCGGCCCGAACACGTGGCAGTGGGCGTCCACGGCGCCGTCCGGCAACGCGAACGACGGCTTCGTGGGCCCTTGGTACCAGTGCAGCCAGCCGGGGGTGACGTCGAGGGCGGTCATGACGGGTCCTCCTCGTCTACGTAGGTCAGGCCGAGCTCGGCCAGCCGGGGTCGCATGTCGTACATGTCGAGCCCGAGCTCGCCGGCCGCGAACCGTGCCCGCTTGGCGGTCTCGTTGTCCTCGCGCCGGCGGGCGGCCTCGGCCACCTCGGCGGCACGAGCCGCGGGCACGACGACCACGCCGTCGGCGTCCGCGACGATCACGTCGCCGGGGGTGACGAGCGCGTTGGCGCACACGACGGGCACGTTCACCGACCCGAGGGTGGCTTTGATCGTGCCCTTCGCGTGAACCGCCCGGGAGAAGACGGGGAAGCCCATCTCGCGCAGGGTGTCGACGTCGCGGCACCCGCCGTCGATGACGAGACCGCGGGCGCCGCGGGCCTTGAGCGAGGTGGCGAGGAGGTCTCCGAAGAAGCCGTCCTCGTTCTCGGTGGTGCACGCCGCCACGACGACGTCACCGGGGCGCACCTGCTCGGCCGCGACGTGCAGCATCCAGTTGTCGCCGGGCTGCAGCAGCACGGTGACCGCCGTGCCGCACATCTGCGCTCCCTCGTACACGGGGCGCAGGTACGGGCGCATGAGGCCCAGGCGGCCCATCGCCTCGTGCACGGTGGCGACGCCGAACTGCGACATGGCCTCGACGGCCGCCGGGTCGGCGCGGCGGATCTTCGTGTGGACGACTCCGAGCTCTTGCACGGCGGGATCCTTCGGGTGGTGGGGCGTGGTGGACGTGGATGACGGGAGGCGCGTGTCAGCGGCCCTGGTCGGCGAGCCTCTTGTCGAGGCGTGGGTAGACGCGGCGGGCGTTGCCGTCGAACAGGGCGCGCACCTGCGCGCCGCCGAGGGACCGCGCCTCGGCGTGCGTCTGGACGTATCGGCGGGTGTCGTCGAAGTGGTGTCCGGTGCGCGGGTCGATGCCGCGCACGGCGCCGACCATCTCGGACGCGAAGAGCACGCCCTCGTGCGGGATCACGTCGAGCAGGAGGTCGACGCCGGGCTGGTGGTAGACGCAGGTGTCGAAGAAGACGTTGGTGCCGAGCATCTCCTCCGGCTCGGGCCGGCCGAGCGCCTGCGCCAAGCCGCGGAACCGGCCCCAGTGGTAGGGCACCGCGCCGCCGCCGTGCGGGATCACGAGCCGCAGCTCCGGTAGGTCGGTGAACAGGTCGCCCTGCAGCAGCTGCATGAAGGCCGTCGTGTCGGCGTTGAGGTAGTGCGCCCCGGTGGTGTGGAAGGCGGGGTTGCAGCTCGTGGAGACGTGCACCATGGCGGGCACGTCCAATTCGACGAGCTTCTCGTACACCGGGTACCAGGAGCGGTCCGTCAGCGGCGGTGCCGTCCAGTGCCCGCCCGACGGGTCCGGGTTGAGGTTCACCGCGACGGCGCCGAGCTCGGTCACCGCGCGCTCGAGCTCGCCAACCACGGTAGCCGGGTCGACGCCGGGCGACTGCGGCAGCATCGCGGCCGGCATGAACCGCTGCGGGTAGAGGTCAGCCACCCGGGCGCACAGGTCGTTGCAGATCCGCGCCCACACCGCCGATGTCGCCAGGTCCCCTACGTGATGGGCCATGAACGACGCGCGCGGCGAGAACACCGTGACGTCGATGCCGCGTGCGTCCATCTGCGCGAGCTGGTTCGCCTCGAGCGTCTCGCGGATCTGGTCGTCGCTGATGCGCGGACCGGCGGGGTCGGGGGCGGGGCCGCCGTCGAGCGCGGCGACCTGCGCCTCGCGCCACGCGGCGAGCGGCTCCGGGGCCGTGGTGTAGTGGCCGTGGACGTCGATGATCACGCGGTCGTCTCCTTCTCGTTCGTGGGGTCCCACACGGTTCGCGGCACGAGCACCTCGCCCGACATGAGCAGGCGTGCGGTGCGCAGCAGCGCGGAGCGCACGACCGTCGGCGGGTCGTCGCCGTCGAGGCCGAGCGACACCGTGAACTCCCCGGAGGGGTGCTCGACCGAGACGTGCACGTCACCGTCCGCGTCGCGGGGGGCGAGCTCCGCGACGTCGTGCGCCACGGAGCCGGGCAGGACGCACGCGGTGGCGACGGTGACGGCGGCGAGCACTCCGATGGACTGGTGCGCCACGTGGGGGATCAGGGAGCGTGTGGCGATGGTGCCGCCGTGGGTGGGCGGTGCGACGAGCGTCATCTTGGGGTAGTTCCGCGCAGTGACGTCGCCGAGGCCCATCGCCTCGCCGCACACCAGGCGCAGCCGTTCCACCCGATCCTTGAGGGAGTCGTCCGCATCGATCTCGGCCGGCGACTCGTCGCCGCGTGCATCGAGCTGGGTAGCCGCGACGACCACGAGCGGCTGCCCGTTGTCGATCAGGGTCACCTCGACGTCGCCCAGCCCCGGAACGGTGACGGTGTCGCGCACGTTCGCCGTGGGCAGCAGGCTGCCGGCCACCGATCCGGCGGTGTCGAGGAAGGCGATCTCCACCGCGGACGCTGTGCCAGGCACCCCGTCGATGCGTGCGTCCCCGGCGTACTCGACGTCGCGGCGTCCGTCGGGCCCGAGCGGGGTGCGCACGGTGATGTCCGCGACCGCGCCGGTGTTCGCGGTGCGCACCCGTGCTGTCGTCGTCTCCCCCTGTGGGGCGAGCATTCCCGTCTCGAGCGCGAACGGCAGCACCGCGGCCAGCATGTTGCCGCAGTTCGGGGTCGTATCCACGACCTCGGAGTCGGGCTGCAGCTGGGCAAACGTCCACTCCAGGTCGACGCCGTCGACCCCCGGGGCAACCACGCCGACCTTGCTCGTGAGCGGGTGCGCACCGCCGAGCCCGTCGATCTGCCGCGGGTCGGGCGAGCCCATCGCCGACAGCAGCACCGCGTCGCGCGCGGCGTCGTTCCCGGGCAGCACTCGGGCATCGAAGAACAGTCCCCGCGAGGTGCCGCCTCGCATCAGCAGGCACGGCACCGCGGTCTGGGAGCCCGCGGCACGGGCCCCGCGGAAGCCCGCAGGTAGAACGCCGTCCATGGCGATCATGAATCCTCCTCGGTGAGGTGTACGCCAGCGAGCGTAGATCATCAACAATCTTGTTGACAATCTTGTCGCCAATGCGACGATGGACGTGGCCGTTCCGTGGCAGGCCTTGCGGTTGGCCGTACGGGGACCCAGCGCGCGGTCTGTCGAGTGCGATTGCACGATGGGACCGCGCCGACGGACGCACGAGCACACGAACCAACGGATGGAGCACGACATGGTGGGCCTGACGAACGATTCGAACCGGGTAGTCGTGGGAGTCACCGGTGCCACGGGCGTGGTGTACGCGGTGCGAGCGCTGGACGTGTTGCGCGAGCTCGGCGTCGAGACACATCTGGTGGTGACCAGGTCCGCGGCTCTGACCCGGGACTACGAGACGGACCTGTCCAAGGAGGAGCTCGAGTCGCACGCGGACGTCTCGTACCCGTTCTCCGACGTGGGAGCTCCTTTGTCGTCGGGTTCGTTTCGCACCCGAGGGATGCTGATCGCGCCGACGTCGATGCGGACGCTGGCCGAGATCGCCACGGGCGTGACCTCCTCCCTCGTCTCCCGGGCCGCGGACGTCACTCTCAAGGAGCGCCGTCCACTGGTGCTCATGGTGCGCGAGGCGCCGTTGAACCTGGTCCACCTGCGGAACATGGCGGCGGTCACCGAGGCCGGCGCGACGGTGTTTCCCCCGGTGCCGGCGTTCTACCACCGGCCGACCACGATCGAGGAGATCGTCGACCACTCCGTGGGGCGCGCGCTGGACCAGCTCGGCATCCACACCGACCTGTTCCCCCGCTGGTCAGAAGACTTGCGACGCCGCGTGCGGCACGGCGGCTCCGACGCGGCACACGCCGAGACCGCGGACTGAGGAGAGGGCATCATGACCGACACCACGAACACCCAGACCGACGGCGCGACACCGCCGAAGGCCCCGATCAAGAACCTTCGCGAGGGCATCGAGCTGCTCAAGCAGCATTCCGGCCAGTTCGTCTCGACCAGCACCGAGGTCGATCCGCAGGCCGAGCTCGCCGGCGTGTACCGCAAGGTGGGCGCGGGCGGCACGGTGACCCGGCCCACGCAGGTCGGGCCGGCGATGCTGTTCGAGAACGTCAAGGGCTACGACATCCCTGTCATCGTGGGCGTCCTGGCGTCGCGCAAGCGGATCGCCATGCTCATGGGCGCCGACGAGAAGCACCTGGGCCGCCACATGCTGGGTGCGATGCAGCACGCCAAGGACCCCGTCTTCGTCGACGAGGCGCCGTGTCAGGAGCAGGTCCACCTCGCCTCCGACCCGGACTTCGACATCCGCAGCCTGCTGCCGGCCCCGACGAACACGCCTGAGGACGCCGGCCCGTACTTCTGCATGGCCGTGCTGCGCGGCACTGACCCGGAGACCGGCAAGCACGACGTGACCATCCACCGCCTGTGCGTGCAGGACCGCGACGAGATCTCGGTGTTCATGCAGACCGGACGCCACATCGGGATGATGTACGAGAAGTACGACGCGATGGACAAGCCCATGCCCATCACCATCTCCATGGGCATCTCGCCGGTGGAGTACATGGCCATCTCGTTCGAGCCCCCATCGACGCCCTATGGGTTCGACGAACTCGAGTTCGCCGGCGGCCTGCAAGGATCCCCGGTCGAGCTGGTCAAGGCCAAGACCGTCGAGGAGTACGCCATCGCGTCGGCCGAGATCGTCATCGAGGGCGAGATCCTGCCGAAGCGCCGCGTCGCCGAGGACCAGAACACGGGCACCGGGTTCGCCATGCCAGAGTTCCCGGGCTACGACGGCACCGCGAACCCCTCGCTGCCGATCATCAAGGTCAAGGCCGTCACCACGCGCACCAACCCGATACTGCAGACCCTCGTCGGCCCGGGCGAGGAGCACGTCAGCCTGGCCGGCATACCCACCGAGGGATCGCTCGTGCAAGCGCTCGACGACGCGCTGCCCGGCCTCGTGACGAACGTCTACTCCCACTCCGCCGGCGGCGGGAAGTACCTCGGCATCCTGCAGATCCACAAGCGCGACCACAACGACCAAGGACGCGAACGCCAGGCCGCCATCGTCGCCTTCGGGGCGTTCCCCGAGATGAAGCACATCATCCTCGTGGACGACGACGTCGACATCTTCGACACCGACGACGTGCTTTGGGCCATGACCACTCGGTTCCAAGCCGAACGCTCCGTCGTCCCGATCCCCGGCGTGCGGTGCCACCCGCTCGACCCGTCCGCCGACCCCGACTTCCTGTGGACCAACTTCGACCACGGCATCTCCACCAAGGTCATCTTCGACTGCACCGTCCCCTGGGAGCTGCGCGACCGCTTCATCCGCGCGCCGTTCCAGGACGTCGACGTCACCCGCTTCCTGCCCGACTGGACGGGTGACTGACCGGCCGAGCTCACATCGCTGCGGGTCTCCAGAGCTTGTGGGCCCCTCCGGGCGCGCAGGGCGCTGGAGGCACGGCATCTGAGCCTAGGGCGCCAGGAGTCCCGAAAAGAGCGTCGAGATCTCCAACCTGGCACACCCCTGCTGAGCGGTCGGCGAAGCCCACGACTTCTGGAAAACGTGGATGCTGATCCACGGTTCGCCCGACGGCGCTTTGCGGTCGTCCTAGAAATCGACAGCTGCCCAGGCGCCTCGGAGGTGCACGGAGACCGGCCAGCCGTCGACCCAGTTCACGCGGCCGTGAACGTCTCCGCACGACCGGGGAGAAGGTGCCGACCGACCTTCACACGCGGACCCCGTGCCGGGCCATGAAGGCCGGCCAGTCCGATTCGTCGACAAGATCGCCGTGCCCGGTGTTCTGGACGGGGCGGGTGGTCCCAAGCGCGGTCAGAAGCGCGGGCGTCTTCCACACACCTATCCATCGAAGCGGTCGACCGATTCGAGGGGCCGCCCGATGTGTGGAGGGCGTCATGACCATTGCCGCGCAGCAGTCCCTGGCGGGGTTCATCGCCTCGGACCCGGACGTGTCGTTCACCGACACCGGCGTCACGCGGGTCCACTACCGGGTCGGGGTGGAGCACTGGCGCCGCGAGCAGGACGGGACGTTCACCAGGCTGGACAACTCGTTCCACGACATGCTGATCTTCGGCAAGACCGCCGAGCGGGCCGCGGACCAGTTCCGCAAGGGCGACCAGTTCGTCGCCCACGGCTACGTCGATGTCCGGTACGCGGAACCGCCGGCCCAGCCCGCCGAGCGCGAGCAGTTCGTCGCCCGCAGGATCGGGCACGACCTGGCCCGCACTACCTACGACGTACAGCGTCGCTCCACCAGCCCGCAACACGACGCTCAGCCCACGGGGCCGGTCCCGGTCGGCAGTGCCGAGCCGGCACCTGCCGAGACCGGACGGGACGACCCGTCACCTCCTCCCCCGCCCACGGCCGCAGCCGCTGATCGGCCCGCTGCATCGCATACGGCGACGACGTCGAACCACGGGCTCGGGCTGTGACCGTGGACGGCGAGGTTCCCTGGGAGTTCCGCCCCGAGGACGACGGCCCGCCGGAGGCCCTGGACACCGACGAACAGGTCGCCGCCTACGAGGCCGAGCTCACGGCAGACCTGAATGACGCTGCCGAGGAAATGGGCGAGCTCGAGCCCGTCGACTGGCGGACCCTGACCCCGGCCGAGGCCAAGGCACAGTGGCGCGCACTAGACAGGTTTGTGGCCTGGCTGCGCACGACCTACGGCCTGCCGCCGACCGTGCTCCCGCCGCTGTGGCACCGCCACCCCGAGCTCGTGTGGGAGCTGTCTGCCCTGCACACGCACTGGCTCGCCTGCTTCGAGCCCGGCAGCTCAGGGTCCGGGCCGATCGCCTGGCACGCCGACTTCGCCGACGCCCGCGAGCGCCTGCGCGAGTGGGTGTCCACCAGCGGCACAAGGCTGGACCGGGATCGGCCCACCCGCACCACCTCATGGCCTGGCGAACCCGCTGCGGAGGCCGTCGAGGAGCAGCCCATCACCGACCGGCGCGCTGACTTCGCGGCGTTCGTGGAAGCCGACCTGGCCGCCCGTCGCGCCGCCCACGCACGCGGGGCGCGCAGGGGACGAGACGCGAAGGCGAACCGCTCGAACGGAGGATCGTGATGTCCACGGAGCCGCACGACGACGGCCGCGACCTGCGTCGTCAGGCGGACGAGATCGCCCTCGACGACCACGTCGCCACCTCCGCACGTCCCGCGCATCGAATCATCGCCACCCATCTGTGGGCCATGCTCCGCGGCCTGGGGTTCGACCACGGGCGGGTGCTGGCGGTCGGAGAGGACGCCGCGACCTTGCTCGGCCTGCCGCACACCGACGGGCATTCGTTCATCTCCCTAGCCGCGGACATCACCCCCGACCACGCTCCGGGGGCCGAGCTCCCGGCCCGCGAGACGGTCCCCCGGGCCGGGGACCGGTACGACGTCGTCATCGCGTCCCTGCCCTACAACGACGTGCGCCTGCAGGACCCCGCCCACGTCGTGCTGCGCCGGGCCGGCCAGGCCAGGCTCGCCCTCGCCCTGCAGCGCCTGACCCGACCCGGCGGGTACACGGTCCTGCTCGCCTCGCACGACCTGATGGACAACCCGTACCCCGAAGCACGACGACAGCTGCACCTGGGCGGGGACCTGCTCGGCGCCGTGCGCCTGCCAGCGGGCGCTCATCGCCAACTCCCCGGGCTTGACCTGACTACCGACCTGCTCGTCCTGCAGCGCCGCCGCGAGAACGTCGCGTCGAGGTCGCAGGGGTTCGAGCGCACCCAGTCCATCCGCGCCGACGGGCGCGACGTGGAGATCAACGCCTACTTCGACAACCACGTCGACCAGGTCCTCGGCACCGTCGGCGCCGACCCCCTCGCCTGGGGGCCCGCCGCGATCACCGTCACTTCCACCCCCGACCGTCTCGACCGCGACCTGGCCGACGCTCTCGGCAGCATCACCTCACACGGCCAGCGTGCGGGCCTGACATTCGGCTCCGCCGATGTGCTGGATCCTGTGCGGCCGACTGAATCGTCGACCGCCGACGTCGTTCACGAACGAGACGACCGGCCGGGCGCCCGAAAGCCGCGGCCACACCACAGCCACACCCACGGTCACACAGGGCTCGAGCGGTAGAGGCACAACGTCAGGGAGGACGTCATGGCACCTCAGCACGCTGGAACCCGCGCTCATCGGCTGCGGGCGCCCGGCCAGGGGCACAGCGGCAGGCTCGTCACGCTGGCAGTCGCGGCGGAGCATTTCAGCGTTCACCCGCGGACACTTCGGCGTCGCATCGCGGACGGCACGCTCACGGCATACCGCATGGGGCGAATGCTTCGGATCGACCTGGACGAGGCCGACGCGTGCCTTTTCACGCCTGTGCCGACCCGAGCCACGAGCAGGTGAGCCCGCACAGGACGACACTGGCGGGTGACGCTGGTGCCGTGGGCCAACCGCTTCCACGCTGTGGGCCACGACGGTGACGGCGGCACCCGTATGCCCAGCTCAGCCTCGACGTGGCCCGCGATCCGTGTGGGCCAATCCGGCAGCGTGCGTGGGCCACCGCCGGCACCCTTGTGGGCCACCGAGGAACTATCGGCCTCCACTCGCGCCCGTGTCATGCCGCCGGGCCGGGCCGTCGCGGATCAGCGTTCGCGGCACCCGCGCCCCGGTGGCCCAACGTCTCCTCGGGGAGCACGACGTAGTCGTCGAGCGCGGCCGCGATACGTGCGTCCTGGGCCTGTGCGGCGGTCTGGTATCGCATCGCCACTCCCGGTGTCGCGTGCCCGAGCCGCGCCTGGAGTTCGGCGATCGTCGCACCGGTGCGTGCCGCCATGGTGGCGGCCGTCGCCCGAAGGTCATGGATCCTCAGGTCGGGCCGGCCGATCTTCTGCCGCGCCTTGTTCCAGACGCTCCACAGCACCGACTGCGAGATGGGCGTGCCGACACGCGAGGGGAAGACCAGCCCGTCGGGTCCGGGCTGGGAGAACGTCGCGATGTGCCGCGCCAGGACCTCTGTCACAGCGGATGGCAGGTTCACGGTCCGCCGCCCGGCCTCGGTCTTGACGTCGCGGACGACCTTCCCCTGCCCGCGGATGTTCTGCACCTGTTGCTCGACGCTCACCGTGCCGACATCGAGGTCGACATGTCGGCGTCGCAGGTTCCGGATCTCCCCGGAACGCAGGCCCGACCAGGCTGCGACCAGCACCAGAGCCCTGTACCTCTCCCCGAGGTGCTCCAGCACGGCAGCGACCTCCTCGGGTGCCGCACTCGTCTTGGCCGACACGCGCGGCGCGTTCGACGCTCCTCGCACCGTGCAGGGGCTGCGGTCGACGAGCCGGTCCCGCACGGCGGCGTTGAAGATCGACGCGACGAGGCTGTACACCCGGGCCGACATCGTCGGTCCCGTCTGGGACCGTACGTCTGCGAGCCACGCTCCGATGTCCATCGGCGCGACCGCCCGTATCGGCATCGCACCCAGCTTGTGCGCCTCGACGAAGCGGGTGACGTAGTTCTCGTACTCCTCGCGCGTGCGCGGCGCGAGGTTCCGGCTGTCGAGGTTCACTCGGGCGTACTCGAACACGGGCATCGAGACGGACGCCGCATAACGCTGGTTGGGCGGCACCCAGTCACCCCGGGCGATGAGCCCTTCCTCGGCGTACAGCCACGCCTCGGCGTCGACCCGCGCCGTGAAGGTGCGGTGGTAGCGCACCCCGTCGGGCGCCAGGTACCTCGCGCGCCATCCGGTGGTCTTGCCGGTCGCGCGGTTGGTACGCCGCTCGGTGCTTCCGAAGCCTCGCTTGGTTCGTGCCATCAGGCTCTCGCCTCCCACAGATCAGGTGTTCTTCGAGCACCAGCTGTGGGGCGCTGGTGGGCCAATCCGTGGCCCACCGGGTCCCTTTCAGTCCTCTCGGGTCCACCTGGGGCGGACACGAGAAAGGGCCTCTGACCTGCGAATTCGCAGGTCAGAGGCCCCAACACTCAGGGTGGGCGATACTGGGTTCGAACCAGTGACCTCTTCGGTGTGAACGAAGCGCGCTACCACTGCGCCAATCGCCCGGTGCGTGGACGATATTAGCCACAGATCGGGCGGCGGACCAAACCGGCGCCGCGGGCACTCAGGGGTCGAGGCGCTCGCGGCAGTTCCGCTCGAAGAGCTCGCGCGCCGCGCGGGTCACGTCCCCCACCTCGACGTCGGCGCCGTCCAGCCAGACGACGGGCTGCACGTTGCGCCCCGACGACGTGAGCGCGAGCTGCGCGCGACCCTGCGACACCTCGTCGAGCACCGTGAACGGCAGCTCGCCCTCCTTCGCCTCGCGCACGGGCAGGCCCTCCTCGGCCGCCCACTCGAGCGTGAGGGCGCGGGTGATGCCGGCGAGGCACCCGGAGTCGAGGACCGGGGTGACCAGCTCGCCGTCGCGCTCCACGAACACGTTGGAGCCCGTCCCCTCGCACAGGTCGCCGACGGTGTTGGGCAGGATCGACTCGTCGCCGCCCTTGCCCACGGCGTCCGCGAGGGCCACCACGTTCTCGGCGTACGACGTCGTCTTGAGCCCCGCGACGGCGGACCGCTCGTTGCGCGGCCACGGCGAGCGCGCGGACCGCGACGTGGGCGCCATGGCCGACTGCTGCGCGGCCACGACGACGGTCTGCGGCGCGTCGACGCGGCCGGAGCCGAGCGGCCCGACGCCGGCCGTCACGGTGATGCGGAGCCGGCCGTCGAACGCGCCGTCGAGCCGCACGGCCTCGGCGAGCGCGGCCGCGACGCCGTCGCGCACCTTCTGCTCGTCGGGGGCCGCGAGACCCAGCCCGGTGGCCGAGCGCGCCAGGCGCCGGAGGTGCCGCGTCAGCGCGAACGCCCGGCCGTCGAAGATCGTGCAGGTCTCGAAGACGCCGTCGCCGACGGTGATGCCGTGGTCGACGGCGCTCAGCGCAGCCTCTCCCGGCCCGACGAGGCGGCCCTCCGCCCAGATCACCAGACTCATGGGGCCAGTGTGCCCGACATCACGCCCGGACGGCGTCGCCCGGGGCGTTCGAGTTCACCCCTGGTTCACCCCGGAAGCTCGTAGCGGGTGGCCCGCGCCCGTCTCACCATCAGAGAACGGGTCGCGACAGCGCGACCCCTGCACGATCGAGGAGATCGGCATGAGACAGGTGTTTCGTGTGCTCGCGTACGTCGTCGCCGCCGGCGTCGTCGTCCAGGCCGCCGTGATGGTCTATGCGGTCGCCGGTCTGGGGCTCTTCATCGACGAGGGCGGTGTGCTCGACCAGGCCGCGATGGACCAGTCCGCGGCCGGGGAGTCGCTGTTCCCCGAGGAGATCGGCCTGCTGCTCCACGGGATGAACGGCACGATGGTCCTGCCGGCCGTCGCCCTGCTGGCCTTCGTCGCGTCGTTCTTCGCCGGCGTCCGCGGCGCCTGGCGGTGGGGGCTGGCGATCCTCCTGCTGGTGGCGCTCCAGGTCACGCTCGGCCTCGCGGGTCACAGCATCCCGTTCCTCGGCGCCCTGCACGGGGTCAACGCCCTGCTGCTCTTCGGCGTCGCGATGTACACCGGCTGGCGCGTGACGGCGCGCGACCGGGCCGAGCACGCGGCGCCCGCCGTCGCGTCCCCGGGCCTGGCCGCCGGCGGCGTCGCGCCCTGACCTCGGCGCACCATGACGGCCGACCGCTCACCGGTCCTGCGGCGCGTCGTCGCCGGCCTGGTGGCGGCGGCCGTCCTGGTGCCGCTCCTGCTGCTCTGGCAGACCAGCAGGACGCCCGGCCGGTTCTCCGTCTCGGAGGCGGGCGCGTTCGAGCGGGGCAGCGGGCCCCGCGTCACGACGCCCGAGGGTCACTCGGGCCACGGCGGCGTGCCTGCGCCCGCCGCCGCGAGCGTCGACACCCTGGTGGCCCCGACCGGCCCTGCCGACGTGGCGCTCACCCTCACCGCGCGCGCCGAGCGCGTCGAGCTCGCGCCCGGCGCCACGACCGACGCGTACACGGTGAACGGGACCACCCCCGGCCCGACGCTGCGCGCCACGCAGGGCGACCTGGTCGAGGTGAGGTTCGTCAACGAGAGCGCGCCGGGCGGCGCCACGCTGCACTGGCACGGGATCGACGTGCCGAACGCCGCGGACGGCGTGGCAGGCGTGACGCAGGACGCCGTGCCGGTCGGCGGGTCGCACACGTACCGGTTCGTCGCCTCCGACGCGGGCACCTACTGGTACCACTCGCACCAGGTCTCGCACGAGCAGGTGCGCAAGGGGCTGCTCGGGGCGGTGGTGGTGTCCCCGCGGCGGGACGCCCGACCGGCCGGCGGGCCGGAGGTCGCGAGGCTGCTGGACGACGCCGTCGACGTCCCGGCGCTGGTGCACCGCTACGGGGCGCGGCGCACGGTGCAGGGGGCGACCGGGGACCTGCCGGTCGACGTCCCGCCGGGGACGGCGGCGCGCGTCCGGGTGATCAACACCGACAACGGCGTCCTCCCCGTGTGGGTGGGCGGGGCTCCCTTCCGCCTCCTCGCCGTCGACGGCACCGACGTGCACGGCCCGCCCGAGGTGCGCGACCGCGCCGTCGTGGTCCCCGCCGGCGGGCGCGCGGACCTGCTCGTCGTGGCGCCGGGGGACGGCTCGGCGGCACGCGTCGAGCTGGGCGGCGCCTCCGCCGTCGTCGTCGGGCCCGACGGCGCGGCGTCCTCGGCGACGCGCCGCCCGACGGCGACCCTCGACCTGCTCACCTACGGGACGCCCGCGCCGCTCGGCCTGGACCCGGGCGCGGCCGACCGCTCGTTCGACTACGTCATCGGCCGGGCGCCCGGGTTCCTCGACGGCAAGCCGGGCATGCACTGGACGGTGAACGGGCACACCTACCCGGACGTCCCGATGTTCGAGGTGGCGGGGGGTGACGTCGTGCGCATGCGGATCGACAACCGCAGCGGCGCCCCGCACCCGATGCACCTGCACGGCCACCACGTCGTCGTGCTGTCCCGCGACGGCGTGGCCGCGAGCGGCAGCCCCTGGTGGACGGACTCGCTCGAGGTGGCCGACGGCGAGGTCTACGACGTCGCGTTCCTCGCGGACAACCCGGGGATCTGGATGGACCACTGCCACAACCTGCCGCACGCCACCGAGGGCCTCGTGGCGCACCTCATGTACACGGGGGTCACGACGCCGTACCTGCTGGGGCACGACAGCGGCAACGTCCCGGAGTGACAGGCGCCGGGGGGGTGCTCAGCGGCGCAGCACCAGGTGCGTCACCTCCGGCGTGACGCGCGCGGACACCGTGCGCAGGTCGTGCGTTCCCACGCCCTGGAACAGGCGCACCCCCTCCACGTCGAGCACCACGGGCGCGACGTGCAGCCGCAGCTCGTCGATGAGGTCCGCGGCGAGGAACTGATTGACGGTCGTCGCCCCGCCGGCCACGGACACGTTCCGGTCGCCGGCCGCCTCGCGCGCCCGGGCGAGGGCCTCCTGCGGCCCGCCGGTCACGAAGTGGAACGTGGTGCCGCCCTGCATCTCGATCGGGTCGCGCTCGTGGTGCGTGAGGACGAAGACCGGCGCGTGGTACGGCGGGTCCTCGCCCCACCAGCCGCGCCACGAGAGGTCCCACTCCCCGCGGCCCGGGCTGAACATGTTGCGGCCCATGACGAACGCGCCCGCCGCGGTGATCGCGTCGAGCTCCGCCCGGTGGTCGTCCGGGTTGTCGAACATCCACGCGTGCATGATCCGTTCGCCGTCGCCGACGCCGTCGCCGAACGGCTGGTCGAGGGACTGGTTCACCCCCGCGGAGATGCCGTCGAGGGAGATGCCGAGGTCGCAGGTCACCTGTGTCATGCACGTGAGACGTCCCGACTCCCCCGGACTCATCGCTCCGACGACGCGAGCCCCACCAGCCGGTCCGCCTTGAGCTCCGTCTCGTCCCACTCCCGCTCGGGGTCGCTCCCCCACGTGATCCCGGCGCCGGTGCCGAACCGCAGGACGCCGCCGTCGCCCGCGTCCTCCCACCAGAAGGTGCGGATCCCGACGGCGAGCTCGGCGCGCCCGGCGTCGCCGTCGACCCAGCCCACGGCTCCGCAGTAGGGCCCGCGGGCGGTCGGCTCGAGCTCGGCGATCAGCCGCAGCGCGGACGACTTGGGCGCCCCGGAGACCGACCCCGGCGGGAACGTGGCCTCGAGCGCCCGCGCCCAGAGCCCGGGGCCGGCGGCGAGCAGCTCCCCGCGCACGCGGGACACGAGGTGGACGAGCCCGGGGTGCTCCTCGACGGAGAGCAGGTCGGTCACGTCGACGGTGCCGGGGCGGCAGACGCGCTGCAGGTCGTTGCGCACGAGGTCGGTGATCATCACGTTCTCGGCGCGGTCCTTGGCGGTGAGGCCGGACGGCGTGCGCGCCGTGCCCTTGATCGGGCCCGAGGCGAGCGACGTCCCGCCGGGGGCGGCCTCGAGCGAGAGGTAGAGCTCCGGGGAGGCGCTCACGACCCACACGGGCTCGAGCCCGCTCGCGGCGGGCACGTGCACCGCGGCCGCGTAGGGGGCGGGGTTGCCGGCCGTCAGCCGCGCGGCGAGCCCGGCGGCGTCGGGCTCGGCACCGGCGTCCGCGCCCGTCGCGGCCAACGGCGCGGACAGGACCCGGCACACGTTGACCTGGTAGACGTCGCCGCGCCGCACCCGCTCCCGGACCGTCGCCACCGCGCGGACGTAGGAGTCCCGGTCGAGCGAGCTGGCCCAGGACGACGGCGCGGGGCCGTGCCAGGACCTCCCGTCGTTCCCCGGCGCCGGAGCGGGCCCCACGTCGGCGAACCGCCACGCGCGGGCCCGGCCGCCCGGCCGCGTGGCGCCGTCGCGTCCCAGGTCGGCCTCGAAGTCGGCGACGACGAACCACAGCCCCGAGTCGAGCCGTTCCGGCTGCTCGGAGAGGTCGACGCACTCGACGGCGCGCGACGCACGGCGGCCGGCGAACGCGGCCCAGGAGGTCGGCTCGTGCACACGAGCACGCTAGCGGGTCCCGCGCGGAGCCCCGGGCGGGGGCGATTGGACGGACCGCCAGGGGTCCACTAATGTTTGGGGCGCGCCAGAACGGCGGGCACCGCAGGGTGTCCTGGTCCTGGTCGTGCGGATGTGGCTCAGTTGGTAGAGCATCACCTTGCCAAGGTGAGGGTCGCGGGTTCGAGTCCCGTCATCCGCTCGGAGGCCCACTCTCTGATCGACTCACGTCGAGCGTCGGGAGAGCACGTCTCAAGGTGGGTTGGCCGAGAGGCGAGGCAGCGGCCTGCAAAGCCGTATACACGGGTTCGAATCCCGTACCCACCTCGCAGCACGGGCGATTGGCGCAGCGGTAGCGCGCTTCCCTGACACGGAAGAGGTCACTGGTTCGATCCCAGTATCGCCCACCAGCATCACGAAGCCCCGACCGGGATCCGGTCGGGGCTTCGTCGTTCCCGGAGCACGACCCTGCTCTCCGACACGCCCACCGCCGCGCCCACCGACGCACCGCCGACGGCCGAAGGCGCCGCAGCGTCGCAGGTCACACGGCCGCGATTGGACCAGCGCGCGGAAGGTCGAGTAATGTTCCTCAGGCGCCGGGAGGCCAGGACAGCAGTCCTGAACGACCCGGTCGCGCGGATGTGGCTCAGTTGGTAGAGCATCACCTTGCCAAGGTGAGGGTCGCGGGTTCGAGTCCCGTCATCCGCTCCGAGCTCTGCATTTCCCTCGCGGGGAGCGCAGCAGCCGCACGGGCGATTGGCGCAGCGGTAGCGCGCTTCCCTGACACGGAAGAGGTCACTGGTTCGATCCCAGTATCGCCCACCACAACGAGGCCGTCCCGGTTCGCCCGGGGCGGCCTTTCGCGTCCCTTCCCTCCCCCCGCGCCGCCGGGTGTCGCCGTCGTCACACCCGCGGCGTAGCGTCGGGAGCATGTGCCGCAACATCACGACCCTGCGGGGGCTCGAGCCGCCCGCCACCGACGAGGAGATCCGGGCCGCGGCGGAGCAGTTCGTCCGCAAGGTGACGGGCGTCCAGCGCTCGGCGAGCGCCGCCACCCGCGAGCCGTGCGAGGAGGCGACCGCGGAGATCGCGGAGATCGTCACCCGCCTGCTCGGCGAGCTCCCCGAGCGACGCCAGCCTCCGAAGACCGTGCCTCCGCTGCGCCGCGAGGACGTGCAGGCGCGCATCGCCGCGCGCCAGGCCGCGCGCGAGGAGCACGAGCGGATGCACGAGCTCGGGATCGCGCACAGCCACTAGGCGGACACCCACTAGGTAGGCTCGCCCGCGTGGATCAGCCCCTCCCCGCCCCCGTCGACGTGCCGCCGACCGCACCCGACCCCGTCTCCGCGACGATGCACCGCGCCAAGGCGCACGCCCGGGCGTCGCACGTCACGGTGGGGCAGGTCCGGCACGGCCACGGAGGCGCCGTGGAGATCGACTGCTCGTGCGGGATGGTCCTCACCAACGGGCCGGACTGGTCCCTCGACGAGCACATCAGGCTGCACCGCGCCGAGGCGCGCTACGTCGCGCTCAGCCGCGTCGCCCCCGCCGGGATGCCGCGGCTCGTCCCCGTCGGCGCGGACCGCCTGCCCCGCTGACGCCACGCGCGTCGACGCTCGGGGTCAGAGCTCGTCCGGGTCGTCCCAGGAGACTCCGCTCGAGGCGCCTTCGATGGGGCCGAGCTCCGCCGCGGAGAGGGACGCCGGCGCCTTCGCCGCGTCTCCCCCGGACCTGGCGTCCCGGTCGCGATCGTCCAGCGGGCGCCGCCGGGGTGCCAGCCTGGCCTGCGAGGCGATCGACTCGTCCAACCTGTCCACCGGCACCGTGGGTCGGGTGCCTGTGCCATCCGTGCTCATGGCCAAGGTCTAGCAGCCGGTGGTGTGCTCCGCTCGCGCTTGGCACACTATTTGTGCCAGATGGTGTGGTGAGGTCGCCTCCTGCACGCTCCCCGGACGACGGCCGGACGGTCGCTTGGCGTCACCGTCGCCCGCGGCATCCGGCACCTGGACGCGGGGCCGCGAAGGTCGCCTCCGGTGGCTAGAGTGTCCGCCGTGACCGCTGCCGATGCAGGCCTCGCCGACAGGGCGGCACCCGGGACCCCGCCCCCGCTCCCCGGCACGCGGGATCGCTGGCCGGGGCCCCGCCCTCTGCTGTGGGCGCCGCGGGCCCACACCGTCGAGGTCGTGCTTCCGGCGTCCGGCTCCCGGCTCCCCCTCCGCCTCGTGGGCGCCCACGAGCCCGGATACTGGCGCGCGGACGCCGAGCTCTCGCCGGGCACGGACTACCTCTTCTCCGTCGACGGCGGAACGCCCGTCCCGGATCCCTGCAGCACCTGGCTGCCGTGCGGCCTGCACGGCCCGTCGCGCGTGCTGTACCAGGAGTTCTGCTGGACCGACGGCGCCTGGCGGGGCGTGGACCTCGACGCCGGCGCGCTGCTGCGCGTCGACCTGCCGACGTTCACCGCCGCCGGCACCCTCGACGCGGCCGCCGACCTCCTGGAGGACGTCGCGGCGACCGGCGTCGTGGGGGTCGAGCTCTCCCCCCTCGCCGCGCACGACCCCGACCGCGGCCCCGCCGCCGGTGTCCGCCTGTTCGCCGTGCACGAGCCGCTCGGCGGCCCCCGCGCGCTCCACCGGTTCGTGGACCGCGCGCACCGCAACGGGCTCGCCGTCGTCCTGGACGCACCCCACCGGTGGGCCGTCGCCGACGACCTCGGCCTGCATACCTTCGGCCCCTACGCCACCGGCTCACGGATCGGCCCCCGCACCGGCGCGCGGCCGGGACCGCCGGGCTCCGACAGCCCGCGGATCAACCTCGACGGCAGCGGGAGCCGCGGCCCGCGCGACTTCCTCGTGGCCGACGCCGAGCGCTGGCTGCGCGACTTCCACGTGGACGGCCTGCTGCTCGACGTCGAGGCGCTCGTGGACCGCTCGGCGGTGCCGTTCCTCGGGGAGCTCGCCGACGACGTGCACCACCTCGGCGAGCAGCTCGGCCGCCGGCTCCACCTCCTCGTCGACGGGCCGGGGCGCAGCGACCGGCTCACCACCGTCGTGCACGACATCCTCGCCGCGCCGGGCGACGCCGACGCCGTCCAGGACCTGCGCCGGCTCGCGCACGAGGTGTTTCCCCCGACGACGGCCCCGTGGCGGCCGCCCAGCCTCCGACGGGCGCACCGCGCCACGCAGCGGGCCTCCGCGGTGCTCGTGCGCGACCTCACGCGGCTGCCCGCCGCGAACCGCTCCGTCCCGTGGACGCCCGACGCGGGCGAGTCCCTCCTGGAGGCCCCGGGCTCGACCGACGACGACCGGGCGTGCCTGCTGACGTTCGCGATCCTCGCCGGGACGCCTCCGGTGCTCGACACCGAGCACGTGCCCGTCCCCGCGCGGGACGAGCGGGCGCGGCGCCTCGTCGACTGGACCAGGACGCTGTTGTCCCTGCGGCCCGCCGCGTCGGCGGACCGGGACCTGCCCGTGGACGTGCGGACCGAGGGGACGACGCTCCTCGGCCGCCGCGGGCGCACCGCCGTCGCGCTGGTCACCGGCACGGAGCCGGCGGACGTCGACGTCTCCTCGCTCCCGGCCGGCACGGAGGTCCTGGCCGCCTGGGACCCCGAGGGGACGACGCTCGCGGACGGCGTCCTGCGGATCCCGCCGCGTGCCCCCGCCGTGCTGCACGCCGGCCCGGTCGAGCCGTAGCGGCCACGGCTCGCCGCGAGACGGCACTCACCGAGCCGTCAGGTCGTCGTCAGGGCTCTGTGAAGGGCCGTCACGCCGTCAGGCGCCGGCCCTCCTCCGCCAGGGCGCCGAGGCGCGAGAGCGCCCGGAAGTACTTCTTGCGGTAGCCCCCGCGCAGCATCTCGTCGGTGAACAGGTGCTGCGCGCCGTCGCCGGCGAGGAGCACGGGGACGTCGCGGTCGTAGAGGCGGTCGACGAGGACCACGAGCCGCAGGGCCACCTCCTGCCGCTGCACGGGGCGCACGCCGGTGAGCGCCACGAGCTCCACGCCGTCGAGCAGGGCGCCGTACCGGCTCGGGTGCACGGTCGCGAGGTGCGCGAGCAGCCCGTCGAACTCGTCGAGCACCGCGCCGGGGCGGCCGGCCGCCGCGCGCGCGACGACCTCGGCCGCGAGCGGCGCCGCCTCGGTCACGACGGCGCGGTGCCGGTAGTCCTCGCCGTCGACGCGCAGCACCTCGAACCGGGAGGAGAGCGCCTGGATCTCGCGCAGGAAGTCCTCGGCCGCGAAGCGGCCCTCGCCCAGCGCCTCGGGCAGGGTGTTCGACGTCGCGGCGAGGGAGACGTCGCGGTCGGCGAGCTCGCGGAGCAGCCGGGACATCAGCACGGTGTCGCCCGGGTCGTCCAGCTCGAACTCGTCGATGCAGACCAGGCGGCGCGTGGCGAGCGCCTCGACCGTGGGGAGGAAGCCCAGGGCGCCCACGAGGTTCGTGTACTCGACGAACGTGCCGTACGCGACCGACCCCTCGCCGAGGGTCGCGGTGACCTCGTGCGCGAGCGACGTGAGCAGGTGGGTCTTGCCGACGCCGAAGCCGCCGTCCATGTAGACCGCGGGCACCGCGCGACGCCGGCCGAACAGCGCCTTCAGCCCGGACGACCGGGGCGCCACGATCTCGCGCGCGACCTCCTGCAGCCGGGCGGGCACCGTCGTCTGGCTCGGGTGGGCGGGGTCGGCCCGGTAGGTGGAGAAGCGCGCCTCGGCGAAGTGGCGCGGAGGCACGAGGTCGGCGAGCAGCCGGTCCGGGGACACGGTCGGGCGCACCGCCGACAGGGACGGCACCGCGCCGTCCCGCGCGGGGGGCGTCGCGCCTGCGTCCGCGCCCGTGTCCTGGTCCCGGTCCTCGTCCTGCGTGAGCGTCACGACCGTCAAGGCTACGCCGCGTCAGTACGCTGACCGCTGTGAGATCTGCCACGACGCCCCTCGACCTGCTCGTCCCGGCACCCGAGCATGTCCCGGCCGACCCCGCCGAGACCCGGCTCGCCGCGCTGTACGACGAGGGCACCGGGTCGGGCGCCTGGCTGCGGGCCAACTTCGTCAGCACGGTCGACGGCGGCGCGTGGGGGCCGGACCACCTGTCCGGCTCGATCAACGACGACGCCGACTGGCGCGTGTTCCGCGTCCTGCGCGCCGCGGCCGACGTCGTGCTGGTGGGGGCGGGCACGGCCCGGCACGAGGGCTACACCGCGCTCGACCGGCCCCCGGGCCTGCCCGCCGTCGACGACCGTCCCCTCGAGCTCGCGCTCGTCAGCCGCTCCGGCCGAGTGCCGCAGCAGCTCGCCGACGGCGACCGTCCGCCGCTGGTCCTCACCGGCGAGGCCGGGGCGGGGACGGCGCGCCGGATGGTCCCCGCCGACCGGGTGCTCACGGTGGCGTCGGCGCACGACCCCGACGAGGTGGACCTGCGCGCCGGCCTCGCCGCGCTCGCCGACCGGGGGCTGCGTCGCGTGCTGTGCGAGGGTGGCCCGACGCTGCTGGCCGCCCTGCTCGCGGACGACCTGGTCGACGAGCTGTGCGTGACCACGAGCCCGTGCCTGGTCGGGCCGGGACCCTCCCGCATCGTCGCCGCCTCCCCCGCCGGGGCCCCCGGCGAGACCCCGCCGCCGGCCGGTATCCCGGCGACGCCGCCCACGCCCGCCCGGCTCGCGCACCTGCTGCACGCGCCGAGCACGGGCACGCTCGTCGCGCGCTGGCTGCTGCGCTGAGCGATCCCGGGAGCGACGGCGGCGAGGCGCGCGTCACGTCCCGTCCCCTGGCAGGCGCCTGGCCTCGCATCCGCGGCCCCGGGTGGCTACGGTGCTGGCATGCCGACGACCGTCGTCCTCACCGAGGACGCCCTCACCGACGCCGACGTGGCGCACATCCTGTCCCTGCACGACGAGCAGGCCGAGCGCTATCGCGTGCTCGTCCCCTCGGACACCGACCGCAACGTGGTGGCCGCGATCATCGACCACCTGTGGGTGGGCGAGCTGCGCGAGGCCGGGCAGGACCTGGTGGGCAAGGAACCCACGCCCGAGCAGGCGAAGGTGACCGCCGCCGAGCGCCTCGAGCGGTCCCTCGCGGCGCTGCGGGCCGCCGGTGCCACCGCCGAGGGCACGGTCACCGAGGAGGACCCGCTGCCCGCGCTGAGCGCCGCCGTCGCCGCCCAGGGCGGCCCGGACTCCGTGCAGGACGTCGTCGTGGTGACCTACCCGCACGTGGTCGCCGACACCTTCCGCTCCGACTGGGCGTCGCGGGCCCGCGAGCACCTGCAGGTCCCCGTGCTGCACCTGTACGCCGGGACCAGCGAGATCGGCGACTGAGCCCGGCCTCCTCCGACCCTGACACGCGCGAGGGCCCCGTCCGCCGGACGGGGCCCTCGCGCGTGTCGTGCGGCGTGCGGAGCGTCAGCGCACGCGGTGCCCGGCGCCCGTGATCGTCGCGCGCACCAGCTCGTCCATGGAGTCGAGGAAGGGCTCCTCGTCGAGCAGGTCGTGGTCGACCGCGGCGACGGACAGCTCCGTGCACCCGAGCACGACGACGGACGCGCCGCGCTCCACGAGCCGGGCCGCCACGCCGCGCAACGCGTCGGGGTCCGCCGGTCGGCCGGCCTTGACCTGGTCGTAGATCACCGCGTTGACGACGTCCTGGTCCGCCGCGTCCGGGACGACGACGTCGATCCCGTGGGCGGCGAACGCGTCGTCGTACACCTTCGACGCGACCGTGCCCGCCGTGGCCAGCAGGCCGACGCGGCGCAGGCCGGGCACCCGCTCGCGCGCCGCCGCGACCGTCACGTCGATGATCGAGACGAACGGCACCGTGACCGCGTCGAGCACCTGCTGGGTGAAGTAGTGCGCGGTGTTGCACGGCATGACGAGGAACTGCACGCCGAAGTCCTGCAGGCGCCGGGCGTCCCGCGCGAGCACGGGCCCCGGGTCGGCGGGCGACCGCCCGAGCACGAAGTCCGTGCGGTCCGGGATCGTCGCGTGGTTGAGCACGACGAGGTCCACGTGGTCCTGGTCCCGCTCGGCGTCGGTGCGCTGCACCACCCGCTGCAGGAAGTAGGCGGTGGCCAGCGGGCCGACCCCGCCGATCACGCCGACGGGGCGGTCGTCGACCGTCCCGTCGGCGCCGTGCCCGGCCTCCGGGGTCACGCGCCCTCCCGGGTGCCCTGCCGTGCGGCCGGGCCGGTCCAGGCCAGGGCCCGCGACTGCGCCACCGGGTAGTGCCGGGCGTACTTGCGGAACTGGTTGACCTGCGACACCAGCAGGTACGCGACCCGACGGGGGTCCCACTCCTTGCGGTACCAGAGCGGGTTGGACGCACGCCGCGTCAGCTGCAGGCGACGCGTCCGGGACCGGATGGCCGGGTCGGCGACGTAGCGTCGCAGCAGGGCGCCCGGCAGCACCGTGTACAGGTGCTCGGTCGTGACCTCGCCGTCGCCGGAGAGCGGGACGTCCGGCCCGAGCACGGCGCGCGGGTCGGGGTCGAGCCCGCGCAGGTGCTCGTGCACGTAGAACTTCACCGGGTTCGCACCCGTCGACGTGACGTAGTAGTTCGAGCGGCCCAGACGCGGGTTGAGCTCGAAGAACACGTACCGCCCGTCGCGCGGGTCGTACTTGAGGTCGAAGTTCGCGACGCCCGTCCAGCCGACGTGCTCGAGCAGGCGGCGCGCCTGCTCCACGACCTCGGACTGGGTGCCCGTGACGATCGCGGCCGGGTTCCCGAGCGCGCCGGGGGCGTGCTCCTCGAGCAGCACGTGCCCGAAGGAGGAGAACCGCACCTTGCCCTGCGCGTCGCTGTAGCAGGTGAGGATCCGCATGCCGGAGTCGTCGCCCGGGATGTAGTCCTGCACGACGAACGAGCCGACGTACCCGGCGTCCTTCACGCGCCCGAGCAGGTCGAGCAGCTCGGCGCGGGTGTCCACGAGGAAGACCTTCTTCTTCCCCGCGAACTCGACGTCGTGGTAGGCCGCCGTGCTGGCCGCCTTGGCGATCACGGGGAAGGTCAGGCCGCTCGTGTCCGGCTCGGTGCCCGACGCGACGTCGTGCACGACCGTCGTCGGGTGCGCGAGGCCGAGCTCGGCGCACAGGGCCCCGAACTCCTCCTTGTCCGTGAGCCGCAGCAGCAGCTCCTCGCCCACGTAGGGCACCAGGTAGCGGTCCTCGAGGCGGTCGCGGTGCTGCACGAGCATCCGCACCAGCCAGTCGGCCGAGCCCACGACCACCAGATCGGCGTCGGCGTGCTCGTCCGCGATGCGGCGCAGGCGCGCCACGATCGCCTCGGGGTCGTCGATCCGGGGTTCCGCCACGTGCGTGAGGATGCGCGAGTGCCGCACCAGGCCGGTGGAGGCGCCGGACACGACGACCGAACGCACCCCGTACGCCTCGTGGAAGGCCCGGGCCAGGCTGTACGCGCCGATGTCGCCGCCGAGGACGACGGGCTGCAGCCTCCGCTGCGGGGTCTGCGTCACGATGCCTCCTTCGTCGCGGCGCCGCCGGCCGACGTGCCGGCCGGCGCTCCCGCCGCGGTGTTCGCCGCGTAGTTCCGGCGCAGCGCCTCCAGCGGGTAGAACTGCCGGTACTTGCGCACGTGGTTGAGCATCGCCGTGAGCACGTACAGGCGGCGACGGGGCGACGCGTCCGCCTTGTAGCGCAGCGGGTGCACCGTGCGCCTGGAGCGCTGCAGCCGCACGACGCGGGCGTGCAGCTCCGGGTCCAGCACGTACGAGCGCAGCAGTCGCTTCGGCACGACGGCGTACAGGACCTCCCGGTCCGCCGTCACCGGCTCGCGCCGCACGCCGTGCACGACGTCGTCCACCAGGGCCTCGGTCGGGTTCTGCCCGCCCGCGGTGAGGTAGTAGTTGTTCCGACCGATGCGCGGGTTCTGCTCGAAGAACTTGAACACGCCGTCGCGCGGGTCGAGCTTGACGTCGAAGTTCGCGAACCCGCGCCAGCCGGTGTGCTCGAGGATCCGCTGGGCGGCGTCGAGGATCTCGTCGATCGGCTCGACGATCATCGCCGACGGGTTGCCGCGCGCGGCCGGCGTGCGCTCCTCGAGGAGCACCTGCGCCGAGGAGCGCAGCGTGACCCGCCCGCTCGAGTCGGCGTAGGCCGTGACCGACCGCATCCGCGTGTCGTCGCCCGGGATGTTCTCCTGCACCAGGAAGCGCCCGCGGAAGCCGGCCTCGCGCAGCGAGATCATCAGCCGGTCCAGCTCGGCCGGCGTCGCGATCTCGTAGATCTTCTTCTTCCCGGCGAACTGCACGTCGTGGTAGTCGGCGCTGCTCGCGGGCTTGGCGATGACCGGGAAGTCGAAGCCGACGGGCAGCGGCTCCCAGCCGGGCTCTTCCGCCCGGGCGAAGTCCTGGATCACCGTGGCCGGCGTCGGGATCCCGAGCCCCGCGCACACCTCCTGGAACTCCGCCTTGTCGGAGATCCGGTCGATGAGCGCGGCGTCCGCGAACGGGACGACGTAGCCGGCGGCCTCGAGCTCCCCGCGGTGGTGCACGAGCACGCGCACCACCCAGTCCATGTTGGTGAGGAGCACGAGGGTGCGGCCGGGAGCCGACAGCCGGCCCGCGACGTCCTGGAGCGCCCCGACGATCTGCTCGGGCGCGGTGCCGGACAGCTCGGTGTCGATGATCTGCGAGTGCGCGATCGGGCCCGGCTCGGCGAAGGCGACGACGGTGGTGCGCACGCCGTAGCGCTCGTGGAACGAGCGGGCGAGGGCGTACACACCGATGTCCGAGCCGACGATGACGGGCTGGAACCCGGGGCCGGCGTCGGTGCTGGTGGTGCTCACGGGTGCGCTCATGCCTCCTGCTCGGAGCGGTCGGCCGACCACTCGGTGTGGAAGGTGCCCTCGCGGTCGGTGCGGCGGTAGGTGTGCGCACCGAAGAAGTCGCGCTGCGCCTGGATGAGCGCGGCGGGCAGCCGCTCGGCGCGCACGCCGTCGTAGTAGGCGAGGGACGAGGAGAACGCGGGGGTCGGGACGCCGTTGAGGGCGGCCTGCGACACGACCCGACGCCAGGCGGCGAGGCCGTTCCCCACGGCGTTCGTGAAGTACTCGTCCGCGAGGAGCAGCGGCAGCGCGGCGTCGCGCTCGTACGCCTCGGTGATGCGGTTGAGGAAGCGGGCGCGGATGATGCAGCCGCCGCGCCAGATGCGGGCCATGGCACCGCGGTCGATGTCCCAGCCGTACTCGGCGGAGGCTGCGGCGATCTGGTCGAAGCCCTGGCTGTACGCGACGACCTTCGACGCGTACAGCGCGAGGCGCACGTCCTCGACGAAGGTGTCGCGGTCCGCGATCTCCCAGGTCCCGGCGTCGGCGGGCAGCGCGGCGCGGCCGGCCTCGCGCTGCGGCACGGAGCCGGACAGCGCGCGGGCGAACGTCGCCTCGGCGATGCCGGTGATCGGCACGCCGAGGTCGAGGCCGTTCTGCACCGTCCAGCGGCCGGTGCCCTTCTGCTCGGCCTGGTCGAGCACGATGTCGACGAACGCGCTGCCGGTGGCCGCGTCGACGTGCTGCAGCACGTCGGCGGTGATCTCGATGAGGAACGACTCGAGGTCGCCGGTGTTCCACTCGGCGAAGATCTGCCCGATCTCGGCCGCGGACGCGCCCAGCCCCTGCTTGAGCAGGTCGTAGGCCTCGGCGATGAGCTGCATGTCGGCGTACTCGATGCCGTTGTGCACCATCTTGACGAAGTGCCCGGCGCCGTCGGGGCCGACGTAGGTGCAGCACGGCGTGCCGTCGACCTTCGCCGAGATGTCCTCGAGGATCGGGCCCAGGCTCGCGTAGGACTCGCGGGTGCCGCCGGGCATGATCGACGGGCCGTTGAGCGCGCCCTCCTCGCCGCCCGAGACGCCGGTGCCCACGAAGTGCAGGCCCTTCGCGCTGAGGTCCTTCTCGCGGCGGATCGTGTCCGGGAAGTGGGCGTTGCCGGCGTCGACGACGATGTCGCCCTCCTCCAGCAGCGGCACGAGCTCGTCGATGACGGCGTCGGTCGCCGCGCCCGCCTTGACCATGATCACGACCTTGCGGGGGCGCTCCAAGGAGGCGACGAAGTCGGCCATCGACTCGGACGGGACGAAGTCGCCCTCCTGCCCGGCGTCGGCGATCAGCGACTGCGTCTTGGCGTACGACCGGTTGTGCACCGCCACCGTGTAGCCGTGCCGCGCGAAGTTGCGGGCGAGGTTGCGGCCCATCACCGCAAGGCCGGTCACGCCGATCTGGGCACGAGCTGTCATCGTTTCCCTGCTTCCGTCGGTTCTCGGTTCGGGTCGGGCGGCCGGGTGGCGGCGACTGGCGCACGCGCGCCCCCGCCCGGGAGCCGGGACCAGCGTAGTCGGCGCGGCGGCCGAGGTGTACGGACCATCACGATCCGGACACGACCGGCCCCCCGGTGCGTCGTTTCGCCCGACCGGCCGCGCCGGGCCGTACGGTGGCTGGCGTGACCGGCGATCGCACGGGTGACTCGAAGCGGGACCCTCGGCAGGAGACCCGGCAGGTGCCCGCCCCGTTCGCGGCCGCGCTGGCGTCCCTGCGCGAGCGGCGGCTGCGCGGCGAGGTGCACCTGGCGGAGATCCCCGGCCCCACGCGCGTGGCCCCGTACTCGGTGGCCCTCGAGGGCGAGGTCGCCGAGCCCGCGGGCGAGGAGGTCGCCACGGGCCGGTTCGTCGTCCTGCACGACCCCGAGGGGCAGGAGACCTGGCAGGGCATCTTCCGGGTCGTCACGCTGGTGCGCGCCACCCTCGAGCCCGAGCTCGCCGCCGACCCCCTGCTGGCCGACGTCGCGTGGACCTGGGTGACGGAGTCGCTCGAGGCCGCGGGCGTGGACGCCCTGGCGATCGGCGGCACCGTGACGCGCGTCCTCTCCCAGAGCTTCGGCGCGCTGGGCGCCACGCCCGACGCGGTGGACCTCGAGATCCGCGCGTCCTGGACGCCCACCGACACCGACCTCGGGATGCACCTCGCCGTGTGGGGCGACCTCATGGCGACGGCCGGCGGCCTGCCCCCGCTGCCCGACGGCGTCGCCTCGCTCGCCGCGCGGTCGGGCGGTCGCGGGCACCCGCGCCCCGGGTCCCGACCGCATACCGTGGGGCCATGAGCTCAGCAGTCCCCCCGACCGCCACCGACGTCGTCCCGCTCACCGAGCCGGCCGACGGCGTCGGGCGCGTCGTCGACACCCCGGCCGCCCTCGACCGCGTGGTCGAGCGGTTCGCGACCGGCACCGGTCCCGTCGCCGCCGACGCGGAGCGCGCCTCGGGCTACCGCTACGGTCAGGCCACCTACCTGGTCCAGCTGCGCCGCGAGGGCGCCGGCACGGCGCTCCTCGACCCGGTCGCGCTGCCCGACCTGTCGGCGATCGGCGACGCCGTGGGCGACGCCGAGTGGGTGCTGCACGCCGCCTCCCAGGACCTGCCGGGGCTCGCCGAGCACGGGCTGCGGCCGGCGCGCGTCTTCGACACCGAGCTCGCCGCGCGCCTGCTGGGCCTGGAGCGCGTCGGCCTCGCGGCGGTCGTCGCGGAGCTGCTCGGCCTGGGCCTCGCCAAGGAGCACTCCGCCGTCGACTGGTCCACGCGGCCCCTGCCCGAGGACTGGCTGCGCTACGCCGCGCTCGACGTCGAGGTGCTGGTGGACCTGCGCGACCGCCTGGCGGAACGGCTCGACGCGGACGGCAAGGCGGAGTGGGCGGCCCAGGAGTTCGAGGCCGAGCGCACCGCGCCTCCCCCGGCACCGCGCGTCGACCCGTGGCGGCGCACGTCGGGCACGCACACGCTGCGCGACCGGCGTCAGCTGGCCGTGGTCCGCAGCCTCTGGCTGGCGCGCGACGCGAGCGCTCGCGCCCGCGACGTCTCCCCCGGCCGGGTGCTGCCGGACCGCGCCATCGTGGCCGCCGCCCGCGCGCTGCCGCGCACCGTGCCGCAGCTCACCGCCCTGCCGGAGTTCGCGGGCAAGGCCACGCGCCGCCGCGCGCCCGCCTGGCAGCGCGCGATCGACGAGGCCCTCGCCCTGCCCGACGACCGGCTGCCGAGCCAGCGCGGCCCGCGTACCGACGGACCGCCCCAGCCGCGCACCTGGGCCGACCGAGACCCCGTCGCAGCCCGGCGGCTCACGACGGCCCGCGACCTCCTCGCCACGATGTCCGGCGACCTGCACGTGCCGGTCGAGAACCTGCTGCAGCCGGACGCCCTGCGCCGCCTGTGCTGGACGCCGCCGGACCCGGCCCGCTCGGCAGAGATCGCGGAGTTCCTCCGGGGTCGCGGCGCGCGTCCGTGGCAGGTCGAGCTGGTCGCGACCCCGCTCGAGGACGCCTTCTCCACCGTCTCCTGACCTTCGACCCGTCAGGTGAGACGGGGTCTCAGAGTGGTCTATCCTGGTTCCCGGTACTCGCGGTAGCGTGTACCTCGGCGCCGGCCCCACCGGGTCGTCGCCCGAGAGCGGCGTCGCTCGTCGGACGCCGAAGTCCCGACCCCCGCCTGCGGATGGAGTTTCCATGACCACACGGAACCCGGCCCGCCGCGCGCTGCGCGACGTCGTCTTCGTCGAGGGCGTGCGCACGCCGTTCGGCAAGGCCCGGCCCGACGGCCTGTACGCCGAGACCCGAGCCGACGACCTCGTCGTCAAGGCCGTCCGCGAGCTGCTGCGCCGCCACCCCGAGCTGCCGGGCGAGCGCGTGGACGAGGTGGCCATCGCCGCCACCACCCAGCAGGGCGACCAGGGCCTGACCCTCGGCCGCACCGTGGGGATGCTCGCCGGCCTCCCCCAGACCGTCCCCGGCTTCGCCATCGACCGCATGTGCGCGGGCGCCATGACCGCCGTCACGACGACCGCCGCCGGCATCGCGACCGGCAGCGCCGACGTCGTCATCGCGGGCGGCGTGGAGCACATGGGCCGCCACCCGATGGGCTTCGACGCCGACCCGAACCCGCGCTTCCTGTCCGAGAAGCTCGTGGACCCCGAGTCGCTCAACATGGGTGTCACGGCCGAGAACCTGCACGACAAGTTCCCGCACCTCACCAAGGAGCGCGCGGACGCCTACGCCGTCAACAGCCAGGCCAAGTACGCCAAGGCGCTCGCCAACGGCGACGTCGGCCCGGAGCTCGTCCCCGTCGCCGTGCGCTCCGCCGAGCAGGGCTGGGGCCTGGCCACCGCCGACGAGCTCCCCCGCCCCGGCACCACCGTCGAGGGCATCGCGAACCTCAAGACGCCGTTCCGCCCGGGCGGACGCGTCACCGCGGGCAACGCGTCCCCGCTGACCGACGGAGCCACCGCCGCGCTGCTCGCCTCGGGCGACACCGCCGCCGAGCTGGGCCTGCCCGTCGCGATGCGCCTGGTCTCGTCCGCGTTCGCCGGCGTCGACCCGTCGATCATGGGCTACGGCCCGGTCCCCGCCACCGACCGGGCGCTCGCCCAGGCCGGGCTGACCATCGACGACATCGGCCTGTTCGAGATCAACGAGGCCTTCGCCGTGCAGGTGCTGAGCTTCCTCGACCACTACGGCATCGCCGACGACGACGAGCGCGTCAACCCGTACGGCGGCGCCATCGCCATGGGCCACCCGCTGGCCAGCTCGGGCGTGCGCCTCATGACGCAGCTCGCGCACCAGTTCGCGCAGCACCCCGAGGTCCGGTACGGCATCACCACCATGTGCGTGGGCCTCGGCCAGGGCGGCACCGTCATCTGGGAGAACCCGCACCACGCCGACTACTCCGGCCACACCACCGCGACGACCGCGACGGACGAGGAGAACTGACCGCGATGCCCTCGAACACGACCGAGAACACCTCCGGCGTCCGCGCCGAGCGCGTCACGCACTCCCTCGTCCGGGACGTCGAGCTCCCGGGCGGCGCGGGCACCCTCGCGCTCGTCACGCTGGACAACGGCCTCGACCACACCAAGCCCAACACCCTGGGCCCCGAGGGCATGGCCGAGCTCACCGCGGCGCTGACCGCGCTGCAGGAGCGCGCGGGCCGCGGGGAGATCGCCGCCGTCGCCGTCACCGGCAAGCCGTACTTCCTCGCCGCGGGCGCCGACCTGCTGCAGGTCTCCACCGTCACCTCGCACGAGCAGGCGCTCGAGCTGGGCCGGTCCGGCCACGCCGCCTACGAGCTGCTGCACACCATGGGCGTGCCCACGTTCGCGTTCGTCAACGGGCTGGCGCTCGGCGGCGGCCTCGAGGTCGCGCTCAACTGCGACTACCGCACGGTGTCGTCCGACGCCCCCGCGCTCGGCCTGCCCGAGACCGGCCTCGGCCTCATCCCGGGCTGGGGCGGCGCCTACCTCGTGCCGCGTCTCGTGGGCATCGAGAAGGCCGTCGACGTGATTCTCACGCGCCCCGCGACGCAGAAGCCGTTCAAGGCGGCCGAGGCCGCGCAGATCGGCCTCGTGGACCAGCTCCTCGAGCCGGCCGACTTCCTCGAGCAGTCGATCCTGTGGGCGTCGCGGGTGCTGCGCGGCGACGTCGAGGTCCCCCGCCGCGAGCTCGACCCCCAGCCGGTGTGGGACGCCGTCGTCGCGGCCACGCGCCAGCGGCTCGACGCCGTCGTCGCGGGCTCGCGCCCGGCGCCGTACCGCGCCCTGGACCTGCTCGCGGCGGCCCGGACGGCCACCCGCGAGGAGGCCTTCGCGGCCGAGGACCAGGCGCTGGCGGACCTCATCATGTCCGACGAGATGCGCGCCAGCGTCTACGCCTTCCAGCTCGTCTCGGGCGGCAAGAAGCCCGTCGGCGCCCCGGACAAGAGCCTCGCCCGACCGGTCACCCGGGTCGGCATCGTCGGCGCCGGCCTCATGGCCGCGCAGATCGCGCTGCTCGTCGCGCAGCGCCTCGGCGTCCCCGTCGTCATGCGCGACCTGGACCAGGAGCGGGTCGACAAGGGCCTCGGCTTCGTCCGGTCCACGGTCGAGAAGCTCGTCGGCCGCGGGCGGATGACGCCCGAGGCCGCCGCGCGCATCGTCGCGAGCGTCACCGGCACCACCGACATCGGCGAGTTCGCCTCCTGCGACGTGGTGATCGAGGCGGTCACCGAGGTCATGGGTCTCAAGAAGAAGGTCTTCGCCGAGCTCGAGGGCATCGTCCGCGAGGACACGATCCTCGCGACGAACACCTCCGCGCTGTCCGTCACCGAGATGGCGGCCGACCTCCGGCACCCCGAGCGCGTCGTGGGCATCCACTTCTTCAACCCCGTGGCCCAGATGCCGCTGGTCGAGGTCGTCAAGGCCGAGCGGACCTCGGACGAGGCGCTGGCCACGGCGTTCGCCATCACGAAGAAGCTGCGCAAGACGGCGGTGCTCGTCGCCGACCGGCCCGGCTTCGTCGTCAACCGGCTGCTCGTGCTGGTCATGGGCAAGGTCGTCGAGGCCATCGAGAACGGCACGTCCGTCGAGGTGGCCGACACGGCGCTGGCGCCGCTGGGCTTCCCGATGCCGACCTTCGAGCTCTTCGACCTCGTCGGCCCGGCCGTCGGCCTGCACGTGCTCACCTCGCTGCGCGAGGACCTGGGCGACCGGTTCCCGACCTCCCCCGGCCTGGAGAAGCTGGTCGCGGACGGCACGCGCGTCGTGCTCGACCGTCCCGCCCCCGGGCTGCCCAAGCCGGTCGACCCGGCGATCCAGGCGGTCTTCGGCGAGGCGCTCCCGGCCGGCGAGCAGGGCCGGCACGGCACCCCCGTGCTCGACGCCGCGGGCGTGCTGGACTCCGTGCTCACGGCGCTGACGGTCGAGATCGGTCACATGCTCGACGAGGGCGTGGTCGCCGGGCCGCAGCAGATCGACCTGTGCATGATCCTCGGCGCCGGGTGGGGCTTCCACACCGGCGGCATCACGCCGTACCTCGACCGCGCCGGGTACTCGGCGAAGGTCCTGGGCCGGCGGATCCTGCCCGACGGCGTCGCCAACGTCCCCGAGGCCGTCGCCTGACACGCCCTCCTCGGAGACCCGAGCCGCACGGCTCACGACGCACCGGTGGCCCGGTCCCTCGCCGGGACCGGGCCACCGGTGCGCTCCTCCGCCCGCAGCCGCCGCCGCGGACTACTCCGGGCCCCGGACAGCACGCCGTACCGCCTCGACCGTCCTCGCGACGTCGTCCTCGTCCGTGGACCAGTTGCTCACCGAGACCCGCAGGACGTCCCGGCCCCGCCATCGGGAGCCGGAGATCCACGTCTCGCCGTCGGCGAGGAGCCGCGCGCCGACCGCGCGCGTCTGGGCGTCGTCGTCGAGCGCGAGGCACACCTGGGTGTAGACGACGTCGTTGACGACGCGCACGCCGTCGATGCGCGCGACGCCCTCGGCGATCGCCCGGGCGCGCTCCGCCAGGCCTCCGACGAGCCCGGCCAACCCCTCCCGCCCCAGCGAACGCAGCGCGGCCCAGGTGGGCACGCCGCGCGCACGCCGCGAGAGCTCGGGCGCCTTGTCGTAGGGGTTGCCGGGGCCGGGCGCGTCCACGAGGTACGCCGTGTGCACGCCGAACGCCGCGCGGACGGCGGCAGGGTCAGCCACGACGGCGACGCCGCAGTCGTACGGCACGTTCAGCGTCTTGTGCGCGTCGGTCGCCCAGGAGTCGGCGCCCTCGATCCCCTGCACCAGGTGGGCGAGACCCGGCACCGCCCCCGCCCAGAGGCCGAACGCGCCGTCGACGTGGACCCAGGCGCCGTGGTCGTGCGCGAGCGGGATCGCCTCCGCGAAGGGGTCGAAGGACCCGGAGTGCACGTTGCCGGCCTGCAGAGCCACGATCGTCGGCGCCCCCGGCGGCCCCTCGGCGAGCGCGGCGGCCAGGGACTCCGTGCGCAGTCGGCCCTGGTCGTCGGCCGCCACCTCCGTCGGGGCGCCGAGCCCGAGGTAGCGCAGCGCGAGATCGACGGAGTCGTGGCGCTCGGCACCGACCAGCACGCGCACCGGAGGCCCGCCCGTCAGGCCCCGCTCGTGGACCTCCCACCCCGCACGGCCGAGAACGGCCCCGCGCGCCGCGGCCAGCCCGGTGAGGTTCGCCGTCGTCGCGCCGGTCACGAAGCCCACGTCGGAGCCCGCGGGCAGGCCGAGCGCGTCGAGCACCCACCGTCCCGCCTCCTCCTCGACCGCGACGACGCCCGGCGTGGAGAACCGCATCCCGGCGTTCTGGTCCCAGGCGCTCACGAGCCAGTCGGCGCCCAGCGCCGCGGGCAGGGTGCCGCCCATGACCCAGCCGAAGAACCGGCCCGACCCGATCGCCATCAGGCCGGGCTCGACCCGGGCGGCGAGCTCGTCGACCACGTCCGCCGGCGCGAGCCCGCGACCGGGCAACGGCCCGGCGAGCGTCCGGCCGACGGCGTCCGCGTCGGCGCGCGGCGGGACCGGCCGCTCCCCCACGTCGTCGAGCCACGCCCGCGCGTGGTGCACGGCGCGGTCGAGCGCGCCGTCGAAGTCCTTGCCTCTGACCGTCATCCGGGTGCTCCTTCGCGACCGGCCTCGGTGCCGCCGCCAGGATATCGAGAGGGAGATCACGGGGCGGGACGACGGCCTCGGTAGGAGGGAGGGCAGCGCCCGACGCCCGGGACATCCTCGCTGCGAAGACCCGCGGGCCGGCGGAAGTGCGCGACGATCACGCACGCGTGTGAGACTTCCCCGCATGAAGCGGACCATGGGTATCGAGGAGGAGTTCCTGCTGGTCGGGGACGACGGACGGCCGGTCGCACGGGCCAGCGAGGCGCTCGACGCCTCGGGCGTCGACCTGACGAGGTCTCCCGAGACCGGCGGGGGCGCGCTCGAGACCGAGTTCATGGAGGAACAGCTCGAGACGGCGACCCACCCGCGCCACGAGCTCACCGACCTCGCCGCGGAGGTCCGCGCGGGCCGGCAGCGCGCGCAGGCGGCGGCCGACCGGGTCGGGGTGCGCGTCGCGGCGCTGGCCACGTCCCCGTGGCCGTTCGAGGGCACGACGGTGGCGCGGCTGCGCTACCTGGAGGCGCGGGCCGCGTTCGGCCTCACGGCCCGCGAACAGCTCACCAGCGGCTGCCACGTGCACGTCGCCGTGGCCGACGACGCCGAGGGCGTGGCCGTCCTCGACCGCATCGGGCCGTGGCTGTCCGTGCTGCTCGCGCTGAGCGCGAACTCGCCCTTCTGGCAGGGCGAGGACTCCAGCTTCGCCAGCTACCGCTCCCAGGTGTGGGCGCGCTGGCCCACGTCCGGACCGGCCCGCTCCTTCGGGTCCCCGGAGGCCTACCGGCAGGCGGTCGACGACCTCGTCGCCACCGGGACGATCCTCGACCAGAACATGGTGTACTTCGACGCCCGGCTCTCCGCCCGCTACCCCACCGTCGAGATCCGCGTCGCCGACGTCTGCCTCGACGCCGACACGGCCACCCTGCTGGGTGCCCTCGCCCGCGGGCTCGTCGAGACGGCGGCACGCGAGGCCTCGGAAGGGCTCGCCGCGCCGGTGCTGCGGCCCGAGCTGCTGCGCACCGCCTCCTGGCGCGCAGGTCGCTCGGGGCTGTCGACGGAGCTGCTGTCGCCGCACACGTGGCAGCCTGCACCCGCGCACGACGTCGTCGGGCAGCTCGTGGCGCACGTGCGCGAGGCGCTCATCGACACCGACGACCTGGACGCGGTCACCGAGCTCCTCGGCCGGCTGTGGGCCGGGGGCGGCGGTGCCGCACGGCAGCGCGCGTGGCACGCGGAGTCGGGCGACCTGCGCGCCGTCGTGGACCGCGCCGTCGAGGTCACCCACGCCTGAGCGTGCGGTCTCGCGTCAGTCGTCCCAGCCCATGCGGAGCACCTCGAACGACGTCGCGTGCTCCACGCCCAGCCGCGGCCCGGTGGCCGACGTCATCCGGGCGAGGAACTCGGCCGGGTCGAAGTGCTCCCACCCGAGACCGTCCAGGTAGGCGGCGTGGGCCCGCAGCGACGCGACGCCCGCGTCGAACGTGTCGGTGACGTCGACCGCGTGCCCCGCGTCGGGCGACCCGGCGACCCACACCTGACGCACGCCGCCCCACGGCTCGAGCCCCTCGGCCTCGAGCTGGTCGGTGAAGACCCACCGGTTGCCGGCGTCGCGCACCGCGTCGACGACGGCGCGCCCGGTCGCGACGTGGTCGGCCTGGTTGAGCATCCCGCCGGGGAAGGTCTCGCGGTAGTTGCCGGTGATGACGACCTCCGGCCGGTGCCGGCGCACGGCGCCGGCGACCGCCCGGCGCAGCGGCAGGCCGTACTCGATCACCCCGTCGGCGAACCCGAGGAACTCGACCTCCTCGACGCCGACGGCCCTCGCGGAGGCGGTCTGCTCGGCCTCGCGCACCCGGCGCGCCTCGTCGGGGTGCATGCCGTCGATCCCGGCCTCGCCGCTGGTCACCATGCTGTAGACGACCCGCTTCCCCTGGCCGGTCCAGCGGGCGACGGCCGCAGCCGCGCCGAACTCCATGTCGTCGGGGTGCGCCACCACCGCGAGCGCCGTCGTCCAGGTCTCGTCGAGGGGGCGCAGCGGCGCGCCCTCGTCGGCACGGTCGGGTGTCGTCGTCATGCCGACCACGCTAGCGACTCAGTACGTCGTCAGCCCGTGGGCGCGGAAGACGTCGCGCACGTCCTCGGTCGCCTCCGGCGTCGGCGGCTCGGTGCCGTCGAGCTCGTAGGTGCGCCCGAGCTCGGCCCACTTGTCGCGGGCCATCTGGTGGAACGGCAGCACCTCGACGCGCTCGACCGTGCCAGGGCGCACGGTCTCGATCTCCGCCGCGTGCCGGGCGACGGCGGCGACGTTCTCCGGGTCGTCGGTGAGGCCGGGCACGAGGACGAACCGCACCCAGACCTTGACGCCGCGCTCGGCGAGGCGGCGCCCGAAGCGGAGCGTGGGCGCCAGGGAGCGCCCCGTCACGCGCCGGTATGTCTCCTCGTCGCCCGCCTTGATGTCGAGCAGCACCAGGTCCGTGTCGTCGAGAATCGCGTCGGTCGCGTTGGCGCCGAGGAAGCCCGAGGTGTCGAGGGTCGTGTGCACCCCGAGCTCCTTCGCGCCGCGCAGGACCCGCGCGGCGAACGCGGGCTGCATGAGCACCTCGCCGCCCGAGAGCGTGAGGCCGCCGCCTGTCGCGGAGAAGATGCCGCGGTAGCGCGCCACGCGGGCCAGCAGGTCCTCGGCGAGGACGGGCTCGCCGTCCTTCATCGCCAGGGTGTCGGGGTTGTGGCAGTACAGGCAGCGCAGCGGGCAGCCGCTGAGGAACACCGTCAGCCGCGTCCCCGGGCCGTCCACGGCGGTCACGAGCTCCCAGGAGTGCACCGAGCCGAGCTCCCCCGAGCGCATCAGCGCCAGGCGGTCGGAGCGGCCCACCTCCTCGGTGTCCACGGTCTCGATCCCCCGCAGGCCGGCGCCGGCCCGGCGCCGGGAGGGGGCGTCCAGCAACGCCGGGCCGGCAGTCATGGTCAGAGCCCCCCGTGGAAGGTGCGCGACAGCACGTCCAGCTGCTGCTCGCGGGTCAGCCGCACGAAGTTCACCGCGTAGCCGGAGACGCGGATCGTGAGCTGCGGGTACTTCTCCGGGTGCTCCATCGCGTCCTGGAGCGTCTCGCGCACGAGGACGTTGACGTTCATGTGGTAGCCGTCGGCGCCCACCGAGGCGTCGAGCAGGCCGGCGAGGTTCGCGACCTGCTCCTCGCGGGTGCGGCCGAGGCCGGAGGGCACGACGGTGTTGGTCAGCGAGATCCCGTCCTGCGCCTGGTCGTAGGGCAGCTTCGCGACGGACAGCGCCGAGGCGAGCATGCCGTGCGTGTCGCGGCCGTTCATCGGGTTCGCGCCGGGCGAGAAGGGCTCGCCCGCGCGGCGGCCGTCCGGGGTGTTCCCGGTCGCCTTGCCGTAGACCACGTTGGACGTGATCGTCAGCACCGACTGCGTGGGCACCGCGTCGCGGTACATCCGGTGGCTGCGGATCTTCGCCATGAACGACTCGACCAGCTCGACGGCGATGGCGTCGACGCGGTCGTCGTCGTTGCCGTAGGCGGGCCAGTCGCCCTCAGTCTCGTAGTCGACGACGATGCCGCGCTCGTCGGTCACCGGGGTGACGGTGGCGTACCGGATGGCCGACAGGGAGTCCGCCGCGACCGACAGGCCGGCGATGCCGCAGGCCATGGTGCGCAGCACGTCCTTGTCGTGCAGGGCCATCTCGAGCCGCTCGTACGCGTACTTGTCGTGCGACCAGTGGATGCAGTTCAGCGCCTCGACGTACGTCTCGGCGAGCCAGTCCATGGTGCGGTCGAAGCGGGCACGCACGTCGTCGTAGTCCAGCGGCAGCCCCGGCGCGACGGCGGGGAACGCCGGCGAGACCTGCTTCCCGGTGACCTCGTCCCTGCCGCCGTTGATCGCGTACAGCAGCGCCTTGGCGAGGTTCACGCGGGCGCCGAAGAACTGCATCTGCTTGCCGACCGCCATCGGCGAGACGCAGCACGCGATGGCGGCGTCGTCGCCCCACGCGGGGCGGATCTGCTCGTCCGACTCGTACTGCACCGCGGAGGTGTCGATCGACACCTTGGCGCAGAACTCCTTGAACCCCTCGGGCAGCCGAGGGCTCCAGAACACCGTCATGTTCGGCTCGGGCGCGGGGCCCAGGTTGTACAGGGTCTGCAGGAAGCGGAACGAGTTCTTCGTGACGAGGGGCCGACCGTCCTCGCCCATCCCGCCGATGGTCTCGGTGACCCAGGTCGGGTCGCCGGAGAACAGCGCGTCGTACTCGGGGGTGCGCAGGAAGCGCACGATCCGCAGCTTGATGACGAAGTCGTCGACGATCTCCTGCGCCTCGGGCTCGGTGAGCCGCCCCGCGTCCAGGTCGCGCTCGATGTAGACGTCGAGGAAGGTAGACGTGCGGCCGAGCGACATCGCGGCGCCGTTCTGCTCCTTCACCGCGGCGAGGTAGCCGAAGTAGAGCCACTGCACGGCCTCGCGCGCCGTCGTCGCCGGGCCCGAGATGTCGTACCCGTACGACGCGGCCATCTCCTTGAGCTCCCCGAGCGCGCGGATCTGCTCCGCGTGCTCCTCGCGCTCGCGCACGACGGACTCGCTGAACGGCCGGACGTCGAGGCCGAGCTTGTCGACCTTCTTCGCCGCGACCAGCTGGTCGACGCCGTACAGGGCCACGCGGCGGTAGTCGCCGATGATGCGGCCGCGTCCGTAGGCGTCCGGCAGGCCGGTGATGACGTGCGAGCTGCGGGCGGCGCGGACGTTCGGCGGGTAGACGTCGAAGACGCCCTGGTTGTGCGTCTTGCGGTACTCGGAGAAGACCTTCTTGAGGTTCTCGTCCACCGGGTAGCCGTAGGTCTTCAGCGCGCCCTCGACCATGCGCCAGCCGCCGTTCGGCATGATCGCGCGCTTGAGGGGGGCGTCGGTCTGCAGGCCGACGATCAGCTCCGCGTCCCGGTCGATGTAGCCCGGCCCGTGCGCGGTGATGCCCGCCGGCGTGTGCGGGTCGACGTCGTAGACACCCTTCTCGCGCTCGGCCGGGAACATCGCCGAGAGCTGCTCCCACACCGCGGTGGTGCGCGCCGTCGGCCCCTCGAGGAACCCGTCGTCGCCCGTGTACGGGGTGTAGTTGCGCTGGATGAAGTCGCGGACGTCGATGCCGTCGCACCAGGGTCCCGGGGTGAAGCCCGTCCAGGCGGTGGTCGTGGTGGGTGCCGCGTCGGTGGTCATAGGGAGCCCCCTCCTTCTGAGGTATGACCACAGCCTATTCGTGAATGCCTTCACAAGCGATGCCGAGGCGCTGTGACGTCGCAGACACCTTCCAGCAAGCGATCTGCCGCGGGATCCCGATCGTTCCCGCGACGGATCGCTTGCTGGAAGGTCAGTCCAGGACGACGCCGGAGGGGGACGCCGCGAGCGCAAGGGCCTCGCGGGTCGTCGGCGCGACGACGTCGGGCCGGTCCGGCCCGTCCCACGACCGGCCGTGGGAGACCCAGGCGGTCCGTGTGCCCGCCGCGCGCCCGGCCGCGACGTCGGCGTGGCCGGCGTCGCCGACCATCCACACCTGCTGCCGGTCGACGTCGGCCGCGCCCAGCCGGTCCAGGGCGATCTCGAGCAGGCGCGGGTCGGGCTTCGCGACGCCCTCCTCCTCGGACACCACGACCGCGTCGACGTGGTCGCCGAGGCCGCAGCGCGCGATCTTGCCGCGCTGCTGGGCCGACGTCCCGTTGGTCACGACGGCCACCCGGCCCCCGGCCCCGCGCAGCGCGTCGAGCGAGGAGACGACGCCGTCGTACGGGCGCACGCCCTCGAGGATCCCCGCGCGGAAGCGCTCGATCGCGGCGGGCACGTCGTCGTCCCAGCCGAGGCGGTCGATCAGCACGCGGGCGAGGGCCGCCTTGGAGCCGTGCCCGCCCTCGTCGGCCGTGAGGATCGCGGCGAGGTCGCCCGTGGACCCGCCCACGACCTCGACCTCCCCGGTCGCCCACGACGCGAACGCCTCCGCCCGGCGCACCAGCGTGTTGTCGAGGTCGAGCAGCCAGATCATGACCGTGAGGCTAGCGGGCGCCGGGCGCCGGGCGGCGCCCGTCTCGCGTCAGTCGCGCGCGAGCGCCGCGAGCGCGTCGCGTACGGCGTCCTCGGCCCGCATCCGCTGCTGGCCGATGATCTGGTCGCGGCTGGCGTGGTCGAGGAACGCGACCGGCAGGCCGACGTGCACGAACGGCGTGCGCACGCCCTGCTCCCCCGCCCGCTGGGCGGTCATGGCTCCGACGCCGCCGTCGACGACGCCGTCCTCGATCGTCAGCACGAGATCGTGCTCGCCGGCGAGCTTGACCAGCGCCTCGGGCACCGGCAGCACCCACGTCGGCGCGACGACGTCGACCGCCAGGCCGTGCGCGGCCAGGGACTCGCCCGCCGCGAGCGCCGTGCCGACCATCGACCCGACACCCACGACGAGCACCTTGCGCCCGTCGCCCGCGCTGCCGCCACCCGGCACGTGGCGGGCGACGACGTCGACGCCGTCGAGCTCCTCGAGCGCCGGGATCGCGTCGGCGAGCGCGCCCTTGGGGTAGCGCACCACGGTCGGCGCGTCGTCGACGTCCACCGCCGCGCGCAGGGCCGCGCGGAGGGTGGGCTCGTCGCGGGGGGCGGCGAGCCGCAGCCCGGGGACGATGCGCAGCATCGCCATGTCCCACATCCCGTTGTGGCTGGCCCCGTCGTCGCCGGTGACGCCGGCCCGGTCGAGCACGAACGTCACGCCCGCCCGGTGGAGCGCGGCGTCCATGAGCACCTGGTCGAAGGCGCGGTTGAGGAACGTGGCGTAGACGGCGACCACCGGGTGCAGCCCGGCGAAGGCCATGCCGGCCGCCGAGGTCGCGGCGTGCTGCTCGGCGATGCCGACGTCGAAGGTGCGGTCCGGGAACTCCTGCGCGAACGGCGCCAGGCCCACCGGGTGCAGCATCGCCGCGGTGATGGCGACGACGTCCGGCCGGTCGCGGCCGATCTTCACGATCTCGTCGGCGAAGACCTTGGTCCAGCCGAACCGCGACGGCGCGACGGGCAGGCCGGTCTCGGGGTGGATCTGACCGACGGCGTGGAAGCGGTCGGCGACGTCCTGCTCGGCCGGGGTGTAGCCGCGCCCCTTCTCGGTGATGGCGTGCACGATCACGGGCCCGCCGTAGGCCTTGGCCCGGCGCAGCGCCTGCTCCATCGCCGCGACGTCGTGCCCGTCGACCGGGCCGACGTACTTCAGGCCGAGGTCCTCGAACATGCCCTGCGGCGCGACGACGTCCTTGATGCCCTTCTTCAGCCCGTGCAGCCAGTCGTACGCGAAGCGGCCGGGCGCGCCCGTGCGGTGCAGGGTGCGCTTGCCCCACGACAGGAACGCCTCGTAGCCGCGGGTGGTCCGCAGGGTGTCGAGGTGGTTGGCCACGCCGCCGATCGTCGGCGAGTAGGAGCGCCCGTTGTCGTTGACGACGATGACGAGCCGGCGGTCCTGCGACGCCGCGATGTTGTTCAGCGCCTCCCAGGCCATGCCGCCCGTGAGCGCGCCGTCGCCGATGACGGCGGCGACGTGCCGCTCCGGGTGCCCCTGCACGGCGTTGGCCTTGGCCACGCCGTCGGCCCACGACAGCGCGGTGGAGGCGTGCGAGTTCTCGACGACGTCGTGCTCGGACTCGGCGCGCGAGGGGTAGCCGGACATGCCGCCCGCCTTGCGCAGCGCGGAGAAGTCCTGCCGGCCCGTGAGGAGCTTGTGCACGTACGCCTGGTGGCCCGTGTCGAACACCAGGGTGTCCCGCGGGGACGCGAAGACGCGGTGCAGCGCGATCGTCAGCTCGACGACGCCCAGGTTCGGCCCGAGGTGACCGCCGGTGCGCGACACCTGGTCGACCAGGAAGGCCCGGATCTCCGCCGCGAGCTGCGTCGTCTGCTCCGGCGAGAGCCGGCGGACGTCCTCGGGCGAGCCGATGCTGCTCAGCAGGCTCATGCGTTCCTCCCCGTTCATAACCACACCACTCTAGGCGGTCCCGCCCCGTGGTCCGGGACGTCCCGCGGACGGCGCTCCGCCACGTGCGGGCGAGCGAGAGGGTAGTTTCGACCCTGCCGACGGGAACACGTGACCGCCGGCGAGCGTTCGGCAGAGGGACGACCCAGGAAGCTCGTCCTCTCCCGACACATCTCTCAGGGGACACCTGTGCGCTTTCTCGATGGGCAGCAGCCCACCACCGACCTCACCTACGGCGACGTCTTCATGGTCCCGTCCCGCTCGGACGTGACCAGCCGCTTCGACGTCGACCTCTCCACCGACGACGGCACGGGGACGACGATCCCGGTCGTCGTGGCGAACATGACGGCCGTCGCGGGCCGCCGGATGTCCGAGACGGTCGCCCGCCGCGGCGGCATCGCGATCATCCCGCAGGACATCCCGGTCGACGTCGTCGCCGACGTCGTGGCCGACGTGAAGTCGAAGGACCCGGTCATCGAGACGCCCGTCGTCGTGGCGCCCACGGACACCGTCTCCACGGTGCTGACGCTGCTGGGCAAGCGCGCGCACGGCGCGGCGGTCGTGGTGGCCGACGGGAAGCCCGTGGGCGTCGTCACGGAGGGTGACTGCGCCGCCGTCGACCGGTTCGCCCAGGTGCACCAGGTGATGTCGGACGACGTCGTCGCGCTCGATGCCGCGGCGATCGACGCCGAGGGGCTCGAGGCCACGTTCGAGCGCATGCACGCCGCCAAGATCCACCTCGCGCCCGTCGTGCGCGACGGCGTCCTCGCGGGCGTCCTCACCCGCAAGGGCGCCGTGCGCTCGTCCGTGTACCGGCCCGCGCTCGACGCCGCCGGCCGGCTGCGGATCGGCGCGGCCGTCGGCATCAACGGCGACGTGGCCGCCAAGACCCGCGAGCTGCTCGACGCGGGCGTGGACGTGCTGGTCGTCGACACCGCGCACGGTCACCAGTCGAAGATGCTGCAGGCCCTCGAGGCCGTGCGCTCCGTCGACCCGCAGGTGCCGGTCGTGGCCGGCAACGTCGTGACCGCCGCCGGCGTGCGCGACCTCGTCGCCGCGGGCGCCGACATCCTCAAGGTCGGCGTCGGGCCGGGCGCGATGTGCACCACGCGCATGCAGACCGCCGTGGGCCGCCCGCAGTTCTCCGCCGTGCTCGAGTGCGCGGCCGCCGCGCGCGAGCTCGGCAAGCACGTGTGGGCCGACGGCGGCGTGCGCCACCCCCGCGACGTCGCGCTGGCGCTGGCCGCCGGCGCGTCGCAGGTGATGGTCGGCTCGTGGTTCGCCGGCACGTACGAGTCGCCCGGCGACCTGCACGACGACGGCACGGGCCGCCTGTACAAGGACTCGTTCGGCATGGCGTCCGCGCGGGCCGTGGCGGCGCGCACCGCCGGGGCGGGCACCGCCTTCGGCCGCGCGCGCAAGGCCCTCTACGAGGAGGGCATCTCCACCGGGAAGATGTACGTCGACCCCCTGCGCCCGGGCGTCGAGGACCTGCTCGACGAGATCACCTCGGGCCTGCGCTCCAGCTGCACCTACGCCGGGGCACGCACGCTCGGGGAGTTCCACGAGCGCGCGCTGGTCGGCGTGCAGTCCGCCGCCGGTTACGCCGAGGGCATGCCGGTCGCGACGAGCTGGTGACCCGGCGGTGAGCTCGGGACCGAGCGCGGGGACCTCCCCGGGGACTCCGGGAGCCGGCGGGCACGCGGCCCGCGCGCAGCTCGCCGCCCTGGCGGCGGACGGGTCCTTCCTGGCCGACTGGGGGCTGGCGCGGGGTGACCTGGACGCCGCGTCCGCGCGCCCCGCGGCCGTCCTCGTGCTCTTCGGGGTGCTGGACGACCTCGCCGCCGACCACGACGCCCAGGCGCTCGCCGTCGCGCAGGACCTCGACGTGCTGCTCCTGGAGCGCGCGGCGACGCTGCGCTCGCACGCCGGGCAGGTCGCGTTCCCCGGCGGCCGGGCCGAGGACGGCGAGACGCCCGTCGACGCGGCCCTGCGCGAGGCCGTCGAGGAGACGGGCCTCGACACGACCGGCGTCGAGGTGCTCGGCACGCTCGCCCAGCTCCCGATTCCGGTGAGCAACCACCTCGTGACGCCGGTGCTCGGCTGGTGGGCGCGCCCCACCCCCGTACGCGTGGTGGACGTCGCGGAGTCGGCGCACGTCTTCCGCGCGCCGGTGGCCGACCTGCTCGACCCCGACCACCGCGTCACGACCGTCCTGCGGCGCGCCGGGCGCACCTGGCGCGGGCCAGGGTTCGAGGTGCTCGACGGCGCGGGAGTGCCGCACCTGGTGTGGGGGTTCACCGCGGGCATCCTCGACGCGGCGTTCGACCGCCTCGGGTGGACCGAGCCGTGGGACCACGCCCGCGAGCGCGAGCTCTGAGCCACCCGCGCCCGCGCCGTCGTCGACCCCCTCGCCTGGGATGATGCCCGGGTGCCTGCCGCCGAGATCGACGTCGACGTCCGCCTGACCCGCGCGCTGCTGGCCGAGCAGCACCCCGACCTGGCCGACCGCCCGCTGGAGGTCGTCGCCCACGGCTGGGACAACGTCATGGTGCGGCTCGGCGACGACCTGGCGGTGCGGCTGCCACGGCGCGCCCTGGCCGCGCCCCTCGTCGAGCACGAGCAGCAGGCGCTCCCCGCGCTGGCCGCCCGGCTCCGCGCGGCGGCGCCCGACGTCGTCGTGCCCGTGCCCGTCCGGGTGGGGCGACCGAGCACGGCCCTCGGCTACCCGTGGGCCTGGAACGTCGTGCCGTGGGCGGACGGGGTGAGCGCGGAAGCGACGCCCGTGGCCGCCCGCACCGCCTGGGCGCGCACGCTCGGCCGCCTCCTCGCCGCGGTGCACACCCCCGCCCCGGAGGATTCGCCGCCGAACCCGGTGCGCGGGGTGCCCCTGCGTGAGCGTGCCGAGGCGCGCGAACCCGCCGCCCTCGACGAGCGTCTAGCGGTGGTCCCGGCGGCGGCCCGGGGGGCCGCGCGCCGCCTCTGGGAGCGCGCGCTGGACGCGCCCGCCCACGACGGCCCGCCCGTGTGGCTGCACGGCGACCCGCACCCCGCGAACCTCGTGGTGGTCCCCGGCGAGGCCGGGCGGCCGGACCGGCTGGCCGCCGTCGTCGACTGGGGCGACGTGACGTCCGGCGACCCCGCCTCCGACCTGGGGTCGCTGTGGCTGTGCTTCGACGCCCAGGGCCGGGCCGCCTGCCGGGCCGAGATCCAGGCCCTGGCCGACGGGGGCAGCGGCTGGGACGACGCGACGTGGGCGCGCGCCGCGGGCTGGTCGCTGCTGTACGCGACGAACATGCTCGCGCACCCCGAGCAGCACCCCCGCATGGTGCCGATCGGCAGGCACGCCCTCGCGTCGCTGCTCGACGGCGCCGCCTGAGCGGCGGACGGCGCGGCGGAAGGCATCGCTGCGGCAGACTCGAGGCATGGCCCGCGACGCGCAGAAGACCACCTGGACCGACGCCGACCCGCGCGCGGTCGTCGCCGCCGTCGCGCGCCCCGCGCGCCGGAGGGACGCGGAGGCGCTGCTCGCGCTGATGGGGCGCGCCACCGGGCAGCCCCCGCGGATGTTCGGCACGTCGATCGTGGGGTTCGGCGAGTACCGGTACGCCTACGCGAGCGGACGCACGGGCCACGCGGCCGCCGCCGGGTTCTCCCCGCGGGCGGCGGCGTCGGTCGTCTACCTCTCCGACGGCGTCGAGGCGCACGCCGACGCGCTCGCCCGCCTGGGCCCGCACACCACCGGCGTGGGCTGCCTCTACCTCAAGGACCTCACGCAGGTGGACCTCGGCGTCCTGGAGGAGATCGTCGCCGCGTCCTACGCCACGCTCACGGCGGGGACGTACGGGCTGCGGGCGCGCGAGGGCGGCGACCCGGCGTCGGCGCCGCGCTGACCCGCACCGGCACGATCAGACCGCGGCGAGGGCCGCCGGGTCCGCGCTGCGCGCCACGAGCGCCCCCCGCACGGCCGCGAGCGCGCGGTCGTAGACGGCGTCGTCGCCGAGCAGCAGCGAGCCGTCGTTGGCGGCGTTCAGCATCGCGGTGATCTCGAAGGCGAGCTGGTCGACGTCGGCGCCGGCCGCGAGCTCCCCGGCCTCCACCGCCAGCTGCGCGTGCCGGCGCAGGTAGGACGTCCAGTCGCGGTGGGCCGTGACGACCGCGTCGCGCACCACCCCGTCCTGCGTGTCGAACTCGACTTCCACCGTGCGGAAGAAGCAGCCGCCCGCGAACACCCGGCGGCGGGAGTAGTCCGCCCAGCACCGCACCAGCGACCACAACCGGGCCAGCCCCGGCCCTGCCTCCCGCGCGGGCTCGACGACGGCCTCGACGAACATGCCCCGGGCGTGCTCGACGGCCGCGAGCTGCAGGCCCTCCTTGCCGCCGAACAGGCCCGCGATGCCGCTCTTGTTGACCGGCAGCCGCGCGGCCAGCGAGCCGAGCGTGAGGGCCTCGAGCCCGCGGACCGACGCGTCCTGGACGGCGAGGTCGAGGACGGCGCGGCGCGACCGGTCCCCGCGCACGCGGCGGCCGTCGGTCGGCGCGTCGCCCGGGTCGCCCGTCGGGGCGGGGGTCGAGCGGACTGTCGGGGTGGTCGGCGCCTCGGTGCTCACGGGATGAGTGTACGACCGTTCGTTCAGTGTTACTGTGCGAACGTTCGTACAGATATCTCGTGGCCCTTACCTGGAGGTCGTCGTGCCCTACGTCCCCGCCCCCGTCAGCACCGGCCTGCGCGCGCTGTCCGCCGTCGCTCCCCCGCTCGCGGTCCGGGTCGCCGCCCGGGCGTTCTGGCACGTCGGCGCGCCCGCCGACGTCCGCCCCTCCGACCGCGCCGTGCACGAGCGCGCCCGCCGGGGCGCGGTCCTCGTCGACGGCGAGCGCGTCGTGACCTACCGGTGGGGGAACCCCCCGGCGCCCACCGTGCTCCTCGTGCACGGCTGGAAGAGCCGGGCCTCGCGGTTCGCGGGGCTCGTCACGTCCCTCGAGGCCGCCGGCCTGGGCGTCGTGTCGTTCGACGGCGTCGCCCACGGCGCGTCGAGCGGCCGCCGCATGTCAGCCCTCGAGCACATGGCGGCGATCCGCGCCGTGCACGACGCCGAGGGGCCGTTCACCGCCGTCGTCGGGCACTCCCTGGGCGCCCTCGCGGCCGGGCTCTCCCTCGCCGACGGCCTGCCCGTCGACCGCTTCGTCTCGGTGGCCGCGATGACGGGCTTCGACGCGATCGCGGAGTCGTTCCTGCGCCTGGTCGGGATGCCCGCCGGGCTGCACGGACGGTTCTGCGACCACGTCGAGCGCACGTTCCCGGGCGACGTGCGCGACGTCCGCTCCCGGATCGACCTCGTCGCGCACCCCGTCCCGGAGCGCGTCGCGACGCTGTTCGTCCAGGACGACGACGACCGCATGTCGCTGCCCACGGGCGCGCCCCTCCTGCACGCGGCGGCGCCGGGCAGCACGCTCCTCACCACCCGCGGCCTCGGCCACAACCGGGTGCTCGACGACCCGGCGGTCGTGGCGGCCGTCGTCGCGCACGTCACGGCGCCCCTGCCCGCCGTCACGCCGTGACGGACGACGGCGCCCCGCCCCTCCGCGCTGGAGGGACGGGGCGCCGTCGGTGCGGGGCCCGTCAGGCGACGAGCGAGCGCAGCACGTACTGCAGGATGCCGCCGTTGCGGTAGTAGTCCGCCTCACCGGGCGTGTCGATGCGCACCACGGCGTCGAACTCGACGGTCGAGCCGTCCGCCTTGGCGGCGGTGACCTTCACGGTCTCCGGGGTGGCGCCGTCGTTCAGCGCGGTGATGCCCGCGATGTCGAACGTCTCGGTGCCGTCGAGGCCCAGCGACTCGGCGTTCTCGCCGGCCGGGAACTGCAGCGGCAGCACGCCCATGCCGATGAGGTTGGAGCGGTGGATGCGCTCGAACGACTCGGTGATGACAGCCTTGACGCCCAGCAGCGCGGTGCCCTTGGCGGCCCAGTCGCGCGACGAGCCGGAGCCGTACTCCTTGCCGCCGAGCACGACCAGCGGGGTGCCCTGCGCCGCGTAGTCCTGCGCCGCGTCGTAGATGGTGTCCTGGGCGTTCTTCACGAAGTTGAACGTGAAGCCGCCCTCGACGCCGTCGAGCAGCTGGTTCTTGAGGCGGATGTTCGCGAACGTGCCGCGGATCATGACCTCGTGGTTGCCGCGGCGCGAGCCGTAGCTGTTGAAGTCACGACGGCCCACGCCGTGCTCGGCCAGGTACTTGCCGGCCGGGCTGTCCGCCTTGATGGAGCCGGCGGGCGAGATGTGGTCGGTCGTGACCGAGTCGCCCAGCTTCGCCAGCACGCGGGCGCCGGAGATGTCGGCGACCGGCGCCGGCTCGGCGCCCATGCCCTCGAAGTACGGGGGCTTGCGCACGTAGGTGGACTCGCCGTCCCAGGAGAACGTGTCGCCCTCCGGGGTCTCCAGCGCGCGCCACCGCTCGTCACCGGTGAAGACGTCCGCGTAGTCCTTGGTGAACATGTCGCGGTCGATCGATGCGTCGATCGTGGCCTGGACCTCCTCCGGGGCGGGCCAGATGTCCTGGAGGAACACCGGCTTGCCCTCGGTGTCCGTACCCAGCGGCTCGGCCTCGAAGTCGAAGTCCATCGTGCCGGCCAGGGCGTAGGCGATGACCAGCGGCGGGGACGCCAGGTAGTTCATCTTGACGTCCGGGTTGATGCGGCCCTCGAAGTTGCGGTTGCCGGAGAGCACCGAGACGACCGACAGGTCGTGCTCGTTGACCGACGCGGAGATCTCGTCGGCCAGCGGCCCGGAGTTGCCGATGCACGTGGCGCAGCCGTAGCCGACCAGGTGGAAGCCGAGCTTCTCGAGGTACGGCCACAGGCCGGCCTTCTCGTAGTAGTTCGTCACGACCTGCGAGCCGGGCGCCATCGACGTCTTGACCCACGGCTTGGCGGCCAGGCCCTTGGCGACGGCGTTCTTGGCCAGCAGGGCGGCGGCGAGCATGACCGACGGGTTCGAGGTGTTGGTGCACGAGGTGATCGACGCGATGACCACGTGGCCGTGGTCGAGCTGCGTCGTCGTGCCGTCGGCGAGCGTGAGGTCCACGACCTTGTGCGGACGCTTTGCCGAGTCCGCGTGGCCCGGGGCCACAGGCTGGTCGGACGGGTTGTCGTGCGCGCTCGCGGCGATCGGGTCGGACGCGGGGAAGGTCTCGTCGACCGACTCGTCCAGGCCGCTGAACGCGGCGGCCTCGTGCGGGTCGACGTAGTCGAGGATCGCCGAGGCGAACGACTCCTTGGCCTCGGACAGCTCGATGCGGTCCTGCGGGCGCTTGGGGCCGGCGATCGAGGGCACGACGGTGCCGAGGTCGAGCTCCAGGTACTCCGAGAACTTCGGCTCCACGTAGGAGTCAGAGCTCGGGTCGAGCCAGAGGCCCTGCTCCTGGGCGTACGCCTCGACGAGCGCGAGCTGCTCTTCGCTGCGGCCGGTGAGGCGCAGGTAGTCGAGCGTGACGCCGTCGATCGGGAAGATCGCGGCGGTGGAGCCGAACTCCGGCGACATGTTGCCGATCGTGGCGCGGTTGGCGAGCGGCACCTGGGCGACGCCCTCGCCGTAGAACTCGACGAACTTCCCGACCACGCCGTGCTGGCGCAGCATCTGGGTGATCGTGAGCACGACGTCGGTCGCGGTCACGCCGGCGGGGATGGAGCCCGACAGCTTGAAGCCGACGACGCGCGGGATGAGCATCGACACCGGCTGCCCGAGCATGGCCGCCTCGGCCTCGATGCCGCCGACGCCCCAGCCCAGCACGCCGAGGCCGTTGACCATCGTGGTGTGCGAGTCGGTGCCGACGCAGGTGTCGGGGTAGGCGCGCAGCACCTTCTGCCCGTCGACCTCCACCTCGCGGGTCATGATCGTGCGCGCCAGGTACTCGATGTTGACCTGGTGCACGATGCCGGTGCCCGGGGGGACGACCTTGAAGTCGTCGAACGCCGTCTGGCCCCAGCGCAGGAACTGGTAACGCTCGTGGTTGCGCTCGTACTCGAACTCGACGTTGCGGGCGAAGGCGTCCGCGCGGCCGGCGACGTCGATCTGCACGGAGTGGTCGATGACCATCTCGGCGGGGGCGAGCGGGTTGATCCGCTTCGGGTCGCCGCCGAGCTCCGCGACGGCCTCGCGCATCGTGGCGAGGTCGACGACGCAGGGCACGCCGGTGAAGTCCTGCATGATCACGCGGGCGGGCGTGAACTGGATCTCCGTGTCGGGCTGGGCGTCAGGGTCCCAGGACGCGAGGGCGCGCACGTGGTCGGCCGTGATGTTGGCGCCGTCCTCGGTGCGCAGGAGGTTCTCGGCGAGGATCTTCAGGGAGTACGGGAGGCGCTCGGCGCCCTCGACGGCGGAGAGGCGGAAGATCTCGTAGGCCTTCCCGCCGACCTCCAGCGTTCCCTTCGATCCGAACGTGTCCACGCTGCTCACTGCGGCTCCTTCTGCGGGGCTGGCCGGCGAGGGCACCGTGCGCGCTGCGGCGCGACGGTTCCGACGCCGTGGTTCTGGGGGGCTCCGCCCAGCGTACGCCGGGCACCTGGTCAGCATAGCCCATATATCTTGACGTCAAGATATCTCGGCGTCAGGTCCCGGCCCGGGGCGCGCGGAGATTTTCCGTACGGCGCACGGGAACAACCCTCGTGGCCAGCGCGTTGTGCAGCTGCCCTCGACCGGAAGGACGCCCATGCCGCGCACGCCCGCGAGCCCCGCCGACACCGCCACGACCCCCGCCGTCCAGGCCGGCCCGGCCCCGGCTGCCGAGCGATCGGGCCCGCCGCCGCTGCCGCCGCTCACCGCCCAGGCCGAGCTGCTCCTCGTCCGGGGCGTCGTGCCGCCGGAGGCGCTCTCCCCCGCGGCCCTGCGCGACGTCGCCGCCGCGCTGGAGCGCACCGCCGCGGCGGGGTCGCTCCTGGTGGTCCACCCACGCGTCCTGCCGCCGTCCGCCCTCGCCGGGCACCTGCGCCGCACGACGACCGTCCGCGGCCGAGCCGTCGACCGCGCCGGGTTCGTCGTCGTGGACATGACGGACGTGGACGACTTCGTGCCCGTGCCCGGCGTCGACGTGCCGGACGCCGACGTCTACGCGGTCGCCGCCCCCGACCGGGGCGACGCGATGGCGAGCTGGTCGCCCGAGGAGGCGGAGCCGGCGATCGCTGCGGCGGGTCGCAGCCCGCTCACCCTCGCCGAGGGGATCCACTGGGTGCTGCAGTCCCCCGACGTCCTCGCCCGGAACCTCTGCTTCATGACGATCGGCTCCCGGCTGCGCCGGCCGAACGGGACCTACGACGCGCGCACCCCCGCCGTGTGGATCTCGAACGGGACCGGCCGCGACGGCAGCGAGCGGCGCGGCGCCCCCAAGGTCGGCTGGTGCTGGTGGCGCAACCGGCACACGTGGCTCGGTTTCGCCTCCACCACGGCCCGCGCCGCCTGACCCGACGACGAGATCGAACGTGCTGACCCGTCAGCGGTCGAGGACGGCGACCGCCTCGACGTGGTGCGTCATGGGGAACAGGTCGAACGCGCGCAGGTCGGTGAGCCCGTACCCGTGCTCGGCGAGGTAGGCGACGTCGCGGGCGAGCGCCGCGGGGTCGCAGGCGACGTAGACGACGCGCCGCGGGCCGCGGCCGGCGATCGCGTCGACGACGGAGCGGCCGGCTCCGGCGCGCGGCGGGTCCAGCACGACGACGTCCGCGGCACCCACGTCCGCGCCGGTCGCGGCGCCGTCGGCCAGGACGCGGTCGACGGCGCCGAGGTGCAGCTCGACCTGCGGCAGGTCGTGGGCGTTGCGGCGGGCGTCCTTCACGGCGCGGGCGTCGCTCTCGACGGCGACGACGCGGCCCGAGCCGCCGACGGCCGCGGCGAGCGGCACGGTGAACAGGCCCGCACCGGAGTAGAGGTCGAGCACGGTCGCCCCGTCGAGGCCGCCCGGCGTCGCGTGCACGGCGTCGAGCACGGCGCCCGCGAGCACGTCGGGCGCCGCCCGGTGCACCTGCCAGAACCCGTCGCCCGCCACGCGGTAGCGGTGCTCGGCGCCACCCGCCCGCACCGTCTCGGTGACCGAGCGGCGGGCGTTCGGGCGGGTGTCCGCGCGGCCGCGGCGCGACGGCACGTCGTCGACCAGGAGCAGGGCGTCCGCGCCGTCGGCCGGTGCCACCAGCTCGAGGCGGGCGCCCGGGCGCCAGCGGCGGGTCCACACGTCCTCGGCGTCCGCGAGCGCCGCGACCGCCTCGGTCGCGAGCGGCATGCCGTCGAGCGGCACCACGTCGTGCGAGCGGAAGCGTCGCATCCCGGCCCGGCCGTCGGCGTCGGCCACGAGGTCGACGCGGGTGCGGTAGCCGAGCCCGCCGCGCTCGTCGTCCCCGGGCGCCCCCTCCACCACGACGTCGCGCTCGAGCCTCGCGAGCCGCTGCAGCTGCTCGGCGAGGACGGCGGCCTTCCAGCGGCGCTGCGCGGGCAGCGCCACGTGGGCGAGCTCGCCACCGCCGACGCCGCCCGGGCCGGCCTCGGGCCAGGCGGACGGGACGCGGTCCGGCGACGCCTCGAGGACGTCGACCGCGTCGGCGCGCCAGAACCGGCTGCCGGTCTCCGTGACGCGTGCGCGGACGCGCTCGCCGGGCAGGGTGTGGCGCACGAAGACGACGCGGCCGTCGAGCCGGGCGACGCAGTGCCCGCCGTGCGCGACGGGGCCGATCTCGAGCTCGACCTCCCGGCCCACCTCCGGGTCCGGGGTGGTGGGACGAGGGCGCGGCGCGGAACGGCGAGGTCGGGGCATGGGCACCATTCTCCCCCGCGCGCGGCAAGGTCGGCACACGGTCAGGACACCGGTCGGGACACCCGTCAGGACACGGTCAGAACCGCGGACCGCGGGGCGAGGTCCCCTCCAGCCCGGTCTGGCCGGCCGACGACGAGAGCTGCCACGGCACCGACGCCACCACCACGCCGGGCGTGAACAGCAGCCGCCCCTTGAGGCGCAGGGCCGACTGGTTGTGCAGCAGCTGCTCCCACCAGTGCCCGACGACGTACTCGGGGATGTAGACGACCACCAGGTCGCGGGGCGAGTCGCGGCGCACGGAGCGCACGTACTTCAGCACCGGCCGGGTGATCTCCCGGAAGGGCGAGTCGAGGACGCGCAGCGGCACCGGGAGGTCCAGCGCCTCCCACCGCGCGCGCAGCTCCGCGATCTCCTCGGCGTCCACGCCGACGGTCACCGCCTCGAGCACCGACGGGCGCGACGCCCGCGCGTACGCCACGGCGCGCATCGTCGGCTTGTGGATCTTGGAGACCAGCACGATCGCGTGGACGCGGCTGGGCAGGGCACGCGCGCCGGCCACGTCGTCGAGCTCGAGCTCGGTGCGCACCCGGGCGTAGTGGGCGCGGATCGCCTTCATCAGCGCGAAGAGCACGCCCATCGCCAGCAGGGTGATCCACGCGCCGTGCGTGAACTTCGTCGCCAGCACGATGACGAGCACCGTCGCCGTCATCACGAAGCCGACGCCGTTGACGATCCGGGAACGCTGCATGCGGGCGCGCTCGGCGGGGTCGGGCTCCTTGCGCAGCGCCCGCGTCCAGTGCCGCAGCATGCCGAGCTGCGAGAGCGTGAAGGACACGAACACGCCCACGATGTACAGCTGGATCAGGCGCGTGACCTGCGCGTCGAACGCCACGATGAGGACGATCGCCGCGACGGCGAGCGTGATGATCCCGTTGGAGAACGCGAGCCGGTCGCCGCGCGTGTGCAGCTGGCGCGGCAGGAAGCCGTCCTTGGCGAGGATCGAGCCCAGCACCGGGAACCCGTTGAACGCCGTGTTCGCCGCGAGCACGAGGATCAGGCCGGTGACGATCGAGATCGCCACGAACGCGGGGGTGAAGCCCTGGAAGACGGCCTCCGCGAGCTGGCTGAGCACGGGGTGCTGGTTGTAGTCGGACGGCAGCGGCTGCCCGCCGGCGGTGAGCTGCTCGTGCGCGTCCTCCACGTACTTCACGCCGGTGGCCTGAGCGAGCAGCAGGATCGAGATCATCATCGTGGCGGAGATGCCGCCCAGCAGGGCCAGGGTGGTGGCCGCGTTGCGCGACTTGGGCTTCCGGAACGCCGGGACGCCGTTGCTGATCGCCTCCACGCCGGTGAGGGCCGCGCAGCCCGAGGCGAAGGCCCGGGCCAGGAGGAACGCGCCCGCCAGGCCGGTGAGCCCCTGGTCGAAGCCCGCCTCGGGGGTCATCTCGAAGCCCGCGCTCTCCGCCAGCGGCAGGTCGCCCGCGAAGAACCGGATCGCCCCGACGACGGCGAGGAGGCCGACGAGGGCCATGAAGCAGTAGGTCGGGATCGCGAAGACCGTGCCCGACTCGCGCACGCCCCGCAGGTTCATCACGGTGAGGATCACGACGACCGCCACGGCGAACAGCACCTCGTGGCCGCGGAGGAACGGCAGGGCGGAGGCCGCGTACTGGGCCCCCGACGAGATCGACACCGCCACGGTGAGGACGTAGTCGACGAGCAGGGCCGACGCGACGCCGATGCCGGCCGACGGCCCGAGGTTCGTCGTCGCCACCTCGTAGTCGCCGCCGCCGGAGGGGTAGGCGCGCACGTTCTGGCGGTAGGACGACACCACCACGAGCAGCACGACGACGACGCCGAGGCCCACCCACGGGGAGATCGTCGTCGCGGCGATGCCGGCGACCGCCAGGGTCAGGAGGATCTCGTCCGGTGCGTACGCGACCGACGACAGCGCGTCGGAGGCGAAGACCGGCAGGGCGATCCGCTTGGGCAGGAGGGTGTGCCCCAGGTTCTCGCTGCGCATGGGGCGCCCGATGAGGAGCCGTTTGGCAGCGTCCGCGATGTCCGACACGTCGAGCAATGCTATGCCCGCCGCGCCCCGCGGGCGCGCGCGTCCCGTCGCGATGCCGGCGCGATGCCGGCAGCGGTGCCGGCGGCGATGTCGAGGGGCCCCGCGAGGTATAGCGTTTCGCCCGTGCACTTCGTGATCATGGGCTGCGGCCGCGTCGGCTCGACGCTCGCGCAGACGATCGAGTCCCACGGCCACTCCGTGGCCGTCGTCGACCAGAACCCCGACGCGTTCCGCCGTCTGCCGGCCGGGTTCTCCGGGCAGAAGGTGACGGGCGTCGGCTTCGACCGCGACACGCTGGTCCAGGCGGGCATCGAGGACACGTACGCCTTCGCCGCCGTGTCCGACGGCGACAACTCCAACGTGCTCGCCGCGCGCGTCGCGCGCGAGACGTACGGCGTCGAGAACGTCGTGGCCCGCATCTACGACCCCCAGCGCGCGGAGATCTACCAGCGCCTCGGCATCCCGACGGTCGCGACCGTGCGCTGGACGGCCGACCAGGTGCTGCGCCGCATGCTCCCCCTGGGCGCCACCGACGAGTACCGCGACCCCTCCGGGCAGGTACGCCTCGCGCAGATCGACTACCACCCCGGCTGGGCCGGCCTGACGGTGCACCGCATCGAGGAGGCCACCGGCGCGCGCGTCGCCTTCCTGTCGCGCTACACCGACGGCGTCCTGCCGACGGCCGGCTCCGTGCTGCAGGAGAACGACGTGCTGCACGTCCTCATGCGCGCCGACGACGCGGCCGCCGTCGAGCGGGTCCTCACCCACGAGCCGCGGCAGGAGGAGAGCTGATGCGCGTCGTCGTCGCCGGGGCAGGGTCGGTCGGCCGGTCGATCGCCCGCGAGCTCCTCTCGCACGACCACGACGTCGTGCTCATCGACAAGAACCCCGCGGCGATGCGGGTCGCGCAGGTGCCCGAGGCCGACTGGCTGCTCGCCGACGCCTGCGAGCTGTCCTCGCTCGAGGCCGCGGACGTCACGAGCGCCGACGTCGTCGTCGGCGCCACCGGCGACGACAAGGCGAACCTCGTCTTCTCGCTCCTGTGCAAGACGGAGTTCGGCGTGCCCCGCACGGTGGCGCGCGTCAACAACCCGAAGAACGAGTGGATGTTCGACGGCTCCTGGGGCGTCGACGTCGCCGTGTCGACCCCGCGGATCATGACCGCGATGGTCGAGGAGGCCGTGGCGGTCGGGGACCTGGTGCGGATCTTCACCTTCCACCAGTCCGGCGCGGACATCGTGGAGGTGACGCTGCCGGACGACTCGCCGCTCGTGGGCGCCCGCGTCGGTTCCGTCGTCTGGCCCACGGACACGGTGCTCGCGTGCATCGTGCGCGGCGCGCAGCCGCTGGCGCCGACCGTGGACGACACGCTCGAGACCGGCGACGAGCTGGTGCTCGTGATGGGCAGCCAGGCGGACGAGGAGTCGCTCCAGCACCTGCTCAGCCACGGCGCCCCGGCCGTCCCCGCCATCGCGGCGGGCGACCCCCTCGTGGCGCCCGAGCTCGCCGCGGTGGACGGCCTCGACGACGAGCCCGGCCCCGGCGACGACGAGGGACCTGGCGACGACCGCTAGGCGCCGGGTCGGGCCGGCTCGTCCGCGTCGGCCGCGGGCCGGCCGGAGTGCGCGCCGCGCACGACGACCCAGGTGAGCCAGAGCACCAGGCCCCAGAGCGGGACGCCCAGCACCAGGTGGGCGGTGCCCAGCCAGCCGACGCTGTCGGCGAAGTACAGCGGCACCTTGACCGCCAGGCGCACCGCGAACAGCCCCGCCCAGAACCACGTGGCGAGGGTGTAGCGCCGGACGAGCTCCGGGTCCTTGCGCCACGCGACCAGCGCGGCGAGGGGGCTCGGGCCGGCGTCCGGCGCGGTCGCCCCGGGCGCGGCGGTCTCGGGCGAACCGGTGCCGGCGGGCCCGTCCTGCGGCTGCTCGTCGTCGGCGTGCCGGGCACGCTCGGCGGCGACGTCGGCGAACCCGCCGCGCACCGCCTCCACCACGAGCCCGACGACGGGCCAGCGCACCGCCAGCGACACGAGGATGGCCGCGAGGTAGGCGGCGTTGGTCCACAGCCCCCACACGTAGAAGTTCTGGGCCTCGCCGGACCTCCACGCCCAGAACACGCCCACGCCGATGCCGAGCAGCCCGCCCAGGGCCTGCGTGATCGGCGTGCGCTGCGCGAGCCGCGCCACGACGGCGACGAGGGCCGCGCCCACCGACGCGATCAGCGCCCAGGTCAGCGCACCGCGCTCGTCGCCGCCCATCGACGCGACGACGTAGATGACCACGAAGAGCAGGCCGGGCAGCACCGCCTCGACCACGCCGCGCACACCGCCGACGGCCTGCCCGAACGAGAACGAGTCGCCCGTGACCGCCCGCACGCCACGCCCGTCCGCCGCGGGCACCGCCGACGTCACGGGCTCCGTCGGGCCGGCCGGCTTCCCCGCCGCGGGGTACCCGTCGCTCACTCGCCGGCCCGCGCGCGCAGCTCGTACCGCGGGTTGAACATGGTGCGCCGCCCGTCGATGTCGCACACCAGGCCCTCGACGCGGATGCGGCGCCCCGGGTCGATCCCCGCGATGGCCCGGCGCCCGAGCCACACGAGGTCGAGGGAGCCGGAACCGTCGTACAGCTCGGCCTCCACGGTCGGGACGCCCTCGCGGGGGCGCAGCACGACCGAGCGCAGCACGCCGGCCGCGCTCGCCCGACGGCGGTCACCCAGGTCGGCGACCGGCGTGCAGCCGCGGTGGGCCGCGGCCTCGTGGCGCTCCTCGTCGGCGGCGACCTCGTCGGCCGAGGCCAGCGCGTGCCGGACGGCGGTTCGCAGGGACATCAACAGCTCCAGGCTGGTGGACGAGCTGGCCTCGCGGCCGGGTCGCTCACCGGATCTCGGTGATCTCCGGCCCGCGGGTCAGCGGGTCGAACGACGGTGTCTGCGGCGCGGCGCCCTCCGGGCCCGCGGTGGCGTCCCCGCCCGGCGCATCGCCCTGGCGCGCGCTCTTGGGCAGGGTCAGCGTGAGCAGGTCGCGCGGCGGGCGGGGGTTGCCGTCCCGCACGACGACGACGTTCGCGAACACGGACTCGAGCTGCTTCGCAGCCTCCGGGTCGACCGCGGCGCGCCCGGACAGCACGCCGCGCAGGAACCAGCGCGGCCCGTCCACGCCCACGAAGCGGGCGGGACGCACCGCCGGCTTGCCGTCGGGCCCGGTGGCGGGGATGCGCGCGATGAGCTCTCGCCCGAACGTGCCGGGAACGTCGTCGACCGTGCCGCCCTGGCGCGTGATGGACGACCCGATCTCGGCGCGCACCTCGTCCCAGATGCCCTCCGTACGGGGCGCGGCGAACGCCTGGACCTGCAGGCCGGACCCGTTGAGCGTCGCGGACACCCCGGTGACCTTCTGGGTCTTCTTGTCGACCTCCATGCGCAGCTCGAGGCCGGGCAGGACGGGCAGCCAGACGGCGCCGAGGTCCACGCGCGGGCCCATGCCCGTCACCTGGGTCGAGTCGAACGGGCCGCGCTGGGGACGCTCCCCCGCGGCCCCGTCGGTTCCCCGGTCGGTGGCGGCGTCGGCGCCGGTGGCGGGCGCCGCGGCCTCCGCGGCCGCGGGCTCGCGGGCCTCGTCGGTCGCCTTCTGCGACGCGTTGCGCCGGAACAGCCCCACGGAGGTCTCCTTCTCGTCGTCCTGCTCGCCCGGCGGCCGGACGAGCCCTACCCATCTCCCACAGTAGACCGGTTCGCGCACGCCTCCGGTCCGCGCCCGGGGGCGTCAGCCGCCGGCGAAACCGCCGCTCGAACCGAACCCACCCGCGCCGCGGTGCGACCCGGGCAGCGTCGTCGCCACGAGGAAACGGGCGTGCTCCACCCGCTGCACGACGAGCTGCGCCACGCGGTCGCCCCGGCGCAGCCGCACCGGCTCGGCGACGTCCGTGTTGAGGAGGATCACCTTGATCTCCCCCCGGTAGCCCGCGTCGATCGTGCCGGGGGCGTTCACCACGGTCACCCCGTGCTTCGCCGCGAGACCGGAGCGCGGGTGCACGAACGCGGCGTACCCCTCCGGCAGCGCGATCGCGACGCCGGTGGGGACCACGACGCGGCCCTGCGGAGGGATCTCGACGTCGACCGTGGTCACAAGGTCCGCGCCCGCGTCGCCCGGGTGCGCGTACGCGGGGGTCGGGACGTCGTCGAGCAGGGTGACGAGGACGTCGACGGTGCTCGGGTCCGTGCTCACGTGGCTGGCGTCGCGGCTCGCGGGCGGCGTCACGGGCTGGCTGGCGGTGTCAGGCACCCGGGAAGCGTAGCCGACCCGCGGACGGCTCACAGGCGTCGCCCCGACCGGGCGGATCCGTGCCGCGGTGCTGGGATGATGGGCCCATGAGCGAGCACGCGGCCCACCCGCCCACCGTCACCGGCCCGGTCTTCCGGGAGCGGCTGTCCCCCGGGCCGGCGGCCTGGTGCGGCGCCGTCGGGCTGGGCGTCATCGTCGGGGTGACCCTGTGGCCGCTGGCGCACGCGGTCGGTGCCGTGGTCGGCCTGCTCGTCGCGGCCGCCACCCTCGCGACCCTCGTCGCGACCGCGCCCGTGATCGAGGTGGCCGACGGGCGGCTGCGCGCCGGCAAGGCGCAGATCGCCGTCGACCTCCTGGGCGAGGTCACCACGATGGACGACGCCGAGGCGATGCGGACCGCCCTCGGCCCCGCCCTCGACGCGCGCGCGTTCGTGTGCCTGCGCGCGTGGGCGCGCACCGGCGTGCGCGTGGACCTCGAGGACCCGCTCGACCCGACGCCGTACTGGCTGCTGTCGACCCGGCGTCCGCAGGAGCTGGCCGCAGCGCTCGCGCGCTGAGCGCGGGCGCCCGGCCACGTCGGCACCGTCGTCGCCGCCCCCCCGGAACGACGAAGGCCGTCACGTCCTCGACGTGACGGCCCGTGTCGTCCGTGGTGCTGGCGCCCCGACCTGGGGTCAGGCGGCGCACTCCGTGCAGATCATCTGGCCGTTCTTCTCGTAGGCCAGCTGGCTGCGGTGGTGGACGAGGAAGCAGCTCGTGCAGGTGAACTCGTCGGCCTGGCGGGGCAGGACGCGGACCGCGAGCTCCTCGCCGGACAGGTCGGCGCCGGGAAGCTCGAAGCCTTCCGCGGCCTCCGTCTCGTCCTCGTCGACGACACCCGACGACTTGTCGGAACGACGCGCCTGGAGCTCCTGGATCGAGTCCTGCTCCACGTCCTCGTCGTTCTTGCGGGGGGCGTCGTAGTCGGTTGCCATCTGTGTGGTCACGCTCCGTGGTGTCGGTATCGGTACGCGCTGATAATGCTCGGTGACCAGGTTTTGTTCCCGGTCGGCCCACGGATTGTGCACCATTTCGGGCGGGCGCGCGACACCACGCGCTGTTCCTCGTGTCACAGCGCGACGATCGGCCGCTGACCTGCGACGACGCACCGCCGCGATGCGCTGTCCGCCCTCGGCGTGACGGTCGGCCTGACGCAGTTTTTCACCCTGGCGCCCGGGCGTGGAACGACCGAACCTCGTCAGCCGCTCAGCCGCGCGCGGCGTCGTCCGGACGGTCGGCGTCGGCGTCCTCGAGCAACCGGACGAGCTCCGCCACGACCGGGGTCGCGCCCGCGACCGTCATGGCGGTGCCCGGGCCACGACCGTGCAGCCCGCCGACCCACGCCCCGGCCTCCGCGGCCACGAGCGCACCGGCCGCCAGGTCCCACGGGTTGAGCCCGCGCTCGTAGTAGAGGTCGAGCGCTCCCTCGGCGAGCAGGCACAGGTCGATCGCCGCGGACCCGATCCGCCGGATGTCGCGCACCCGGGGCAGGACGTCGACGAGGACCTCGGCCTGCCGGGCGCGCCGCTCGGGCGCGTACCCGAACCCCGTGCCGACCAGCGACCGCGACAGCGCGTCCGGCCGGCGCACGCTCAGCGGCCGCCCGTCGCGCTCCGCCCCGCCGCCCCGGGCCGCGGTCCAGGTGCGCCCGTCGACCACCGAGTGCACGCAGCCCGCGAGCGCCGTCCACCGCCCCGGGTCGGCGGGACCCGCCACGACGGCCACCGAGACGGCATAGGACGCGACGCCGTACACGTAGTTGACCGTGCCGTCGATCGGGTCGAGCACCCAGGTGAGCCCGGACGTCCCCGGGACGTCGTCGCCCTCCTCGCCGAGGATCGCGTCGTCGGGCCGCTCCGCGGCCAGCCGCCGGCGCAGCAAGGCCTCGGCCGCGCGGTCCATGTCCGTCACCGGGTCGACGTCGGACGACTTGGTCGCGGCGACCTCGACCCGCTCCGGGCGGCCGTCGCGCACCAGCGCCCCCGCCTCGCAGGCGAGGCTGCGGGCCAGCGCCCGCAGCGCCTCGACGTCGACGCCGACCTCGAAGTCGGTGCCGGTGTCGCTTCCGTCGGTCCGGTCCCCGGTCGCCGCTCGTTCGTCCACGGCCTACATCTTGCCCGACCGCCGCCCCCACCGGGCGGTCCAGCCGGGGCCGGGGTGCGGCACGGTCCACCCGCGCGCGAGCGACGCGATGCGGAACCCGAAGACCAGGACCACCACCCCGAGGGCGGTCCACACCTGCAGCAGGTCCTCGTGCCACAGCACCGCGGTGAGGCCGGCGCCGACGAGCGCGGGCACGGCGTAGAGCTGGCGGTCCGCGAACACGAGCGGCACCTCGCCCACCAGCACGTCCCGCAGGATCCCGCCCCCCACGGCGGTGAGGACCCCGACCACGACGGAGGCGAGGACGCCCGCGCCGAGGTCGAGCGACTTCGTGGTCCCCTGCAGCACGAAGAGCGACAGCGCGGCGGCGTCGAGCACGAGGATGGAGCGCCGCATCCGCTCCAGGCCCGGGTGGAAGAAGAAGATGATCACGCCCGCGGCGAGCGCGGCCAGCACGAGCCGCCAGCTCGAGATGCCGACCGGGGGCGTGTCGCCGATCAGGACGTCGCGCAGGATCCCGCCGCCGAGCCCGGTCACCCACGCGAGGACGAGGACGCCGAACGCGTCGAAACGCTTGCGCACCGCGGCGAGCCCTCCCGAGACCGCCGCGACGAAGACGGCGACGAGCTCCAGGTAGGAGACGGGGCCGGAGGTGAACGCGTCCACGGGACGCCATCCTCCCAGGCCCGCCCGCCCGGGGCGCGCCAATCGACGGCACACCGACGCGCCTGCGCGGCGCCGCCCCGCGCCGATGGCACCCTCGAACAGGCGGACCCGCCCCGACGGAGTTCCCGAGGGCGACCTGTGAGGGAGGAAGCATGGCCGAGCTCGAGCTCGTGAGGCTGCACGAGGACGGTGAGCGCCTGGTCCTGCGCGGCCCCGACGGCACCGAGAGCACCCTGCCCATCACGGAGGCGCTGCGCGCCGCGGTGCGACGCGACCGACCGCGCACGGAGGCGCTGCGCGCCCAGGCGGCGACGACCCTGCGCCCGCGGGACCTCCAGGCGCGCCTGCGCGCGGGGGCGTCGGTCGAGGAGCTGGCCGAGGAGTCCGGGCTCCCGGTCGAGCACGTGCAGCGCTACGAGTGGCCCGTGGCCGCGGAGCGCGACCACGTCATCGGTCAGGTGCGCGCCCACCGGCTGCCGGGCGACGACGAGGCGACGACGCTCGGCGAGGTCGCCGACACGCGGCTGGCTGCGAGGGGCGTCACGGCCGACGAGGCCCGCTGGTCCGCCCGCCGCGACGGCACCGCGCCGTGGGTGGTCGAGGTGCGGTTCTCCGCCGGCGACCGCGACCGGTCGGCCCGTTGGACCTTCGACCCCAAGGGCCGCGTCGTGACACCGCTCGACGACGAGGCGCGCTGGCTCGGCCAGCCGGACGACCCGGTCTCCCCCGACGTGCTGGGCGTGCCCTCGCTGAGCGGCCGGACCGCCGCCCCCCGCCGGCACCCCGACGACGACACCACGGCGCTGCTCCTGGACGACCTCGCCGGCCGGCGCGGACAGCGGCCCGGCGACCGCCGGAGGGCGCCCGCCCGCGCGGCGGACGACGTCCCACCCCCGCCGGAGCCGGTCCCCGTCGGCCACGTCAGCGCTCCCCCGGCCGACGTGTCGACCGGCGCACCGGAGCCGGAGCCGGAGCACGCCGACCTGGCGGGCGCGAGCGTCGTCGACCTCGGGTCGCGCCGGGCGGGCCTGCGCCCGACCCCCGACCGCTCGACCCACCCGTCGTCCGCGCGCCGGCCGGTGCCGGGGGTGCTGCCGCCCGACCAGGACGACGACGGGTCCGAGGAGGCCGGCGGCGCCGCGGACGCCCACCGGGACGGTCACCAGGACACCCGTCCCGACGTCGTCGACGACGCGCCCGCACCCAGCGGTCCGCCCGCGCAGGGCGCCGCCGGGCCGCAGCCCGCCGCACCGGCGCCCCGGAGCGACAAGCCCGCGGGCGGGCGACGCCCGGGACGCAAGGGCCGTGCGCAGGTGCCGAGCTGGGACGAGATCGTGTTCGGCGGCGGCCGCCCCTCGTCCTGACCGCGGCGCGACCTCGGGCCCGGTTCCGTCCGACGGCTACGCGCCGTCGCCCAGGTCCAGCTGGTCCGTGACGGGCGCGCGGCGGCGGGCGTCGGCCTGCGTCATGCGTCGCATGTGGTGCCGCCGGCACAGCACCTCGTACGACACCGGTCCGCCGTCGGGCGCGCCCGCGACGTCGCCGACCACCACCTGGTCGCCCTCGACGACCATCACGCCACCGACGGTGCGCGCGTTGTGGGTGGCCCGCGCGCCGCACCAGCACAGGGAGCGCACCTGCAGCTCCTCGACGCGGTCCGCGAGCTCGATGAGGCGGGCCGCGCCGGGGAACAGCCGGGTGCGGAAGTCGGTGGTGATGCCGAAGGCGAAGACGTCCAGCTCCACCTCGTCGACGAGCCGGGCGAGCTGCTCGACCTGGGCCGGGGAGTAGAACTGCGCCTCGTCGCACACGAGGTAGTCCACGACGCGACCGGCCTGCCGCTCGGCGGCCACGACGTCCCAGAAGTCGGTGTCGTCGGTGACCTCGCGGGCGTCCACCTCGAGCCCGAGCCGCGACGACAGCCGGGACGTGCCGGCGCGGTCGTCGCGGGTGAAGATCAGCCCGGTCCGCCCGCGCGCCGCGTGGTTGTGGTCGGTCTGCAGCGCCAGCGTCGACTTGCCGCTGTCCATGGTCCCGGAGAAGAAGACGAGCTCGGCCATGGGCCAGATCCTGTCAGAACTCGCGCCTCCCCGGCGTCGTGCGCCGCGCTACTGGCCCACGCGCCCGTCCACGCACTCCCGCAGCAGGTCCGCGTGCCCGCAGTGCCGCGCGTACTCCTCGACATGGCTGAGCAGCAGCTCCCGCAGCGAGATCGCGCCACCCGGCTCCGCGCCGAGGTCGGAGAAGCCGGCGTTCGTCGCGCCGAGGTCGTCGATGCCGTCGACCATGCGGTCCGTGGCGGCCATCTCCTCGCGCCAGTGCCGGAACGCCTCGTCGACGACGGCGGGGTCGGCGACGGCGCCGTCCCAGTCGCCGTCACGGTGCGTCTCGCTGCGGTACAGCCACGGCGCGTCCTCGCCGGTCATGATGCGGCGCACGTGCCGCTCGTCCTCCGTGAGGTGCCGCACCAGGCCCAGCAGCGACATCGTGGACGGCGGCACCGAGCGGCGGGCGAGCTGCTCCGCGTCCAGGTCGGCGCACTTCATCTCGACGGTCAGCCGGTACGAGCGCAGCGCGTCGAGCAGGATCGCCCGCTCGTCGACCAGCTCGACGTCGCTCTCCCGCGGGTCGTCGTCGGGGTCCACCCACATGTCCGGGTACACGGTGGCGCGGGTCCACCGGGGCGCGGGGTCCTGGCCGCCCTGAATGAGCTGCTCCATCTGGGCATCGTGGCACCCGGCACGCGAGCGCGCCACGACATTCGGCGCGGCGCGCGCCCGACCCGGACGGCGGACGACGTGCGCTACGCCTGCGCGACGAGCAGCGGCACGACCATCTCCGCGGGCGTGAGCGACCCGTGCACGCCCGGCATCTCGCGGGCGCCGGACGGGTGCAGGCGCGAGTCGACCACCGTCGCCGCTCCGCGCGCCGCGACCAGGACGTCGCCCACGGCGGGGAGCACGTGGTCGGCCATCGGGCCCAGCCAGCCGGCCGCGACGGCGTCGTCGCGCAGGACGACGAGCGCGTCGTCGCCGAGCACCGCGGCCCAGCGCGCCGCGACGTCCCGCGGGTCGGCGCCGGGCGCGACGTACACGTGGCCGGCGCGCGGCTCGCCGCCGAGGAGCGCGACGTCGCGCGCGAGCTCGGGGTGCGCGGCGACGTCGTGCTGGCGGGAGAGGTCCGCCGTCACCTGACCGTGGTCGGCCGTGACGACGACGAGCGTGCCCTTCGGTACGGAGCGCACGAGGCGGCGCAGCTCGGAGTCCGTCTCCTCGAGGGCGTCGCCCCACTGCCACGACTGCGGGCCGTGCTGGTGGCCCGCCTTGTCCACGGCGCCGTGGTAGAGGTACACGAGGCCTGGCGCGCGCAGCTCACGCACCGTGACGCCCACCTGGGCGTCCAGCCCCTCAGCGGCCAGGTAGCGCGGCCCGCGCAGCGCCGCGCGGGTCATCCCGGAGCCCGCGAACCGGGCGGGACCGGGCGAGGTGACGCGCACGCCGTCCCGCACGAGCGTCTCGAGCACCGTGGGCTCGCGCTGCACGTCCTCGGGCTCGGCACGCATCGGCCCGGAGAGCTTGGTGGGCCGGTACGGGTCGGACTGCTCGGTCCAGGACACCGTGGTGGCCAGGCCGCCCGTGGCGGGGTTGCGCTGCGTGTAGCCCAGGAGCCCGGTACGCCCCGGGGCCGTGCCGGTCCCGAACGTCGCGAGCGCCGCCGCCGTCGTCGAGGGGAAGCTGGACAGCACCGACCGGCCGTCCGCGGCCAGCGAGCGCAGGAACGGGGCGTGCCCGCCGCGCTCGGCGAGGTTGGCCAGGCCCAGGCCGTCGACGAGGACCACGACCGCGCGCTGCACCCCGGACGGCAGCCCGAGCGCGTCGCGGCAGTCCGCCGACCGCAGCCCGGTCGCCGTCGTGAGGTCCGCCCCGAGGGCCCCCGCGACGGCGGGCAGGACGGCGGCGAGCGAGCCCGTCCCGTAGGAGGGGGCGAGGAGGCCGTCGGGCAGCGCGAGGGTCGCCGTCATCGGGCGGCGCGCCCGCCCGTCCCGGTCGCCGCCGACAGGGAGCGCGAGAACGCGATCGCGCGGCGCAGGGCGTCCCGACCCTCCGCGGCCCCGCTGACGCGCACCACGACGTCGTCGGGCGTGAGCGTGCCGGTGAGGCCGTGGTCGGCCTCGCAGTTCGGGTCCGGGCACTGCGCCGGCTCGAGGTCGACGCGGGAGACGGCGCCCCACCCGATCGCGAGCGTGAGCTCGGACGCGCTGTCGCCGGGCCGGTGCTCGGCCGGCTCGTCCACGACGTGCGTGAGCGCGACGGACCGGATCTCGCTCAGCGGTACGGCCTCCGTGGTCGCGGCCGCCGACGACGGGTGGGCGGCGTCGCCCTCGTGGTCGTCGACGTGCGCGGTGACGAGGCGCGTCGGCGTGAGGGCCAGCACGGTGAGGTGCCGGCGCACGGCGTCGTCGAACGTGGTCTCCGCCTGGACGAGGTGCGCGAGCACGTCCTCGTCGGCGAGGGCGACGTCGAGGACGTCCTCCACGAGGTCCGGGTAGTACCCGGCCCGGCGCACGTGGGCGGAGAGGTCGGCACGGAGGTTCTCACGGGCGGTCGCATGCGGCACCCGCGCATTCTCCCACCACCCCCGGCGGGAGACCACCATCGCCCGGGCGGGCCGTCCCGTGCGGGTGGTCGTGACCCGACTCCCCCGCCGGGCCGGCGTCCGGGCGCGCCCACTGGGCGGTGGGCCGGCCCGCACCCCAGCCGCTGCCGGACCCGTCCGCGTGCGCCCGCCAGAACCAGCCGGGCTCCCTGCCGTCCGGCCACCCCTCGGGGTACTCCTGCCAGGACTCGACCCTGCCGCGGGGCGTCAGGTCGAGCAGCGCGAGCGCCGGCATCGTGGCCTCGCAGCCTCGCCCCGTGAGCGTGCCGGTGAGGAACACGCGGTCGCCCTGGCGCAGGAAGCACACCCAGGTGCCGGAGTTGTCGCCGCGCACGATCTCGTCCTCCCCGCGGGACGCGGGGTCCGCGAGCGCGTACCAGTGCTGCGGGTAGCCCATGAACTCCACGAACGGCGCGAGCTCGGCGTAGGTCGCCTGCGCCAGCACCGCGAACGACACGCCACGGGCGGTGAGGTAGGCCGGGTCCTGCACGGCGAGGTACGTGAGGGTGCAGCCCGCGCACTGGTCCTCGACCGGCGCGCCCGGGTGCCACATGTGCTGGTAGACGACGAGCTCCTCGCGCCCGGCGAACAGGTCCAGCAGCGTGGTGGGGCCGTGGGGCCCGACGACGACGGAGCCTGCGTCGACCTCCGTCATCGGCAGGTGGCGGCGGGCGGCGGCGATCGCGTCGCCCTCCCGCGTGTGCGCCTTCTCCCGGACGAGCAGGTCCTCGCGGGCGGCCCGCCAGGCCTCCCGGTCGACGATGGGCGGGACGGCGGGTGCCGAGGCGACGCCCTCGGTCCGAGTCGTGGTCATGGTGCGCTCCTCGCTGGTCGGCTGTCATCAGCACGACGAACGGGCGGCGCCCGGACCGACACCCAGCCGGGCGTCAGGCGTGGATCAGCCGGGCAGCGCGCGCCGGGGAGCGTCCGCCCGCTGGGCCGCCGACCGCAGCCGGACGACGGCGTGCAGCACGCTCACGCCGACCGAGCCGACGACGACCGGGTACAGCTCCAGCGACGCGAGCTCGGGGAGGTCGTCGGCCAGCACGGACACGCGCGCCAGCACGCCCTCGAGCGCGTCGATGTCGGCCTCCGGCGCGCCGCCGTACCCGAACAGCCGCGGCGCCGCGCGCACGGTGCGCACCATGGCGGCCACGTCGACGTCGGTCAGGGGCGGGATGCCGTAGGCCACGTCGTCGAGGAGGTCGGTCGCGTCGCCCGCGAGGCCGAACGACACCTTCGGACCGAACAGCGGGTCCTCGCCGGAGCGGATGACGCACGGCACCCCGACGGGAGCCATCGCCTGCACCTCCATGGCGGGCTCGTCCTCCCCCAGGACCTCCAGCGCGACCTGCCGCATGCGCTCGACGTCGGCGCGCAGCTCGGCAGCATCCGCGATGTCCAGGCGCACCCCACCCAGGTCGGTGCGATGGCGCAGCGCCGTCGAGGCGGTCTTGAGAGCGACCGGCCAGCCGAGCGTGTCAGCCGCCGCGACGGCCTCGTCCGCCGTGCGCACGGTCCGCGAGCGCCACAGCCGGACGCCGTAGCAGTCGAGCAGCTCCGCCGTCTCGTCCTGGGTGAGCACCCGCCCGTCGCCGCCCTCGGCGTCGGCGAGCCAGCCCTCGACGAGCCGGCGCGCCCGCCGCGCGTCCATCCCCTCCGGCCGCACGTGGGTGCCGCGGTCCTCCGTGCGCCAGCGCGCGTACGTCACGACCTTGCCGAGCGCCGTCACCGCGTCCTCCGGCGTGGAGAACGCGGGGATCCGCACGGGGGTGCCGTCCGGGCCCGTCGTCGCGAGCTCGTCGGGCAGGCCGCTGAGGCCGAGCATCGACGCGACGGTGGTGCGCCCGGTCCGCGCGGCCGCCTCGGCCACGGCCCGCGCCACGGCCCCGGTGCGCGGCACGACGACGGGCACGTCGACGGCGACGACGACGTCGCACGCCCCCGGCGCGTACAGGGCGTCGGTCACGTGGGCGATCTGCTCGTCGGTGGCGTCCGGCGGCAGGAAGTCGGACGACGCAGCGACGACGAGGCCCGCCGCGGCCGCGGCCTCGGCGACGAGGGCGGCCAGCGCGGCGGACGACGCGAGGATGCCCACCCGGCTGCCGCTCGGCAGCGGCTGGTGCGCGAGCACCTGCGCGACGTCCATGAGCTGGTGGGTGTTCTCGGCGCGGATGACGCCGGACTGCCGCAGCATCTCGTCGAGCAGGCGGCGCGGCGCCCGCGTGGCACGCACCGCGTGCCCCGGGGGCACGACCTGGCCCGACCGGCCCGCCACCACCACGACGACGGGCTTGACCCCGGCCAGGCGGCGCGCGATCCGGGAGAACTTGCGGGGGTTGCCGATGGACTCGAGGTAGAGGCAGACGACGGCGGTGCGCGCGTCGTCCTGCCAGTACTGCATGAGGTCGTTGCCCGACACGTCGGCGCGGTGGCCCGCGGACAGCAGGGCCGACACGCCGAGGCCACGTCGCTCGAGCGTCCGCGTGAGCGTGACGGCGGCGGGCGCCGACTGGCAGAACATCCCCACCACACCGGCGCGCGGCGACCGCTCGGCGAGGCTCGCGTGCAGCCGCGCGCCCGGCGTCGTGGTGAGCAGGCCGAACGACGCGGGACCGACCACCCGCATCCCGCCCGCGTGCGCGGCGCGCACCAGCTCGCGCTGCCGGGCCAGGCCGTCCGGCCCCGTCTCCGCGTACCCGGCGGCCAGCACGACGACGCCGCGCACGCCGCGCCCGGCCAGGCGCCGCACCGCGTCGACGGCGTCGTCCGGCGGCACCGACAGCAGGGCGAGGTCGACGCCGTGGTCATCGGCGTCGCCGTGCGCAGCCCCGTCGTCCGCAGCGTCGTCCGCGCCGCCCTCGACCCCCAGCACGTCGTCCCACGACGCCGCGACCGCGAGCCCCGGGGCGTCCGGGACCGGCCCGGGGGCGCCGAGCACGGTGAGCCGGGTGTCCCCCGGGTCGGCCGCGGCGGCGTCGACGACGCGCTGCGCGAGGTGGTGCTCCGGCGTCGCCCCCGCCGGCCCCACGGGGCCGGGTCCGACGAGCAGGACACGGCGGGCCGACAGCAGCGCCTGCATCGAGCGTGCCTCGGCGCGGTGCTCGCGGTCGGCCATCACCTCGCGGGAGCGCTCCGTGGGGTCGAGGTCGAACGCGACCGTGACCACGCCGTCGTCGAGGTGCTGGCTCACCGCGTACCCGGCGTCGCGGAAGACGGCGAGCATCGACGAGTTCTGCGGCAGCACGTCCGCGGTGAAGCGCCGCACCCCGCGCTCGCGCGCCGCCGCGGCGACGTGCTCGAGGAGGACCGAGCCGAGGCCCTTGCCCTGCATCGCGTCGGCGATGTTGAAGGCCACCTCCGCCTCCGCGGCCGAGACCTTGTCGTACCGGGCGACGCCGAGCACGTCCTCGCGCGGGCGGCCGTCGTCGTCGACGCCGGGGCGCACGGCGACCAGGGCCACCCGGTCGCGCTGGTCGAGGTGCGTGAGGCGGTTCAGCTCCCGGTCCGTGAGCCGGCGCACCGGCGCGAAGAAGCGGAAGTACGCCGAGCGCTCGGACTGCGCCACCTGGAAGCGCTGGATCGCGTCGGCGTCGTCGGGACGCAGCGGGCGCACGTGCATGGTGGTGCCGTCGCGCAGCACGACGTCGGCCTCCCACGCGACCGGGTACTCGGGGTGCTGCCGAGCGTCCTGCCGCTCGTCCGGAGTGTCGGGTACGTCCACCCGTGCAGGCTATCCGGGCCCTACGACGGCGGCTCGTCGCCGCGCCTGCGCGGCCCTGTGGGCGCCGCCGGATAGAGTCTGGTGCCGTCCGCGGAGGACGCCCGCGCCCCAGCGAGCACGACCCCGACCACGACACCGACCGTCCCGCCGAGCCACCCATCGAACTCAGGAGCCGCACCGCATGGCGCGCAAGAGCAGCAGCGCACCCGTCACCGACGAGCCGTTCGACGAGAAGATCGTCGACATCGACGTCGCGGCGGAGATGGAGACGTCGTTCCTCGAGTACGCGTACTCCGTCATCTACTCGCGCGCGCTGCCCGACGCCCGCGACGGCCTGAAGCCGGTGCACCGCCGGATCCTGTACATGATGTCGGACATGGGCCTGCGGCCCGACCGTGCGCACGTGAAGTCGTCGCGCGTGGTCGGCGAGGTCATGGGCAAGCTCCACCCGCACGGCGACACCGCGATCTACGACGCGCTGGTGCGCCTCGCGCAGGACTTCTCGATGCGCCTGCCGCTGGTCGACGGGCACGGGAACTTCGGCTCGCTCGACGACGGGCCGGCCGCCCCCCGGTACACCGAGGCCCGGCTCGCCCCGCCGTCGATGGCGATGACCGCCGGGCTCGACGAGGACGTCGTCGACTTCGTCCCGAACTACGACAACAAGCTCACACAGCCGTCCGTGCTGCCGTCCGCCGTGCCGAACCTGCTGGTCAACGGCTCGTCCGGGATCGCCGTCGGCATGGCGACGAACATGGCGCCCCACAACCTCGTCGAGGTCGTGGCCGCCGCCCAGCACCTCATCACGCGCCCGGACGCGACGCTCGACGACGTCATGCGCTTCGTCCCCGGCCCCGACCTGCCCTCGGGCGGCAAGATCGTCGGGCTCGACGGCGTGCGCGACGCCTACCGCACGGGGCGCGGCACGTTCCGCACGCGCGCCACCGCCCGCGTCGAGAACGTCACGCCGCGCCGCAAGGGCATCGTCGTGACGGAGCTGCCCTACGGCGTCGGCCCGGAGAAGGTGATCGAGAAGATCGCCGACGGCGTGAAGGCCAAGAAGATCCAGGGCGTCACCAACGTGCAGGACCTCACGGACCGCACCCACGGCCTGCGCCTGGTCGTCGAGGTGAAGACCGGCTTCGACCCGGACGCCGTGCTGGAGCAGCTGTACCGCACCACGCCGCTCGAGGACTCGTTCGGCATCAACAACGTGGCCCTCGTCGACGGCCAGCCGCGCACGCTCGGTCTGCTGGAGCTGCTGCGCGTGTGGGTGGAGCACCGCATCGACGTGGTGCGCCGCCGGTCGACGTTCCGGCTCGCCAAGCGGCAGGAGCGCCTGCACCTGGTGGAGGGCCTGCTGCTGGCCATCGTCGACATCGACGAGGTCATCCAGGTCATCCGCTCCTCCGACGACGCCGCGGCGGCCCGCGAGCGCCTCATGGGCGTCTTCGACCTGTCGGAGCCCCAGGCCACGTACATCCTCGACCTGCAGCTGCGCCGCCTGACCAAGTTCTCCCGGATCGAGCTGGAGAAGGAGCAGTCGGAGCTGGAGCGCGAGATCGCCGAGCTGCAGGAGATCCTCGCCGACGACGCGCGCCTGCGCGCCGTCGTCAGCGCCGAGATGGGCGAGGTCGCCTCCACCTACGGCACGCCGCGCCGCACGGTGCTGCTCGACTCCGCCGGCGGCGCCACCGCCCCCGCGGCGACGAACGGCCGCAGCAGGGCACCGGCCATCAGCCTGGAGATCGCGGACTCCCCCACCCGGGCGCTGCTGTCCGCCACCGGGCTCCTGGCCCGGACGTCGGGCGAGGCCGCGGACGCGCCGCTCGAGCGCGCCGGCCGCCGGCACGCCCACGACGCGATGCGCGGCGACGTCGCGACGACCACCCGCGGCGACGTCGGCCTCGTCACGTCCGCCGGCCGCCTGCTGCGGGTGTCGGTGCTCGACCTGCCCGCGCTGCCCCCGGTCGACGGCCCGCCGTCGCTGTCGGGCGGGATCCCGGTGAGCGAGCTCGTCGCGCTCGCACCCGGCGAGACGGCGCTGGCCGTGGCCTCCCTGGACGAGGACGCGCCCACCCTGGCCCTCGGCACCGCGAACGGCGTCGTCAAGCGCGTCGCGGCGGGCGACGTGCCCGCGAACCGCGACGAGTGGGACGTCATCGCGCTCAAGGACGGCGACCGGGTGGTGGGCGCCGCACCGGTGGGAGAGGACGACGAGCTCGTCTTCGTCGCCTCCGACGCGAGCCTGCTGCACTTCGACGCCTCCGCCGTGCGCCCGCAGGGGCGGGCTGCGGCCGGCATGGCGGGCATCCGCCTCGGCGCGGGCCAGCACGTCGTCTTCTTCGGCGTCGCGCGGGCGGCGACCCGCGACCTGCACACCGTCGTCACGGTGGCGGGGGCGTCGGGCGCGCTGCCCGGCACGGGCGGCGGCTCCGCGAAGGTCACCCCGTACGAGCTGTACCCCGGCAAGGGGCGCGGCACGGGCGGGGTGCGCGCGCACCGCTTCCTCAAGGGCGAGGACGGCCTCGTCCTGGCCTGGGTCGGAGAGGGCCCCGCCCGCGCCGTCGGCGGCGCCGGCCAGCCCGCCGAGCTGCCGGAGAGCACCGACCGCCGCGACGGCTCGGGCCAGCCGCTCGGCGCGCCGGTCGCGGCGATCGGCTGACCTGGTCGGCTGACCTGGTCGGCTGACGCCGCGGCTCAGCGCGCGACGGCGTCGACGATCGCCGCGCCCAGGTCGGCCGGGCGCGTGAACATCGGCCAGTGCCCCGTGGGCAGGTCGACGATCTCGTAGTCGCGCAGCCGCGCGAGCTCGGCGACGAACGGGTGCCCCTGCGCCACCAGGCTGCGCAGGGTCTCGGCCGACATCTCGGACGCGATGACCGTCGACGGGATGTCGAGCCGGCGGTCGTCGTCGGACAGCCGGTGCCCCTCGCGCACGGTCCCGCCCGGCTGCGGGATCGAGCCCGCCAGCACCTCGGCACGGATCGTGTCCGTCATCCCGCGCAGCGAGTCCTCGCCGAACTCGCCCCAGTCGAGCGGGTACTCGACGGCGTCGGCCGGGAAGTCCGCGTTGGTGGCCTGCCCGTCGGCTGCCGGCCCCGAGTCCACGTAGACGACGTGCGCCACCCGGTCGGGACGGGCATCGGAGGCCGCGTACACGAGCCCGCCGCCCGCGGAGTGCCCGACGAGGGCGACGGGCGCGTCGCCCGGGACGGCGTCGATCGCGGCGACCACGGCGTCCACGTGGTCCGCGAGATGGATGCCGGAGCGGTCGGCGTCGACCGCCTCCATGCCCGGCAGGGTGACGGCGTGGGGCGTGTGCCCCGCCGCCGTGAGCGCCGGGACGACGTCGTCCCAGGCCGATCCGTCGAGCCAGAACCCCGGTACCAGGATGATGTCCATGTCCCGAGATTAGGCGTGACCTCCGACACGTCGGCTGCTTCACTGCCGCCATGCCGGACCTCGACCTGACCGACCTCCACCTGCCCGACGGCTACGCCTTCACCACCGCCCCCGAGCGGATCGACACCGACCGGGCGCACGAGCTGCTCGCCGCGCACGCGTACTGGGCCGTCGGCCGCTCCCGCGAGCAGCACCGGGCCGCCGTGGCAGGGTCGCGCAGCTACGGCGTCCTCGCCGCGACGGGCGACCTCGCCGCCTACGCCCGCCTGGTCACCGACGGCGCGACGTTCGGCTGGCTCGCGGACGTGATCGTCGACCCCGCGCACCGCGGGCACGGGCTGGGCCGCGCCGTCGTCGCGGGGGCGCTGGCCGACATCGAGTCCCTCGGGCTGAAGCGGGTCCTGCTCCGCGCGTCCGACCAGGGCCGGCGCATCTACGAGCGCGCTGGCTTCACGCCCGTCCCCGAGCCCGACACCTGGATGGAGCTGCGCGCGAGCACCCCCGCGACCAGCAGCGCCTGACCCGCGACGTAGGTGAGCATCACCCAGAAGCCGGAGGCGGGCGGGTCGAACCAGCCGGTGAAGGCGCCCAGCGCGATCATGGCGTCCGACGCCAGGAACACGACGCCGCCCGCTCCGGCCAGCGGGTGCACGCCCGTGGCGAGCACCGCCATCGCCACCAGGCAGACCCCGTACACGACCACGGCGGCCAGGAGCGGGCCGGGCGCGCCGGGGGCGCACGCCACGACGAGTGCGGCGGCCGCGAGCGCGTAGGGGGCGAGGAGCGCCGGTCGGCGCGCGACGCTCGCTCGTCGGGACGGCCAGAAGGCGACGACGTACGTCACCTGGGCGAGCAGGAAGAAGCCCACCATGACGAGGAACGCGGCGTCGCCCTCGAACGCCGCGGGCGCCGTGTCCCCCAGCCACGACAGGCCGAGGGCGACCGCGACGACGCGGACCAGCCGCGAGCGAGGGGCGGGCGCGGCGCACCAGAGCGTCCCGGCGAGCAGCGGCATCAGGCAGACCTGCGTGACCCGCGCCCAGGTGCTGGCCTCGGCCACCTGGGCCACGAGGTGCAGCACGGTGAGCATCGCGAGCGCGACGGCGGCCGCGCGGGAGGTGACGGTGGGCAGGAGCCGCGGGGGCGGCGCCGGGAGCAGCCCGTGATGAACGACGTCGGTCACGCCCGGCAGCCTAGGCCCCCGGGCCCTCCCGCCGAAACCCGGCCTCCCGGTCCCGGCCGGGGCGCGGCGCGCGGGCGCTGCGCGGTCAGAGCTCGATCGTCAGCAGCCGCGACCCGTGGCGCTTCGTGTACCCGAGGCTGGCGTACAGCCCGTGCGCCCCGCTCGGGTTCTGCGTGTCGACGTCGAGCGCCGCGACCGCCATGCCGTCGGCCGCGTACGCCCGCATCCCCGCGGCGAGCAGCGCGACCGCGACCTTGCGCCCGCGGTACGCGCGGCGCACGCCGAGGGTGTCCGTGTAGCCGAACGGGTGGCCGCGCACCGCGAAGTCCTCGGTGTACCGCGACCCGACGTGGTAGCCGACCACGAGCGGCGCGCCGGCCCGCAGGGCTGCCGCGGTCTCGGCGTCGGTGGCGGGGTCGGCGAGCAGGGCCGCGACGTCCGGTGCAGGGTCCACGACGACGAACGACCACTCGGGCGCGTACGTCGCCCGGCCGTTGCGCCACTGCTCCGGCGTCTGCGGCTCGCTGCCCCAGTGGTCGCGGAACGCGTCGTTGTGGGCCAGGCGGGCGGGCTCGTCGTGCTCGTCGTCGAGCGGTACCAGCCGGAGGCCGCCGTCGAGGTCGACGACCGGCAGCGGGTGGGTGTCGAGGTCGCGCAGGTCCCGCTCGAGGTCGGAGTAGTAGCGCCGCGGCGTGAAGCCCGCCCGCTCGTACAGGCGCACCTTCGCGGCGGGAGCGTCGTCCTCGAGGAACCCCGCGAGGCGTCCCGGCACGTCCTTGCCGGAGGCCGCGAGCACCTGGCGCGCCCGGGCCTCCTGCCAGGCGAACACCTCCCGGCCGATGCCCTCGCCGCGGCGGTCCGGGTGCACCCCGCCCCACAGGAACGCGCGGACGCGCCGCGTGTCGCCGGGCATCGTCTCGACGTCGCCGTAGGCGCGCAGCGCGCCCGCGGCGTCCAGGCCGAGCACCGTGTCGGCCGCGAGGTCGCGCCAGGGCGCCCCCAGGAGCTCGGCGACCTCCGCGAGGGACTCGCGGTAGGGCTCCTGGTCCGCGGCGGCGACCGTGTTCCGCAGGTCCAGGAGCGCGGGCGCGTCGTCGGTCGTCGCGGGCCGCCAGGTCAGGCCGCCCGCGGTCAGCGCCGGCAGCACGGCGGGGGCGGCGGCGCGCTCGGCGAGGGACGCGCGCAGATCGGTGCTGGCCATGGGCCCACGGTAGGTGGGCCGCGGCGTCGCGCGCACGGCTTTTCGCGGCCGGCGCCGGTTGTCGCGGTGCGACGGCGTGTGGCACGGTGCAGCCACCGCACAGCCTCCTGACCTGCACGGACCACGCACCACGACCCGCCGGAGCCCGCGATGACCGAGACCGTCCCCGCCGTCTACGAACGCCTCGACGAGCGCTTCGCCGCCGTGCGCGGCGACGGCCGCCTCGAGCGGCTGTGGACGGGTGGCCGCTGGACGGAGGGCCCGCTGTACGTGCCCGCCGGCCGGTACCTGCTGTTCAGCGACATCCCCAACGACCGCGTGCTGCGGTGGGACGAGGCGGACGGGTCGGTGAGCGTCCTCGAGTCGCCGGCCCGCTACCCGAACGGCCGCACGATCGACCGCCAGGGGCGGGTGGTCACCTGCCGGCAGGGCGCGCGCCGGGTGGAGCGCACCGAGCACGACGGCTCGACGACGGTCCTCGCGGACCGCTGGCGCGGACGGCGGCTCAACAGCCCGAACGACGTGGTGGTGTCCGCCGACGGAGCGGTGTGGTTCACCGACCCGCCGTACGGCATCACGACCGACTACGAGGGCGAGCGAGCGGACCCGGAGATCGACGGCTGCCACGTCTACCGGGTCGACCCCGCCACGGGTGACGTGACCGCCGTCGCCACGGACCTCGAGCGGCCCAACGGCCTCGCGCTGTCCGTGGACGGGACGCACCTGTACGTCGCGGACACGCGCCGCCGGCACCTGCGGGTCTTCGCCGTCGACGGCGGCCGGCTCGCGGGCGGGGAGGTGTTCGCCGAGCTCGACGGCGGCCCGGACGGCGTACGCGTCGACACGGCGGGCCGCGTCTGGGTGGCCGCCGGCGAGGCCCTGCACGTGCTCGACCCCGACGGCACGCTCCTCGGGCGGCTCCGTCTGCCCGAGGAGGTCTCGAACCTCGCGTTCGGCGGCCGCAAGCGCAACCGCCTCTTCGTCACGGCGTCGACCTCGGTGTACTCGATCCTGCTCACCGTGAACGGTGCGCCGCTGCTCTGAGCGGCCCGCGGTGTCGGCTCGCGGGCCCGCTCGCGGCTGTGGACGCACCGTCCGAGGGCCGCCGCGCGCCGTTACTCTGCACGGGTGACGACCACGCTCGACCCTGCCGCCGCCGACGCCCGATCCGCCGCCCTGCGCGAGGCCCTGCGCACGCGCGTCGTGGTGGCCGACGGCGCCATGGGCACGATGATCCAGGCCGCGGACCCGACCCTCGAGGACTACGAGGGGCACGAGGGCTGCAACGAGATCCTCAACGTGTCGCGCCCGGACATCATCCGCGCCGTGCACGACGAGTACCTCGAGGTGGGCGTCGACGCGATCGAGACGAACACCTTCGGCGCCAACTGGTCCAACCTGTCCGACTACGGGATCGACGACCGGATCCGCGAGCTCGCGCGGGCCGGGGCGGCGCTGGCCCGCGAGCGCGCCGACGCCTTCGCGACCGCCGACCACCCGCGCTGGGTGCTCGGGTCGATGGGCCCCGGCACCAAGCTCCCGAGCCTGGGGCACACCACGTACGCGCACCTGCGCGCGACGTTCGCCGAGCAGGCGGCCGGCCTGCTCGAGGGCGGCGCGGACGCGCTGCTCGTCGAGACGAGCCAGGACCTGCTGCAGGCGAAGGCCGCGGTCACGGGCTGCCACGACGCGATCGCGGAGGTCGGCCGGTCGGTGCCGGTCATCGTCTCCGTGACCGTCGAGACCACCGGCACCATGCTCATGGGGTCGGAGATCGGCGCCGCGCTCACCGCCCTGCAGGCGATCGGCGTCGACGCGATCGGGCTGAACTGCGCCACCGGCCCGGACCAGATGAGCGAGCACCTGCGCCACCTCGCGCGTCACAGCGAGGTCCCGGTCACCTGCATGCCCAACGCGGGTCTGCCCGAGCTGGGGCCGCACGGCGCCGTGTACCCGCTCACGCCCGAGGAGCTGGCCGCGGCGCACACGCAGTTCGTGCAGGAGTTCGGCCTCGGCCTCGTGGGCGGCTGCTGCGGCACGACGCCGGAGCACCTGCGCCAGGTCGTCGAGGCCGTGCGCGGCCGCGCGCTGCCCGACCGGAACCCGCAGCGCGAGAACGGCGTCGCGTCCCTGTACTCGCACACGGACCTGCGGCAGGACACGTCGTACCTGGCCATCGGCGAGCGCACCAATGCCAACGGCTCCAAGGCGTTCCGCGAGGCGATGCTCGAGGGCCGCTGGGACGACGTCGTCGACATCGCCCGCGCCCAGACGCGCGACGGCGCCCACCTGCTCGACGTCTGCGTCGACTACGTGGGGCGCGACGGCGTCGCGGACGTGCGCGAGGTGGTCTCGCGCCTGGCGTCGGCGTCCACGCTGCCGCTGGTCATCGACTCCACCGAGCCGGCCGTGCTGCAGGCGGGGCTCGAGCTGCTCGGCGGCCGCGGCGTCGTGAACTCGGTGAACTTCGAGGACGGCGACGGCCCCGGCTCGCGCTACGCCAGGATCATGCCGCTCGTGCAGGAGCACGGCGCGGCCGTCGTCGCGCTGACCATCGACGAGGAGGGGCAGGCGCGCACCAAGGACGGCAAGGTCGCCATCGCCACCCGCCTCATCGAGCAGCTCACGGGCGACTGGGACATGCGGGTGGACGACATCATCGTCGACGCCCTGACCTTCCCCATCGCGACGGGTCAGGAGGAGACGCGGCGCGACGCCATCGAGACGATCGAGGCGATCCGCGAGATCACGACCCGATACCCCGGCGTGCACACCACGCTCGGCGTCTCCAACGTGTCGTTCGGCCTCAACCCGGCCGCCCGCACCGTGCTGAACTCGGTGTTCCTGCACGAGGCGACCCAGGCGGGCCTGGACTCCGCCATCGTGCACGCGGCGAAGATCCTGCCCCGCAACGCGATCCCCGACGAGCAGTGGGAGGCCGCGGAGGACCTGGTGTGGGACCGGCGGCGGTACGACGACGAGGGCAACCTCGTCCACGACCCGCTCGCGCACCTCCTCGAGCTGTTCTCCGGCGTCGACGCCACCGCGCTCCGCGACCAGCGTGCCGCCGAGCTCGCCGCGCTGCCCGTCGGCGAGCGCCTGGAGCGCCGCATCGTCGACGGCGCGCGCAAGGGCCTCGAGGGGGACGTCGACGAGGCGCTGGCCGACGGCATGAAGGCCCTCGACATCGTCAACACCCACCTCCTGGGCGGCATGAAGGTCGTGGGCGAGCTGTTCGGCTCCGGGCAGATGCAGCTGCCCTTCGTGCTGCAGTCCGCCGAGGTGATGAAGACCGCGGTGGCGCTGCTCGAGCCGCACATGGAGAAGGTCGAGGGCGGCGAGGGCCGGTCCAAGGGCACCGTGGTGCTCGCCACCGTGCGCGGCGACGTGCACGACATCGGCAAGAACCTCGTCGACATCATCCTGACCAACAACGGCTACACGGTGGTGAACATCGGCATCAAGCAGCCGGTGAGCGCCATGATCGAGGCCGCCGAGGAGCACGACGCCGACGTCATCGGCATGTCCGGGCTGCTCGTGAAGTCGACGGTCGTGATGAAGGAGAACCTCCAGGAGCTGGTCTCCCGCGGCATGGAGAAGCGCTGGCCGGTGCTGCTCGGCGGCGCCGCGCTGACGCGGACGTACGTCGAGGACGACCTCGCCTCCGCGTTCCCCGGCACCGTGCGGTACGCGAAGGACGCCTTCGAGGGGCTGCGGCTCATGGAGCCCCTCGTCGCCATCGCGCGTGGCGCCGACCCCGAGTCCGTGGGGCTGCCCGCGCTGCGCAAGCGCCGGCACGGCGTCGTCACGGTCACCGAGACTGCGCCGGAGGACCTGCCCGCGCGCTCCGACGTCGCCGCCGACAACCCGGTGCCGGAGCCGCCGTTCTGGGGCACCCGCATCGTCAAGGGCATCCAGCTTGCCGCCTACGCCGCGTTCCTCGACGAGCGCGCCACGTTCATGGGCCAGTGGGGGCTCAAGCCCGGCCGCGGGGACGACGGGGCGTCGTACGAGGAGCTCGTCGAGACCGAGGGCCGGCCACGGCTGGCCGCCTGGCTCGACCGTGTCCGCACGGACCAGATCATGGACCCGACGGTCGTGTACGGGTACTTCCCCGTGTGGTCCGAGGGAGACGACGTCGTGGTGGCGCACCACGACGGGCCGGACGGCGGTTCCGGCGGCGAGCCGGGCACCGAGCGCCTGCGGTTCCGGTTCCCGCGGCAGCGCCGCGACCGGCACCTGTGCCTGGCCGACTTCGTCCGCCCGCGCTCGTTCGCCGAGGAGTCCGGGCGGTTCGACGTCCTGCCCGTACAGCTCGTGACCGTCGGCGACGCCGTCTCGGGGCACACCGCGAAGCTCTTCGAGGCGAACGCCTACCGCGAGTACATGGAGCTGCACGGCCTGTCCGTACAGCTCACCGAGGCGCTGGCCGAGTTCTGGCACTCCCGCGTGCGCGACGAGCTCGGCTTCGCCGGCGAGGAGCCCACCGACGTCGAGGGCCTGTTCAAGCTGCAGTACCGCGGCGCGCGGTTCTCCCTCGGCTACCCCGCGTGCCCCGAGATGGAGGACCGCCGCAAGGTCGTCGAGCTGCTGCGCCCGGAGCGCGTGGGCGTGACGCTGTCCGACGAGCTGCAGCTGCACCCCGAGCAGTCCACCGACGCGTTCGTCTTCCACCACCCCGAGGCGAAGTACTTCAGCGTGTGAGGCCGCCGGGCCGGTGCGCGTCGAGCTGCCGGTCGAGGGCGCGCCTCCTCGACGCGGGCGGCGCGCCCCCGTGGTCGACGTCGGGCGCGCGACCAGGGACGATGTGACCATGAGCACGCCGCAGACCGGTCAGGACGCCAGCCCCGCGGGCAGCCCGCCGACGATCGAGGTGGACCGCTACCGGCCCTCCGACCGCGCCACCCTCTACGACGTCTGCCTGCGGACGGGCGACGCCGGCGAGGACGCGACCGGGCTGTACGCCGACGGCGACCTCCTCGGCCACGTGTACCTCGGCGCGTACCTCGAGCTGGAGCCCGACCTCGCGCGCGTCCTGCGGCGGGAGGACGGCACCGCCGTCGGCTACTGCGTGGCCACCGCGAGCACCACGGACTTCGAGCACCGCTGCGAGGAGAGCTGGTGGCCCGCGCTGCGCGCCCGCCACGCCGCTCGCGCCGAGGAGGACGAGTCGCCGGACGCGCGACTGCTGCGCATGATCCACGCGCCGTCGCGGACCGAGACCCCGTGGCTCGCAGAGTTCCCCGCGCACCTCCACGTCGACCTGCTGCCCGAGGCGCAGGGCGGCGGCCGCGGCCGCCGCGTGCTCGAGGCGACGCTCGACGCGGTCGCCGCCACCGGCTCACCGGGCATCCACCTCGGCGTCGGCGCGAGCAACGTGCGCGCCATCGGCTTCTACGAGCACCTGGGCTTCCGCACCCTGGAGCACCACCCCTGGGGGCTCACGATGGGACTGCGCCTGCCACGCCGCTGACGGCGAGCCGGCCGTCGCTAGGCGGCCGCGCTCCCCCGCAGGATCGACGTCATCTTCTTGCCCTTGGCGACCTCGTCGACGAGCTTGTCCATCCAGCGGATCTGCTGCATCAGCTGGTCGTCGATCTCCTCGACGCGGACGCCGCAGATCACCCCGGTGATGAGCGACGCGTTCGGGTTCATCGCGGGCGCCCGGGCGAAGAACGTCTCCAGGTCCACCTCGTCGGCGATCGCCTTCTCGAGGCCGGCGTCGTCGTAGCCCGTGAGCCAGGTCAGGACGCGATCGAGGTCGTCCGTGCTGCGGTCCTTGCGCTCCACCTTCTGCACGTACAGCGGGTAGACGCTGGCGAAGGTCATCCGGCGGATCCGGTCGGCAGGCATCGGTCGCCTCCTGTCGTGACGGTCGTTCCTGGACTCGAGGCTATCGCGCGACGACGGCCTCGGATGCCGCCACGGAGGCCCGCTCCAGCCTGGCCACCAGCGCGACGAGCCCGGCCGCGAGCGGGACCAGCACCAGGTTGCCCAGCAGCATCGGACGCAGGAACGGCAGCCCGGCGACGTAGCTGGCGAGCAGGCCGTCCAGGCCCGCGGGGTAGAACGTGCCCCGGCCGAGCCACCACACGCCCGCGTTGGTCCAGAGGTAGAAGAACAGCGAGCTGCCGACGCCGAAGCCCAGCGCGGCGACGAGGCGCCCCGTGGTGCCCCGGGTGCGGCCGGCCCACCAGGCGCCGACGCCGATCGCGGCCCACGCGGTCCACGTGAACACCAGCACCGACGAGTTGCCCAGCAGCACGTCGCTCAGCGCGACCACGACCAGCGGGGCGAGCATCGCGAGCCGGTGGCGCAGCAGCCCGGCGGCGGCGAAGGCCGCGGCGGTCGAGAGCTCCAGGTTCGGCGGCGCGCCGAGGTCCGTCTTCACGAGCCGCCAGACGACGGCGCCCGCGACGAGCAGCACGGCCAGCGCGGGCCGCCACCACCGGTGCACGAGGTCGCGGGCGGAGAGCGGGGCCTCCAGGCGGGAGGTCGCGGCGCTCACTGCTCGATCTCCTCGAGCTTCCAGGTGATGGTCTGCCCGTCCTTCGTCTCGAGCGAGCCCGCGCCGACCTGGGCCATCTCGTCGTCGACGTACAGGCCCCAGAACTCCGTCTCCGGGTCGGCCTCGCGCCCGCGGATCGCGGTGACGAACGCGTTCTCGCCCTTGCCCTGCACCTGGGCGTCCGGGTCCTTCTCCTCCAGCAGCTCGAGAGCGGTCTTGCCGTCCTCGCCCTCGTAGGAGAACTCGCTGAGGTTCTCCGCGACCTGCTGCGTCGGGTCGGCCGACGCGCTGGCGGACGCCGACGAACCGGCGTCCGGCGTGCCCTCGTCGGAGCAGCCGGCGAGCAGGCCTGCGGCCAGGACGGTCGCGGGGAGGAGGACGAGCAGTCGCGACGCTGCCGGACGGGAGGCCGGACGAGAGGTCGTGCAGGGGATCTTCACGGCCAGAGGGTACCCATCACCGGAGGGCACCCGCCGCTCGGGCCGCCATCCGGACGGGTCAGGCGTCGATCCGGGACTGGTCGAGGGTGTTCGCCCCGGCGACGATGAACTCCTTGCGGGGCGCGACGTCGCTGCCCATGAGCAGCTCGAACACGCGCTCCGCAGCCTCGGCGCCCTCCACCGTGACCCGGCGCAGCGTGCGGTGCCGCGGGTCCATGGTGGTCTCGGCGAGCTGGTCGGCGTCCATCTCCCCCAGGCCCTTGTAGCGCTGGATGTCCTCCTTGTACCGGCGCCCGGCCCGGTCGAGCTTCTTGAGGGTCGCGGTGAGCTCCGCCTCCGAGTACGTGTACAGGTACTCGTTCTTGCGCCGGCCGCTGCCCAGCACCTCCACCCGGTGCAGCGGCGGGACGGCGGCGAACACGCGGCCCGCCTCGAGCATCGGCCGCATGTACCGGTAGAAGAGCGTGAGCAGCAGGGTCCGGATGTGCGCGCCGTCGACGTCGGCGTCCGTCATCAGCACGATCTTGCCGTAGCGGGCGGCGTCGAGGTCGAAGGACCGGCCGGAGCCCGCGCCGAGCACCTGGATGATGGCCGCGCACTCCGCGTTGCGGAGCATGTCGCTGATCGACGCCTTCTGGACGTTGAGGATCTTGCCGCGGATCGGCAGCAGCGCCTGGAAGTCGCTCGAGCGGGCCAGCTTGGCCGTACCGAGGGCGCTGTCGCCCTCGACGATGAAGAGCTCGCTGCGGTTCACGTCGTCGCTGCGGCAGTCCGCGAGCTTCGCCGGCAGGGACGACGCCTCGAGGGCGTTCTTGCGCCGGGAGATCTCCTTCTGCTTGCGGGCCGTGACGCGGGCACGCATCTCGGCGACGACCTTCTCGAGGAGCAGGGCCGACTGCGCCTTCTCGTCGCGCTTGGACGACGTCAGGAGGGCGCCCAGCTCCTTCTCGACGACGCGGGAGACGATCGCCCGCACGGGAGCGGTACCGAGCACCTCCTTGGTCTGGCCCTCGAACTGCGGCTCCGCGAGCCGGACCGTGACGACCGCGGTGAGGCCGGCGAGGACGTCGTCCTTCTCGATGCGCTCGGCCGCGTCCTTCGTCGAGACCTTCAGACGGCGCGCGTTCGCCTCGATCTGCTTGCGGACGGTCTTGAGCAGGCCCTGCTCGAACCCGGACAGGTGGGAGCCGCCCTTGGGCGTCGCGATGATGTTGACGAAGGTGCGCACCTCGGTGTCGTACCCGCCGCCCCAGCGAAGGGCCACGTCCACCTCGCAGTCGCGCTGCACCTCCTGCGGCGACATGTGACCGCGGGAGTCCAGCACCGGCACCGTCTCGGTGAAGTGACCGCTGCCCTTGAGCTGCCACGTCGACGTCACCGGGGCGTCGGGCGCGAGGAACTCGACGAAGTCGATCGCGCCGCCGTCGTGCTGGAAGACCTCCTCGTGCGGGCCCGCCTCTCCCGGCGTGCCCGGCAGACCGCGCTCGTCGCGCAGCGTGAGCTTCAGCCCGGGGACGAGGAACGTCGTCTGGCGGGCGCGCGTGACCAGCTCGTCGTAGCTGAACACCGCCGTCTTCGGGAACACCTGGCGGTCCGCCCAGTAGCGCACCCGGGTACCGGTGACGCCGCGCTTCGTCTTCCCGACGATCGCCAGCTCGGACCCCGACACGAACGGCTCGAACGGCGACTCCGGGGACGGGCCGGAGACCGGGTCGGAGAAGACGCCCGGCTCGCCGCGGTGGAACGTCATCCGGTGGGTCTTCCCACCGAGGTCGACCTCGACGTCGAGGCGCGCCGAGAGCGCGTTGACCACGGAGGCACCCACGCCGTGCAGGCCGCCCGACGCCGTGTACGAACCGCCGCCGAACTTGCCGCCCGCGTGCAGCTTCGTGAAGACGACCTCGACGCCGGTCAGGCCGGTCTTCGGCTCGACGTCGACCGGGATGCCGCGACCGTCGTCCTCGACCGTGACCGACGAGTCGGCGTGCAGCACCACGCGGATGTTCGTCGCGTGCCCGCCGAGGGCCTCGTCGACGGAGTTGTCGATGATCTCCCACAGGCAGTGCATGAGGCCGCGCGAGTCCGTCGACCCGATGTACATGCCGGGGCGCTTGCGCACGGCCTCGAGGCCCTCGAGGACGGTGAGGTGGCGCGCGGTGTACCCGGACTCGGAGGTGGCAGTCACGGGAACGAGGGTAGACGACCGAACAGGTGTTCTTGTGCGCTCCACGCCGTCGGGCTGTGCTCCACGCCGCTATGCCCGGAGCGAACCCGACCCGGGTCCGGGATGCTCCGGGCCACCTGTCTGGTTGGATGGTCATGTGAGCACCACGACGACCGAACCGACCCAGCCGCTGACCGCCGCCGACCGCTGCGACCGCTGCGGCGCCCAGGCGTACGTGCGAGTGGTCCTGCCTGTCGGAGAGCTCCTCTTCTGCGGGCACCACGCACGCGCGCACGCGGACGCCTACCAGGGTGTCGCCGTCCACGTCCAGGACGAGACGGACCGTCTCCACGAGGAGCACGGGGCGCGCTGACCCCGGCGCAGCACACCGACCCCACGAGAGCCCCGCACCGTCCGGTGCGGGGCTCTCGTCCGTGGTACGCGCGACGACGGCCGAGGCCCGCGAGGATCAGCTGCTGCGGCCCGAGAACGAGCCGACCCACGCCCCCCGGACGCCGAGGGTGGTGCGCCACCCGTCCGCCGTCTTGGTCCGCGACACCTTCGTCCCCATGGCCGAGGTGGCCGTCAGCGTCTTGACCTGGCCGCTCGACCACCGCGACGTCACCGCGATCGAGCGCACCGACGCGAGGCCGAAGACCGACCGGGCCTTCGCCTGCGTGATCGAGTCGCTCCACGTCAGGTACGGGTTGCCGGGCGCCTTGGCCGAGTAGGTGTCGGCCACGTGCGCGAGGTAGGGCAGGGCCGTCGTCCCGAACACCTCCGTGTTGGTCGCCGTGCCGCGGCGCCCTCCTGCGCTGCCGGTCGACGCGAAGTACGGCGTCTCCGCGAACCCGCCCTCGGCGTCGCGCAGCACGGTCACCGTGCCGTCCTGCACCGTGTCGTCCACCGCCGCGACCCAGGCGCTCCCCCAGCTCCCGCCCTGCTTCTTCCAGCCGGTGTAGTGCTGCGAGCGGGTGTCGTCGTAGACATGACAGCCGCACGTGGACTTCAGGCCCTTCACCTTCTCGACGATCGCGTAGTTGCGCGCCGTGACCGCCTGCGCCTCCAGCGCCGCGGCACCGCGGTTGCTGCTCGCGCCCCAGCCCGACGGCATCTCGTCCAGCCCGTAGAGGTACTCGGTGTTGATGACCACCTGGTTGACGACGTTCGGGCGGTTCGACCGCTTCGTCACCACCAGCCGTCCGTTGCGGTAGGTCCCCTGGGCGCCGGCCACGGTCGCGACCGCCTTCGTCCCGGTGGGCTGGTAGTTCCGCGTGCCGGACCACTCGTAGGTCAGGCTGGAGCTCGCGGAGACGCTCTTCGTCGTCGTTCCGCCCTTCGTCACCTTGGCCGTGACCCCCGCGGACGCGACGCCGACGGTGACCTTCTCCGAGGCTCCGCCGCTCGCCACGACCACGCCCGCCGGGTCCTTGAGCCGCCAGGCGCCGGAACCGACCGCCAGCACCGTCGTGGTGCGGCTGTCCGACGGCGGTCCGAGCACCTGCACGTCCAGGGTGGTCCGGGGGTCGTTCGCCGTCGAGACGATGGTGCCCGGGTAGTAGTAGCCGAGGATCTGGGCCGCGGTACGGCCCGAGCGCGACTGCTCGTAGGCGCCCCACTGGGCCATCCCCGCGCCGTGCCCCGAGCCCGAGCCGGAGATCGCGAACCGCACCGGCACCACGAGCACCGTGACACCGCCGCTCGTCGCGTGGCTGGTCCTGAAGCGGTACGTCGTCGAGGCGGTGGGCTGCACCGTGGTCGACACGCGGCCCGTCGACCCGGTCCGCACGGTGCGGACCTTCACCCACGACGTCCCCTTCTTGCGCTGCAGCGTGACCGTCGCGCCCCGCACCGGCTTGCCGGACTTGAGGTAGCGGACCGTGAGGGACTTTCCGGTCGCCGCCGTCGTCGTCCCTCCGCCGGAGCCCGTCAGCGACCAGGTCGCCGCCTGCGCCGGAGGCGCCACGAGCACCGAAGCGAGCGACAGCGTCAGGGCGACGACGAGCGCGAGCAGGGCGACGACCCGGGGCCGCCCGGGGAGGGTCGTGGTCTGGAGCACGCGGACACCTTGCCACATCGGCCCAGGCCAGGGGAACGCCCCCCACAGTTCACCCGGGGGCCCGGGGCACCGACCGTCATCGCCGGCGCACGGGCGTCTCCCTCTTCTCGGCACCGTCCACCGAAGGAGAGTCCCCGATGTTCAGCTCAGCTCCCGCCGCCCCCGACCGCGACCTCGACGGGGCCGCCGCCCTCGCGGCACAGCTCGACCGCGCGCTCGACGGCACCACGGCACTGCCCGCCGACCCGGCCTACGAGGCCGCGCTCCCCGGCTTCAACCTCGCGCTCGCCCACCGGCCGGCGCTCGTCGTGCGGGCGGCCTCGCCCGAGGACGTCGTCGCGACCGTCCGCGCCGCCGCGGGCCACGGCTTCGGCGTCGGAGTCCGCTCCACGGGCCACAGCGCCGCCGCGACCGGCGCCGGCGACGTCCTGCTCGACGTGTCCGCCCTCGACGCCCTCGTCGTCGACCCCGTCGCCCGCACCGCGACCGTCGGGCCCGGCGTCCCCTGGCAGGCGGTGCTCACCGCCGGCGCGGCCCACGGGCTGGGCGGGCTCTGCGGCTCGTCGCCCCACGTCGGGGTGGTCGGCTACACGCTCGGCGGCGGGCTCGGCCCCCTGGCCCGCACCTTCGGCTTCGCCGCCGACCACGTCCGCGCGATCGACGTGGTCACCCCGGCCGGCGACCTCGTCACGGCGACGCCGACGCAGCACGACGAGCTCTTCTGGGCGCTGCGCGGTGGCGGCGGGGCGTTCGGCGTCGTCGTGGCGATGACGTTCGACCTCTTCCCCCTGGACACGGTCCGCGCGGGCACCCTCTGGTTCGACGTCGACGACGCGCCCGCCGTGCTGCACCGGTGGCGCGAGCACACGACGACGCTGGCCGACGACGTCTCGACGTCCGTCGCCCGCCTGAACCTGCCGCCCCTGCCCGACGTGCCCGAGCCGCTGCGCGGGCGCGCGGTGCTCGTGGTGCGCTACGTGCGGCACGGGCACCTCGCGGCGCCCGACCCCCTGGTCGACGACCTGAGGCAGGTCGCCGCGCCGATCCTCGACGCGGTCGGCGACCTGCCGTACGCGCAGATCGGGGCCGTGCACGCCGACCCGGACGACCCGATGCCGTTCGTCGAGCGTGGCGGGCTGCTGCGCGAGCTCACCGAGGACGCGGTCGACGCGTTCCTCGGGGCCGTGCCGCCCGACTCCCCCGTCCTCGCGGCCGAGATCCGGCTCCTCGGCGGCGCCGTGGCCGCGCCGCCCGCCGTGGCCAACGCCGTCGGCGGGCGCGACGCCGCCTGCACCCTGTTCACCGGGGCGCTCGGCAGCCCGGTCGGGCCGCCCGACGTCGCCGACCGTCTCCAGGCGGTCCACGACGCGCTGGCGCCGTGGACCACCGGCGGCTCGCTGCTCAACTTCGCCGGCCCGCGGGACGACGTCTCCGCCGCCCTGGTGCGCGAGGCGTACGGCCCGGCGACTTACGACCGGCTCCTGGCGCTGCGACGACGGCTCGACCCCACCGGCGTCCTCGCCCCGTCGTCGCGATGGTCCGTCGCCGCCGACATCGCCGCCGACGTCGCGCCCTGACCGGCCGGCCCACCGGGCGACGAGCCACGCGGACGCACGAGAGCCCCGGTACCGACGGGTACCGGGGCTCTCGAGACGACGTGCTCCTGAGGCGGATCAGTCCAGGTAGTCGCGCAGCACCTGGGACCGCGACGGGTGCCGCAGCTTCGACATCGTCTTGGACTCGATCTGGCGGATCCGCTCACGGGTGACCCCGTAGACCTTGCCGATCTCGTCCAGCGTCTTGGGCTGCCCGTCCTGCAGGCCGAAGCGCATGGAGACGACGCCCGCCTCGCGCTCCGACAGGGTGTCGAGCACCTGGTGCAGCTGCTCCTGGAGCAGCGTGAAGCTCACGGCGTCCGCCGGGACGACGGCCTCGGAGTCCTCGATGAGGTCACCGAACTCGCTGTCGCCGTCCTCGCCCAGCGGGGTGTGCAGCGAGATGGGCTCGCGGCCGTACTTCTGGACCTCGACCACCTTCTCGGGGGTCATGTCCAGCTCCTTGGCGAGCTCCTCCGGGGTGGGCTCGCGGCCCAGGTCCTGGAGCATCTGCCGCTGCACGCGGGCCAGCTTGTTGATGACCTCGACCATGTGCACCGGGATGCGGATGGTGCGGGCCTGGTCGGCCATGGCGCGGGTGATGGCCTGCCGGATCCACCAGGTGGCGTACGTCGAGAACTTGTAGCCCTTGGTGTAGTCGAACTTCTCGACGGCGCGGATCAGACCGAGGTTGCCCTCCTGGATCAGGTCCAGGAACAGCATGCCGCGGCCGGTGTAGCGCTTGGCGAGGGAGACGACGAGGCGCAGGTTCGCCTCGAGCAGGTGGTTCTTGGCGCGCTTGCCGTCGTGCGCGATCCACCGCAGGTCGCGGTACATCCGGCGCTCGTCGGCGCTCGCCTTCGTCTTGTCGTAGGCGGCGTAGTCCTTGGACAGGCGCTCCTCGGCGAACAGGCCGGCCTCGATGCGCTTCGCGAGCTCGACCTCCTGCTCGGCGTTCAGCAGCGCGACCTTGCCGATCTGCTTGAGGTAGTCCTTGACGGGGTCGGCGGTCGCGCCGGCCGTGACGACCTGCTGCGCGGGCTGGTCGTCGTCGTCGGTGTCCGAGACGACGAAGCCGGTCTCCTCGTCCTCGCCCTTGCCCTTGCCCTTGCCGGCCGCGGGCTTGGCACCCTTCGCGGCGGCCTCGTTCTCCTGCTCGTCGTCGACGTCGGTCACGTCCTCGAGCTCGACGTCCTCGACGTCCTCGGGGGCCGGCTCGTCCTTCGACGCCGCCTTGCGGCCACGCGTCGGCTTCGCACCCTTGGCCGCGGTCTTGGTCCCGGCGGCCTTGGTCGCGGGCTTCTTGGCGGACGTCGCCTCGGCCGGCTCGTCGTCCGTCGACGCGGCGGACTTCACGGCGGAGGTCGTCACGGTCGAGGTCTTCACCGCGCTCGCGGAGCGCGCCGCCGGCGCCTTCGCGCGCGTAGTGGTGCCCCGGCTCGAGCTGGCGGCGGCGACCTTGGTGGCCGTGGGCACACCGATCTCCACCCCGGCGGTCGCGAAGGCGCGCAGGACCGCCTTCAGACGCTTGGGGTCCGCCACCGCGGCGTTCTCGCAGGCAGCGCGGAAGCTCTCGGCGTCGACCCGGCCGTCGGCGGTGCCTCGGGCGAGCAGCCCCTGCAGGGCAGGGTGCTCGAACTCGCGGGGAAGTGCAGGGTTCTGCGCAGTGGACGCCACAAACCGACCTTTCGGCATTCGAGGGGACGGTGCACCGCCGTCAAGGCCTCCGACTCGGACTGTCGTGGCTCAGGCGGACACCTCTATTGTACCGGCGACATCCGCGACGGAAGGGCACCACGGGCTCCTGCGCCCAGTCCCGTACCCACGTCGTCCGTTCCCCGGTGCTGGCTCAACGTCCGGGGAGTCGCGAAGATTCCCGACGGCACGGGCGGAACGGCGGGCGAAACCCGGGGCGACACGGTGGGCCCGGGCCTCGCACGCCTGCACGCCGGACCGCCCGAGGACGGTCGCGAGCGTCACATCGCACGACACCTGGTCCGCGCGAGTCGTCGCGCGTGTCGTCACGGCTTCACCGCCAGGACCGGACAGGGCGCCTCGAGGAGGATGCGCTGCGCGCCGGACCCGAGGATCAGCTTCCCCACCGGGCTGCGTCGTCGGAGACCCACGACGATGAGCTCGGCGGCCGCCTCCTGCGCCGTGCGCACGAGATCCTCGGCGAGGTCACCCGTGCCGCCCACCACCGAGTAGGCGAGCCCCGAGGAGGCGAGGTCGTCCTCGACCGCCTGTCTCTCGGGCCCGCCGTCGTCCCGGGTGACGACGACCGTGAGCGGGACGGACCGCTCCTGCGCCTCGCGCTTCGCTGCGGCGAGTGCCGCCTGTCCCTCGGCCGTGCTCAGGAGTCCGACGACGATCGCCATGGGGGCACGCTACCCGACCGTCGGCCCGGCCACATCGGTCGCCCCGGCGCGAGCACCGGCAGCCGGCGCTCGCGCCGCGCTCACCCAACCGGGCGGGACCGCCGCCTCCAGCACTCCGGCCACGAGCGCGGCCAGTCGGTAGGTCGGGTCCTGCCTCGCGGACTCGCGCACGCGCCGGACCGCGAGCCACCCGTCGCCCCGCCACCAGGCCAGGAAGCCGAGCAGCGCGAGGGGCGGCGCGTGCCACCGCCGCGGCGCACCACCCACCAGCTGCTCCAGCACGAGCCGGGCCGCGTCGGCGGTCGCGCCGTCGGGCGGCACCCCGACCCGCGGGTCCACCACCCGGGCGATCGCGCGGGCCGTGCCCGACTCCACGTCACGCGGGACGTCGACGTCCCCGCCCGCCCGGACCGTCCGGTCCGCCGCCTCTCGCGCGCCCGGCACCAGGGACAGCAGCACGGCGTCGCGGACCCGCACGTCCGCGAGCGCCACCGCCAGGCGGCCGAGGCGTGCCGGGGGCAGCTCGACGTCGCCGGCCGGGCAGGTGCGCAGCTCAGCGGCCGCCTGTCGCACCAGGTCGCACCAGACGCCGTAGGCCTCGGTGCGCCAGCGACCCAGCCCGTCAGGTGCCGCCTCACGGGGCGTCGCACGGGGCGTCGCGCGGGACGTCTCACGAGGCGCCGCACTGATGGCATCACCCGCCGCCGCGCGCGCCCGCTCCGCACGTCCCGCCGCCTTGGCGACCCGGTCACGCACGCCCGCCGGCAGCGCCCGCACCCGGTACGCCTCCTGCTCCGAGCGGGCGATCGCCCGCCCGGCGACCACGAACGCCGCCCCCACCTCGCCGTGCTCGAGCTCGCTCGTGGGACGCCCTCCCGCCGGGCAGCAGGCGGGGTCCGTGCAGTCGAGGCCGCGATAGCCGTCCGGGCCGACGAGCCAGGTCTCCACGTCGACCGTCGGGCCCAGGGACTGCTCCAGCGCCCCGACCGCGGCCGTCTCCCACGCCCGGACCCGGTCCGGCGGTGACGCGGTGTAGAGCACGACGAGCGCCAGGCGGGCCCCGACCCGCGCGGCCGCCCGGGCGACGACGGCCGCGCTTCCCGTCGTCCCGGCGCCCACCTCGTCACCGGGGTCGCCGGCGGGTCCGTCGAGGTCGGCCAGGCCGGTCCGTGCGACGAGGCCGACCCGGCCCTCGTCGGTGACCGCGACGACGACCACGCACTCCCGCGGGCGGAACCCCAGCAGGTACGGCACGGCCGCGAGCAGGTCGCGGGACGAGCGGAGCACGAGCGGGGTGTCGAAGGCGATGCCGGGCTCCCCGTTGCGGTCGGTGGCGTATGCGGCGTCCATGGGTCCGATCCCAGGGCACGGCCCCGGGTCCCGGCGCCGCGGGCCGCCCCTCTGTGGACGACGCCGCGCTGGGGGCAGGCTCCGCGGCCTGCGCCGCCGCGCGACGTCCGCGGCGTCCGCTCGTCCCGGACGTGCGAGCGGGGTGCCGCGGGCCGCTACGGTAGGCGCCGTGCCCTCGCTCCCCCGCCCCCCGCGCCGCCGCGCCCGGTCGCGTCGCGCGTCCGCGGCCGGGGCGCGCGGCGTCGGTGCCGTGGCGCTCACCGCGCTCCTCGCGCTGTCCGGCTGCGGTCTGCTCGGCGACGGCGGGTCCCCGGACGACGACGTCTCCGCGACCGGCGAGAACGGGTCCGGCGTCGGCGTGCGTGGCACCACCGAGGCCCCCACCGCGGAGCCGGGGACGGGCGACGCGTCCGCCCTGCCGACGTTCGACCCCGACACGACGGTCGGCGGGTACGCCGACGGCTTCCCCGAGAAGCTGCTCGGGGCGCCCGAGGACGCGACGGTGCTCGCCAGCTCTGCCACCCCGGGCGAGGGCGGCCTCACCGACGTCACCCTCAACCTCGCCACGCAGCGCGGCACGCAGGACGTCATCGACCAGCTCGCCAAGCGGCTCCGCAAGGCCGGCTTCGAGGAGTCCGGCACGTCGAGCCTCTCCGGCCTCACCGCGCAGACGGTGTTCGGCCGAGAGAGCACGCCCCGGGGCAAGAAGAAGGACGCCGGCCCGGTCGTGGAGTCCGTCACCCTCGGCGTGCTCGACGACGGCGAGCGCCGCCTCGTGACGGTCAGCGGCTCCGTCGTCGTCGGCTGACGGATCTGCTGGCTGATCTGCTGAACGGCCCCGCCCCCGTCGGGACCTCCCGGCCGGGCGCATAGGCTGTCGGCATGCCCACCGCCGCGTCGCTGGTCGACCTCGAGAACCTCCGCACCGACGTCGACACCAGGGTCGAGGAGCACCTCGACGCCCTCGCCCGGGAGGTCGCCTCCATCGGCGACGCGGCGACCGCGCTGACCGACCAGGCGGCCGTGCTGCTCCGCGGGGGCAAGCGCCTGCGGGCAGCGTTCTGCTACTGGTCCTACCGGGCCCACGGCGGCGCCCCGGTCGGTCCCGAGCGGGACGCGGTGGTGCGGGCCGGGGCGGCGCTCGAGCTGTTCCAGGCCGCCGCCCTGCTGCACGACGACGTCATGGACGCCTCGGACACGCGGCGTGGCGAGCCCACCGCCCACCGCGCCTTCGAGGCGCGGCACGCCGCGGCCGGCTGGGCGGGATCGGCAGAGCGGTTCGGCACGTCCGCCGCGATCCTGCTCGGCGACCTGTGCCTCGTCGCGTGCCAGCGCGAGATCGCGGCCGCGGTCGCCGACCTGCCCACGGAGCGCGCGGCCGCGGCCCGCGCGCTGTTCGACGCCATGCAGACCGAGGTCGTCGTGGGCCAGTACCTCGACGTCCTCGTCCAGGCCGAGCCGTGGGGCCTGGACCCCGCGGCCGACGAGGAGCGCGCCCGGGACGTCCTGCGCGCCAAGTCGGCGCGCTACTCGGTCGAGCGCCCGCTCGTGCTCGGCGCGGTCCTCGCGGGGGCGTCGCCCGCGCACGTGGCCGCCGTCTCGGACGCCGGGCTGCCGCTCGGGGAGGCGTTCCAGCTCCGCGACGACGTGCTGGGCGTGTTCGGCGACCCGTCGGTGACGGGCAAGCCCGCCGGCGACGACCTGCGCGAGGGCAAGCGCACCGTGCTGGTGGCCCGCACGCTGGCGACCGCGGGCGCGGGCGACCGCGACCTCGTCGTCGCGCGCCTCGGCGACCCCGACCTGGACGGCGCCACCGTCGAGCGGCTGCGCGGGGTCATCGCCGGCTCGGGGGCGCTCGACGGCGTCGAGGCCCTCATCGACACGCTCGCGGACGGCGCCCTGGACGCGCTGTCCGCGGCCGGGCTCGCCGAGCCCGGCCGCGAGGTCCTCCTGGACCTGGCGCGGGCCGCCGTCGACCGGGCGGCCTGACCCTCCGACCGTCCCTCCGACGGTCCCTCCGACCGCAGGGACCGGGCGTCAGAGCAGCGCCTGGGCCACCCGACGCACCTCGGCACGACGGCCGGCGCGCAGCTCCCCGATCGGGGTGGCGCCGATCGACGGCTCGGTCTCGAACAGCCAGCGCAGGATGGCGGCGTCGTCCAGCCCGACGTCCGAGAGCACCAGCACGGTGCCGCGCAGCGTGTGCAGCACGTGGGGCGCCCCGTCGTCGGTCACGAGGAATGCGGCGGGCACCTGGAACGTGTTGCGGTCGCCCCGCTTGACCCCGACGAGGGTCCGCTCCGAGACCAGCCCGCGCACCTTGGACACCTGGGTCCCGAGGACCTCCGCCACGTCGGGCAGGGTGAGCCACTCGTCCACGAGGGACTCCAGGGCGGCGCGGTCGTCGGTGCGGTCGTCGGTGCTGTCGGGGACGGGGGCGCCGGGCTCCGGCGCGGTGGTGTCGCTCACCGGGCCAGCCTACGGGCCTGCCGAACCGGGCGCCCCTACACTCGTCGCGTGGCCATCACGACGACCGACCCGATGCTCGGCCGCCTGGTCGACGGGCGGTACGAGATCGTCGCGCGCGTCGCCCGAGGGGGCATGGCCACCGTGTACCGGGCCACCGACCGGCGGCTCGACCGTGAGGTCGCCGTCAAGGTGATGCACCCGCACCTCGCGGACGGGGTGGACGGCGCCGCCTTCGTGTCCCGCTTCCGCCGCGAGGCTCGCGCCGCCGCCCGGCTCACCCATCCCGGCGTCGTGGCGGTCTACGACCAGGGCGTCGACGGCGACACCAGCTATCTCGCGATGGAGTACGTGCCGGGCACCAACCTGCGTCGCGAGCTGCACACGTCCGGCGCCCTCACCCTGGGCCGAGCGCTCGACGTCGTGGCGCAGGTCCTCGCGGCCCTCGCCGCGGCGCACCGCAAGGGCCTCGTCCACCGGGACGTCAAGCCGGAGAACGTGCTCGTCGTCGGCGACGACGCCGTCCCTGGCGGCACCGCCCAGGACGACGCGCCCGGCGGCACCCCGCCGGGGACGCGGGTCAAGGTCGCCGACTTCGGCCTCGCCCGCGCGGTCACCGAGGTGACCACCACCGCCACCGGCACCGTCCTGGGCACGGTCGCGTACCTGGCCCCCGAGGTGATCACCAGCGGCACCTGCGACGCCCGCACCGACGTCTACGCGGTCGGGGTGCTCGCGTACGAGCTCGTCACCGGCACCCTGCCGTATGCGGGCGAGACGCCGATCCAGGTCGCCTTCCACCACGTGCACGAGGACCTCCCTGCACCGTCCGCGCTCGTGGACTGGCTGCCAGCCGAGGTCGACGCGCTCGTCGCGTCCTTCGCGGCCCGGGACGCCGGCCAGCGCCCGCCGGACGCGGGTGCCGCCCTCGCGGCCGTCGAGGCGCTGCGCTCGTCGCTCGACGCCGACGTGCTCGCGCGCCGCGCGGAGCGGCCCGCCGACGGCCCCTCCGACGCCGACGGCCCGAGCGCCTCGAGCGGGACCGGCGGCGCGCCGCCCGACCACGAGGACGACGGGCGCACGGGGACGGACGCGGTCGACGAGATCCCGACGGCGTTCTTCCAGGAGGTGTCGGCGAGCGCGCCGGCACAGCCCACGGACCGGCTCGTCGAGCAGCCCACCGAGGCGTACCGGCGCCCCTCCCGCCGTCGCCGCGCGGTCGCGTGGACCCTCACCCTGGTGCTCGTGCTGGCCGGCGGCGGGCTGGGCACCTGGTGGTGGTTCGCGGACGGCCCCGGGGCGTGGACCTCGGTGCCGACCGGCGTCGCCGGAGTCGCTGCCGACGACGCCCGCGCCGTCCTCGAGGACGCCGGGCTCGGCACGACGACGAGCCGCGCCTTCGACGACGACGTCCCGGAGGGCTCGGTCGTGACGAGCGTGCCCGCGCCCGGCGACCGGGTGCGCACCGACGGCTCCGTGGAGCTGGTCGTGTCCCGCGGCGTGCAGATGCTCACGGTGCCCGACGACCTGGTCGGCGCCGGCGACAAGGACGCCACCGCGGCGCTGGAGGACGCCGGCTTCACGGTCGGCGACCCCGCCCGGTCGTACGACGACGAGGCCCCCCGGGGCCAGGTGCTCGACATGTCGGTGGACGAGGGGTCGCGCCAGCGCCACGACACCGTCGTGACGCTCACCGTCTCCGACGGCCCCGCCCCCGTGCAGGTGCCGCAGGAGGTGGGCAAGGAGAAGGACGCTGCCGTTTCCGACCTCGAGGGCCTGGGGCTCGTCGTCGAGCTGGCCGACCCGGAGTACTCCGAGGACGTCCCGAAGGGGCACGTGCTGGCGCAGGACCCGAAGGAGGGGGCCACCGCGCACCGCACCGACACGGTGACCCTGACGATCTCGCAGGGGCCGCCCCTGGTCGAGGTGCCGAACGTGGTGGGCAAGCACACCGAGCCTGCCCGCAAGGCGCTGGAGAAGGCCGGCTTCGTGGTCAAGGAGAACACCTACCTCGGCGGCATCCTGGACACCGTCCGGTTCCAGGACCCCACCGGCAAGGCGCCGAAGGGCAGCACGGTGACCGTCACCGTCTGGTGAGCGTCACCAGCTCGTCAGCATCTCCGCGACGCGGAACGCCATCTCGAGCGACTGCTGGTGGTTGAGGCGCGGGTCGACCAGCGTCTCGTACCGCAGCGCCAGCCCGGCGTCGTCGATCTCCTCGCTGCCGCCCAGCACCTCGGTGACGTCGTCGCCCGTGAGCTCCATGTGCAGCCCGCCGGGCACGGTGCCGAGGGCGCGGTGCACCTCGAAGAAGCCCGTGACCTCGTCCAGCACGTCGGTGAACCGGCGCGTCTTGTAGCCGCTGTCGGAGGTGATCGTGTTGCCGTGCATCGGGTCGGTCACCCAGGTGACGGCCACGCCCGCGGCGGTGACCTTCTCGACGACCTCGGGCAGCACGTCGCGCACCTTTGCCGCGCCCATCCGGGTGACGAACGTGAGCCGGCCGGGGGTGTTGCCCGGGTTGAGCCGCGCCGCCAGCGCCAGGGCGTCGTCGGCCGACGTCGTCGGGCCGAGCTTGACCCCGACGGGGTTGGCGACACGGGACAGGAACTCCACGTGCGCGCCGTCGAGCTGGCGGGTGCGCTCGCCGATCCACAGGAAGTGGGCCGAGGTCGCGTAGGCCTCGCCGGTCCGGGCGTCGACCCGGGTCAGCGCCCGCTCGTAGTCGAGGATGAGCGCCTCGTGGCTGAGGTAGAACTCCACCGAGCGCAGGGCGTCGAAGTCCGCCCCGCAGGCCTCCATGAAGCGGATGGCGCGGTCGATCTCCGCCGCGGTGCGCTCGTACCGCGCGTAGGCGGGGTTGCGCATGAACCCGCGGTTCCACTCGTGCACCCGGCGCAGGTCGGCGTGGCCGCCCTGGGTGAAGGCCCGCACGACGTTCGCCGTCGCCGACGAGATCCGGTACGCCTGCTCGAGGCGCACCGGGTCGGGCGTGCGCGACTCCGGGGTGAACTCGTGCCCGTTGACCATGTCGCCGCGGTAGGCGGGCAGCGTCACGCCGTCGCGGGTCTCGAGGTCGGACGACCGCGGCTTGGCGTACTGCCCCGCGAGCCGCCCCATCTTCACCACGGGCGTGCTCGCGCCGTGGGTGAGCACCACCGCCATCTGCAGGATGGTGCGCATCTTGTTGCGGATGCGGGTCGCGTTCGCGTCCGCGAACGTCTCCGCGCAGTCCCCGCCCTGCAGCAGGAACGCCTCGCCGCGGCCTGCCGCGGCGAGACGTTCCGTGAGCAGCCGGGCCTCGGCCGGCACCACGAGGGGCGCCGCCTGGGAGAGCCGCCCCGCCACCGCCGCGAGCGCCTCGGCGTCCGGCCACACGGGCTGCTGGCGCGCCTCGAGGGTCCGGAACCGGTCCAGGCCCTCGGGATCGCTCCCGGGCACCACGGTGTCGACGGCGGTGGTCATGCGGGCTGCTCCTGCCTCTGGCTCGGTGGTCGGCGGGTCGCCGTCGTCAGTGCGCGGCGGGCTTCGCGGGCACCAGCGGCTGGCCGATGCCCTCGAGGATCTCGCCGAACCACGGCTGGCTGACGTCGAACGCCTTGCCGCCGGCGATGCGCGGGAACGCGATCGCCTTGAGGCGGTCGCCGTCCTCCTCGTCGTGGCCGATGACGCCGGCCTCGCCGCGCAGCGCGCACTCGACGGCGAGGTCCGTCATCGACTTGATGAGGCGCAGGTCCTCGGCGTTCGCGGCCGCGGCGCGCGAGTAGTAGCCCGACTTCTGGACCATGACCTTCTCGGCGCCCAGCTTCTCCGCGAACTGCTTCGCGAACCACTGGCCGGGGTTGATGGTGTCGAGCTTGACGTGCCCGAACGGGTCGCGCGGCACCTCCTCGCCGGCGGCCTCGAGCTGCTGCACGATCTCGTTCATCCCCGCGCCCTCGGACAGGAAGATGTTGACGTTGCCGATCTCGTCCATGACGGCACGCAGGCGCGCCGCCTCGGCGTCGATGTCGATCTCCAGCTCGGGCAGGAAGACGGCGTGCACGTCCCAGCGCTCGCGCGTCAGGCCGAGGGCCGGGGCCCACTCCTGGGCGTCGAGCCACGAGCGGTACTCCTTCGCGGCGGCCGCCGTGAGCCAGCCGCAGTGCCGGCCCATGACCTCGTGCACGATGAGCATGCGCGGGCCCGAGCGGTGCTCGCCGATGACGTTCGCGGCGAAGCCCGCGGCCTCCTCGGCGGCGGTCCAGGCGCCGAGGGACTGCTTGATCGGCACCACGTCGTTGTCGATCGTCTTGGGCAGGCCCACGACGGTGAGCTCGTAGCCGTTGTCGTGCAGGTACGCGGCGAGGTCGGCGGCCGTGGTGTTCGTGTCGTCGCCACCGATGGTGTGCAGCACGTCCACGCCGTCGGCCTTGAGCTGCTCGGCCGCGACCTCCAGCGGGTTCTGGCCCTCCTGCACGAGGCCCCGCTTGACGCAGTCCGCGGCGTTGGTCAGCTTGACGCGCGAGTTGCCGATGGGCGAGCCGCCGAAGCGGTGCAGGATGCCGGCCTGCTTGCGGCCCTCCTCGTCGACCACGATCTTCGTGCCCGTGAGGAGCCCGTGGTAGCCGTACTGGTAGGCGATGATCTCGATCGACGGGTCGAGCTCCGTGTAGCGCTCGATGAGGCCGCCGACGGCGGAGGACAGGCAGGGCGCGAAGCCGCCGGCGGTCAGGAGAGCCACGCGACGAACCGACATGACAGGGGCTACCTCTCGGTGGGGGACGAACAGCGACTCCATCCTAGGAGCACCTCCCCGTGCCGGTCCCGGCCGTCCGCCGGGCGAACGCGCCGTGCGCGGCGACGCCCGGCCGTGCGATGATGTCGGGCGAGCCTCCCCGCCGTCCGGCGCCGGGAGGCTCTTGCGTATGACGACTCCTGCGCCCCTCCCCGGCCCGTCCGCCCACCGCCCGCCCGCCCACCTCGAGGGCGCGCCGGTCCGGGTCCGCCGCGCCACGACGGAGGACCGCGCGGTCCTCGAACGGCTGTGGCTCCTCTTCCGCCACGACATGTCCGCCGTCTCGGGCGAGCTGCCGGGCCCCGACGGCCGGTTCCGCGACGACCGCCTCCGCGCTGCTCTCGACGAGATCGACCGTGACGTGCGGGCGGACGGGGGCGGGACGGGCCGTCGTGCCGCGACCTGGCGGGGCTACCTGGCCGTGCTCCCCGACGGGGCACCGGGCCGCTCGGGCGAGCGGCCGGTGGCGTTCGCCCTGGTCCGGGGCCTCGACGCGCCGACCCGCGTGCTGTCGGCGTTCTTCGTCGCGCGCGCCGCGCGGCAGCGCGGCGTCGGGCGGGACGTCGCGGCGGCGGTGCTGCGCGACGTGCCGGGCCCGTGGGAGATCGCGTACCAGGACGCCAACGCCGGCGCCGCGGCGTTCTGGCCGCGCGTCGCGACCGAGGTCGCGGGCGACGGCTGGTCGGTCACGCACCGTCCGGTGCCCGGCCGGCCCGAGGTGCCGCCGGACGCCTGGCTGAGCCTCGTCGTGGGCCAGGTGCCCGGGTAGCCGGTCAGGATCCGGCGGCGGGCTCCTCCGGCGGCTGCTGCTGGGCCGCCGCGAGGCGCGCCTTCATCGTGGCCGCGTAGACGTCGACGTACTCCTGCTCGGACAGCCGCAGGATGGCGTACATGATCTCGTCGGTCACGGAGCGCAGCACGAACCGGTCGCCCTCCATCCCGCGGTAGCGGCTGAAGTCGAGGGGCTCGCCGAAGACCATGCCGATCGGCATCGGCTTCGGGACCGAGCGACCGAGCGGCTGCGCGACGTCGGTGCCCACCATCGCGACGGGGATCACGGGGGCGCCGGACTCCAGCGCCAGGCGGGCGACGCCGGTCTTGCCGCGGTACAGCCGCCCGTCGGGGCTGCGCGTGCCCTCGGGGTAGATGCCGAACAGGTCGCCGTCGTCCAGCACCCGCAGCCCCGTGTTGAGCGCGGCCTCGCTGGCCTTCCCGCCCGAGCGGTCCACCGGGATCGTCCCGACCCCGCGCATGAAGCCGGCCACGAGGCGCCCGCGGACGCCGCCGCCGGTGAAGTAGTCCGACTTGCCCAGGAACTGGACCTGACGGTCGAGGACGAGCGGCAGCACGAACGAGTCGATGACGGCGAGGTGGTTGCTCGCGAGGATCGCCGGACCGGAGGTCGGGACGTTCTCGACGCCCTTCGTCCAGGGGCGGAACGCCAGCCGGAGCCACGGCCCCACCAGCACGTTCTTCATCACCCAGTAGAACAACTGTCCTCCTCGCCCAGTCTCGGCAGCCCCCGGTCAGCGGACCGCCGTCGACGGGCCGTGGCGCCGGCGGGCGGACCGTCGACGCGTTGCTTCGCCCACGACAATAGAGTGAACCCATGCCCGCACCGAACCCGGACGCCGAACCGGACCTGCCGGACGACGACCTGCCCGACGACGCCGTCGAGGCGCGCTGGGCCGACATCGTCGCCCAGCTCGGGCCGCTCGACGAGCCCACCGACGCCGACCGGGCGGACGAGCCTGCGGGCGGCACCTCGGACGACACGACGAGCGACCCCGCGGCTGACGTGCGCGGCGAGGACACCGCGCCGCCGCCCGGTCGGGTGGTGAGCCCCGGTCCCCGCGACTGGCCCGTCACGCCCGAGATCGAGGATCTCGAAGAGACGGAGTCTCACTTCACGCCGCCGGAGCCGGAGCCGGTGCTCTCCCGCGACCCGCTCCTCACCCTCGCGTGGGCCGTCGTCGTCGGGGTGCCGGTGCTCGTCGTGCTCGGCGTCGTCCTGCGCGCTGCCGTCCCGGCCCTGCGCATCCCGGGATGGTCCGGCCCTGTCGCCGGCGTCCTGTTCCTCGTCGCGCTGGGCATCCTCCTCTGGCGGATGCCGCACCGCCGCGACCCGGACGACCACAGCACGGGCGCCGTCGTCTGACCGGCCCGTGCGGGGCCAGGCCGGGCGACGGGGCCGGGCGACGGGGCCGGCCGACGTGCGGATCAGCGCCGGGCGAGGTCGGCGGCGCCGATGATGCCCGCCTCGTTGCCGTGCTCGGCGAGCTCGATCTGCGCCACCGGGCGGTGCCCGAGGGCCGACAGCTGCGCCTCGTACGCCTTGCGCACGGGCAGGAGCAGCAGGTCGCCGGCCGCGCCGACGCCGCCGCCGATGACGATGAGCTCGGGGTCGAGCAGCGCGGCGACGGACGCCGAGCCCTCGCCGATCCAACGGCCGAGCGTCGCCAGCAGCTCGACCGCGAGCTCGTCGCCCTCCTGCGCCGCCTGCGTGACGTGCGGGCCCTCGAGCGCCGACACGTCGCCGCCGGCGAGCTCGACCAGCCGCGTCGCCCGCTCCGGCTGGGCGATCACCGCCTGCTTCGCGTCGCGCACCAGGGCCGTGCCGGACGCGTACTGCTCCCAGCAGCCCTCGTGCCCGCAGCCGCAGTAGTGGCCGCCCGGGACGACCCGCATGTGCCCCACCTCGGCCGCGACGCCCCACTTGCCGCGCACGAGCTCGCGGTCCACCACGATCGCGCCGCCGAGCCCGGTGCCGACCGTCAGCATGAGCATGTCGGTGGCCTCGCGGGCGGCACCGAAGCGGAACTCCGCCCAGCCAGCGGCGTTGGCGTCGTTCTCGACGACCACGGGGACGTCGACGTCCAGCAGCGCCTCGATCCGCTCGGCGAGCGGGTACTCGCGCCAGGCGATGTTCGGGGCGAAGAGCACCGACCGCCGGTCGGGGCTCACGAAGCCGGCGGCGGCGAGGCCGATCGCGCCGACCTCGTGCTCCTTGGCCAGCTCGGTGCACGCGTCCGCGATGGCCTGATCGATGGAGGCGACGTCGTCCGCGACCGTCTCGCGCCGTACCTTCGCGAGAATCTTGCCCGCCTCGTCCACCACACCCACGGCAATCTTCGTGCCGCCGATGTCGACTCCGATGGCGTGCATGCGGGAACCTCGCGTTCATGTGTCGGGACGCCGCGTCCGTACGGCGCATCACCCGGTCGCCGTCGCGGCGCGGGGGCGCGCGGTGCGCGCAGGGACAAGACTAGCCACCGCGACCGGGGGGTGCGACGCTCGTCCACCACCGGGACGTCACCGCGACGTCACCGGTGGTCACGGACCGTCACCGAACCGTGTCCTGGACCACTCGTGAGACCCGGTATCGTGGCGGCCGGGGAACGCACCCCTGGCCAATGCATGAGCATGGACGATGGAGTCAGCATGGACGAGATCACCATTCCGCAGGCGGTCGAGCTGCCTGCCACGTCGAACCTCAACGACCTCCTCGCCACCCGCGTGGCGAGCGACCCGCGCGCCACGCTCGCCGAGCGTCCCTCCGGCGACGGCTGGCAGCCGGTCTCGGCCGCACAGTTCGACGCCGAGGTGGTGGCCGTCGCGAAGGGGCTGGTCGCCCAGGGCGTGCAGCCCGGCGACCCCGTCGGCATCATGTCGCACACGCGCTACGAGTGGACCCTGCTCGACTTCGCCGCCTGGGCGGCGGGCGCGGTCCCGGTGCCGATCTACGAGACGTCCTCCGCCGAGCAGGTGGAGTGGATCCTCACCGACTCCGGCATCACGCTGCTCGTCGTCGAGGACTCCGGCCTCGCCGCCACCGTCGCGGAGGTCTCCGACCGCGCGCCGGCCCTGCGCGAGGTCCTCGAGATCGAGGACGGCGCGATCGCCAAGCTGACGGCCGCGGGCGCCGACGTCGCCGACGACGAGATCGCCCGCCGCCGCGGGATCGCCGACCTCGCCGACGTCGCGACGATCATCTACACCTCCGGCACGACCGGGACCCCCAAGGGCGCCGAGATCACCCACGGCAACCTCGCGCTGCTCGGCGTGAACGCCGTCGCCGCCGTGCCCGAGGTCTTCAAGGACGGCGGGCGCACCCTGCTCTTCCTGCCCCTGGCGCACGTCTTCGCGCGCTACATCGAGATCCTCGCGATCGCGAGCGGCACCGTGCTCGGCCACTGGGCCGACCTCAAGACGGTCACCGCCGGCCTGGAGGCCTTCCGGCCCACCTACATCCTCGCGGTGCCGCGGGTCTTCGAGAAGGTCTACAACGCCGCGGAGCAGAAGGCCGCCGCCGGGGGCAAGCTGAAGATCTTCCACTGGGCGGCCGCGACCGGCATCGCCTACTCGCGCGCGCTCGACACGCCGTCGGGCCCGTCGCTGTGGCTCCGCCTCCAGCACAAGGTCGCCGACACCCTCGTGTTCTCGAAGCTGCGCGCCGTGCTCGGCGGGCAGGCCCAGTACGCCGTCTCCGGGGGCGGCCCCCTCGGCGAGCGGCTCGGGCACTTCTTCCGCGGTCTCGGCGTCACCATCCTCGAGGGCTACGGGCTCACCGAGACCACCGCGCCGACCAGCGTGAACCGCCCCGACGCCATCAAGATCGGTTCGGTCGGGCCCCAGCTGCCCGGCTGCGGGGTCAGGATCGCCCCGGACGGCGAGGTCCTGCTGCGCGGCATCCAGGTGTTCCGCGGGTACCACAACAACCCGGAGGCGACCGCCGAGGCGTTCGACGACGGCTGGTTCCGCAGCGGTGACCTCGGCACGCTCGACGACGACGGCTTCCTCACGATCACGGGCCGCAAGAAGGAGATCATCGTGACGGCCGGCGGCAAGAACGTCGCCCCGGCGATGCTCGAGGACCGGATCCGCGCGCACGCACTGGTGAGCCAGTGCGTCGTCGTCGGCGACAACCGGCCGTTCATCGGCGCGCTGATCACTCTCGACGCCGAGGGCCTGCCCGGCTGGCTCAAGATGCACGACAAGCCCGAGATGACGCCCGCGCAGGCGGCGACCGACCCGGAGGTGCTGGCCGCGCTCGATGCCGCCGTGACCCGCGCCAACCAGGCGGTCTCGAAGGCCGAGTCGATCCGCAAGTTCGCCGTGCTGCCGGGCGACCTCACGGTCGAGAACGGCTACCTCACGCCCAAGCAGAGCGTGCGCCGCCACGTCTTCGTCAAGGACTTCGCCGCCGAGATCGACGAGCTGTACGTCGACACCCGGCAGAAGTCCGCGAGCTGACCCGGCCCCGCCCGCACGGACCCGAGCCCGCCGAGACCACCGTCTCGGCGGGCTCGCCCGTCCCCACCCCCTGGCTGTCGGAGGCCGCCGCTACGGTCCCGGCATGCCGAGCACCACCCCGCACCCGACGCGCACGACCGCGCTCCAGCCCTCGTTCGAGGACCTCGGGACCTCCCTGCGGGACGTCACCTTCGTCGTGGTCGACCTCGAGACGACCGGCGGGCGGGCCGCCGACGGCGGCATCACGGAGATCGGTGCGGTCAAGGTGCGCGGCGGAGAGGTGCTGGGCGAGCTGCAGTCGCTCGTCAACCCGGGCCACCCGGTGCCGGCCTTCGTCGCCCGGCTCACGGGCATCACGACGTCCATGGTCGCCACGGCTCCCCCGGTCGAGCTCGTCCTGCCGAGCTTCCTGGAGTTCGCGCGCGACGCCGTGCTCGTCGCGCACAACGCGCCGTACGACGTCGGCTACCTGCGGGCCGCCTGCGACCGGCTCGGCTACGACTGGCCGGGGTTCCGGGTGGTGGACACCGTCCCCCTCGCGCGTCGCGTCGTCACCCGCGACGAGGCGCCGAACCACAAGCTGTCCACCCTGGCCGCGCTCTTCCGGGCACGGGTGACGCCCGAGCACCGCGCCCTGGCGGACGCGCGGGCGACCGTCGACGTGCTGCACGCGCTCCTGGAGCGGCTGGCGCCCCTCGGCATCACGCACCTGGAGGACCTCGCCGGCGCCGCCGACCCCGTCCCGCCCGACGTGCGCCGCAAGCGCACGCTCGCCGACGGCCTGCCCGAGGCCCCGGGCGTGTACCTCTTCCGCGGCCCCGGCGACGAGGTCCTGTACGTCGGGACGTCCACGAACCTCCGCAAGCGGGTGCGGTCCTACTTCACGGCCGCCGAGAAGCGCGGGCGCATCACCGAGATGGTGCGGATCGCGCACGCCGTCACGCCCGTGGTCTGCGCGACGCCGCTCGAGGCGTCGGTGCGCGAGCTGCGCCTCATCGCCGAGCACGCGCCGCGGTACAACCGGCGCTCGAAGCACCCGGAGCGCCAGTCCTGGGTGCGTCTCACGGACGAGGCCTACCCCCGGTTGTCGGTGGTGCGCGAGGTGCGGGCCGGGACCCCGCACATCGGCCCGTTCACGTCCCGGCAGGCCGCGCTGGCCGCCGTCGAGGCGGTCCACGACGCCCTGCCCCTGCGCCAGTGCACGGCGCGGCTCCCCCGGGTCGCGCGGACGGCCGGCAGCCCGTGCGCCCTCGCGGGGATGGGACGCTGCTCCGCGCCGTGCACGGCGACGGGCACGCCCGACGAGGGGTACGACGCCGTCGCGGACGCGGCACGCACGGCGCTCACGTCCGACGCCTCGGCCGTCGTCGACGTCCTCGCCGCGCGGGTGGGCCGGCTCGCTGCCCAGGAACGCTTCGAGGAGGCCGGGACCGTGACCCACCGGCTCCGGGCGTTCGTCCAGGGCGCGGCGCGCGCCCAGCGCCTGGACCCCGTCGCCCGGTGCGCCGAGCTCGTCGCCGCGCGGCCCACCCCCGCGGGCGGCTGGGAGCTCGTCGTGGTGAAGCACGCGCGGCTCGCCGCGACCGCCGTCACCGGCCCCGACGAGGACCCGGTGCCCGTCGTCGACGCCCTGCGCGCGACGGCGGAGGCCGTCGCCCCGTCCGTGGCTCCCGCCCCCGCGTGCCATCCCGAGGAGGCCGCCCTCGTGCTGGCGTGGCTGGACGAGCCGGGAGTCCGGCTGGTGCACGTGAGCGACCCCTGGACGTGCCCCGTGCGCTCCGCCGCCGCGCACGCCGACCTCGGCGCGGTCTCGACGACCGTCGCGGGTCTGTGGGCCGCGCCGAGCGAGGACGACGAGACCGCCGGGCGCCTCGCGGCCCCGCCGCCGGTGGCTACGATGACGGCATGCTGACCGCGATCGTGCTCATCGACACCGAGGCCGACCAGATCCCCGAGGTCGCCACCAAGGTCACCGACCTCAAGGGAGTCAGCGAGGTCTACTCCGTCACCGGCAAGGCCGACCTGGTCGCCATGGTGCGCGTGCGGGAGCACGAGGAGCTCGCCGACGTCATCGCCGACGGGATCAGCAAGGTGCCCGGCGTCGTGCGCACAGAGACGCTCATCGCGTTCCGCACCTACTCGAACGTCGACCTCGAGCAGGCGTTCGCCCTCGGCCTGGACGACTGACCGCTCGTCAGTCCCGGGTCGCCGCGACCCAGCCGTCGAGCACGCGGGCGGCTCCGCCCTCGTCGACGCTGCGGGCGGCGAGCTCCATCCCAGCGGCCAGGCGCTCGACCAGCGAGCCCCGGGTGGTGCCGGGCAGGCCCCCGTCGGCGACGAGGCCGGCGGCGGCGTTGAGCAGCACGGTCTCGCGCACCGCCCCGCGGTCGGTCCCGTCGAGCACGCGGCGCGCCACGCCGGCGTTGTGGGCGGCGTCGCCGCCCCGGAGGTCGGCGACCTCGATGCGCTGCAGGCCGAGGTCCGTCGCGGCGTCGAGCCGCTGCTCGACGACCTCGCCGCCCCGCACCTCCCACACCGTCGTGCCCCCGGTGGCCGCGAGCTCGTCGAGCCCGTCGTCGCCCCGGAACACCAGCGCGTCGGTCCCGCGGCTCGCGAACACACCGGCCATCAGCGGCGCCATGCGGGCGTCGGCGCAGCCGACCGCCGTCGCACCGGGCTGCGCGGGGTTGGTCAGCGGGCCGAGGAAGTTGAACGCCGTGGCGATGCCCAGGTCGCGCCGGGCCACGCCGGCGTGCCGCATCGACGGATGGAACAGGCCGGCGAAGCAGAAGGTGATGCCGACCTCCTCGGCGAGGGCCGCGACCCGCTCCGGTGCCTGGTCGAGACGGATCCCGAGCGCCTCCAGCACGTCCGCCGAGCCGGAGGACGAGGACGCCGCGCGGTTGCCGTGCTTGACCACCCGCAGCCCGGCCCCGGCGATCACGACGGCCGCCATCGTGGACACGTTCACCGTGTGGTGCCGGTCGCCGCCCGTGCCGACGATGTCCACCGTCCGGCCCTGGACCTCGATCCGGGTGGCGTGCGCGAGCATCGCGTCGGCGAGCCCCGTGAGCTCCGCGGCCGTCTCGCCCTTCGCCCGGAGGCCGACGAGGAAGCCGGCGAGGCGCGTCGGGGGCACTTCGCCCGACATGACCTCGTCCATGGCCCAGGCCGTCTCGGCGGCAGTCAGGTCGCGCCCGGCGACCAGCTCGGTGAGGATGCCGGGCCAGGTGAGGTCGGAGGCCGGGTCGGTGGAGGCCACGGTGGTCCCTTCGGTTCGGAGCCGCCCGACCTCCGACGGGGCGTGGGCGGCCCCGCGGCGGGTCAGGCGGCCGCGTTCAGGAAGCCGGCCACGGTGCGCTGCAGCTCGATCGCGTCGAGCGGCCTCGGCACCACGGCGTCGGCGAGCGACCACGATGCTAGCCATCCGTCGTCGGGCCTGCCGGTGAGGACCACGACGGGCGGGCAGCGGTACACCTCGTTCTTCAGCTGGCGGCACAGTCCCATGCCACCGGACTTGTCCGCCTCACCGTCCAGCACGAGCAGGTCCCACCCGCCGCGGTCGGCCGCCGCGATGAGTGCCGCGGGCGTCGCGACCTCCGCCCACGCGATCTCGGGTGCGTGCGCGCGCAGGCGCGGCCCGACGGCGGTCCGCACGTGGGCGCGGACGGTCCGGTCGTCGCTGTAGAGCAGGATGCGCGGCCCGCGGGCCGCCGGGCCCGTGCGGGCCGTCGGGGCGATCGCTCCGGTCGGGCTGGTCGGGCTGGTCGTCGTCGGGTCCATCTGATCCGTCTGATCCGTCACCTGCTGGCTCCCCTTCGCGGACGTGCACGGCACCGGGCACGGGCACGACGTCCGGCAGCGGTACCGCGGCCGTCGGACGTCGACGTTTGCTGGCATCGTGGCACACTCGCGTCACCTCGGGCAGGTGCCGAACGTGGTCTTTTACTGGCACTCTCCATGGATCCGTCACCTCGTAGTGGCAGAGTGGCGAGTTTCCGCAGATTCTGTGCACATCGACATTCCGCCAGGCCCGCCCGAGTGGCTCGAACCGGCCGTATGTCGGCCATAATGGCTGACGTGTCGACCGCAACGGCTGCTGCCCCCCATGCCCACCAGCACGTGAGCGTCAACCGTCCGAACCCCGTGTCGGTCGGGACGATCGTCTGGCTCGCGAGCGAGCTCATGTTCTTCGCCGGCCTCTTCGCGATGTACTTCACCGTCCGGTCGGTGATGCCCGAGGCGGAGTGGGCCGCTCAGGCGGACAAGCTCAACATCACCTTCTCGACGATCAACACCACCGTGCTGGTGCTGTCGTCGGTCACCTGCCAGATGGGCGTGTGGGCCGCCGAGCGGTTCAAGCCGGTGCGCTCCGGCTCCCTGCTGCAGGTGACCAAGTGGGGCATGCACGAGTGGATGACCCTCACCTACCTCATGGGCGCGTTCTTCATCGGCGGCCAGATCTTCGAGTACACCGAGCTGGTGCACGAGGGCCTGACCATCTCCTCCAGCCCGTACGGCTCGGTCTTCTACCTGACCACCGGCTTCCACGGCCTCCACGTGCTGGGCGGCCTCATCGCCTTCCTGTTCCTGCTGGGGCGCTCCTTCGCCGCCAAGAACTTCGGCCACCACGAGGCCACCACCGCGATCGTCACGTCCTACTACTGGCACTTCGTCGACGTGGTGTGGATCGCACTCTTCGCCGTCATCTACCTCCTGCGATGACCCCCCCGGCCGGCGTCGCCGTCGGCACTGACCCTGCACCTTCGATCTGCGAGACGAGGATCATTTCGTGAAGGCACTCGCCGCCCGCAGGCACCACCGGTTCGCGCCGGTCGTGCTGTTGCTGCTGGCGCTGCTGGTCACGGGCGGCGTCTACGCCGCCCTGGCCCCGAGCCCGGCCCAGGCCGACACCGCCAGCACCGCGGACATCGAGACCGGGAAGAAGCTCTTCCAGGCCAACTGCGCCACCTGCCACGGCCCGAACGCGGAGGGCACCACCGAGGCACCCTCGCTCGTGGGCGTCGGCGCGGCCGCGGTCGACTTCCAGGTCTCCACCGGCCGGATGCCGATGCAGATGAACGGCCCCCAGGCCGAGGCCAAGCCCCGGCAGATGGACGAGGCCCAGACCGCCGCGCTCGCCGCGTACGTCGCGTCCCTCGGCGCCGGCCCGGCCATCCCCACCGACGAGCAGGTGGACGGGAGCAAGGGCGACCCCGCCAACGGCATGGCCCTCTTCCGCACCAACTGCGCGATGTGCCACAACGCCGTCGGCGCCGGTGGCGCCCTCTCGGAGGGCAAGTTCGCGCCGCCGCTGTGGGACACCTCCGGCCGCAACGTGTACCAGGCCATGCTCACCGGCCCGCAGTCCATGCCGGTGTTCAACGACGCCAACATCACCCCCGAAGAGAAGCGCGACATCATCGCGTTCCTCGACGAGCAGGACCAGGGCTCGGCCGGCGGCCTCACCCTGGGCTCGCTCGGTCCGGTCAGCGAGGGCCTCTGGGCCTGGATCATCGGCATCGGCCTGATCATCGGCGGCGCGGTGTGGATCGGAGCGAAGTCCTCGTGAGCGAGAACCAGAACCCCCAGGGCCCGTCGCGCGACGTGGCCCGGCACGACGGCGACGGCACGGTCGCCCGGACCGACCGCTTCGCGGACCCGGGCGTCCCCACGCACCACCCGCGGCTCGCCGACACGGACCCGAAGGCGGCCAAGCGCAACGAGCGGATCATCGCGATCCTCTTCGCCATCTCGTGCCTCGGCACGATCGCCTCGATCGTCGCCTACTTCGCCGTGCGTCCCGACGGCACCACGCCCGGCGTGCGCCTCTCGACGGTGCTGCTCGGTGTCGCGATCGCCATCTCCCTGTTCGGTATCGGCTTCGCGGCCGTCCACTGGGCCAAGACCCTGATGTCCGGCAAGGAGTACGTCGAGGAGCGCCACTCGAGCAGCAGCTCGGAGGACGTCCGCGAGGTCGTCCAGCAGCAGTTCAAGGACGGGCTCGAGGACTCCGGCATCGCGCGACGGCCCGTCCTCAAGGGCGCGGTCGTCTCCGCGCTCGCCCTCTTCCCGCTGACCATCGCGGTGCCGCTCGTCTCGAGCGTCGGCGGCACGTGGAACGTCAACTCCTTCCGGCACACCATCTGGAAGAAGGGCACGCGCCTCGCCTACGACCCGTCCGGCCGCCCGATCAAGGCGTCGGACCTCACGGTCGGCTCCGTCGCGCACGTCATCCCCGACGTGCCCGCCGAGGAGCGCGAGTCGCACGAGTGGATCACCGAGAAGTCGAAGGCCGTCGTCCTCCTCGTCCGCATGGACCCGCGCGACCACAAGCGCGACCACCGCGAGGGCGCCTCCTACGACGGCATCGTCGCGTACTCGAAGATCTGCACCCACGTCGGGTGCCCGGTCGCCCTGTACGAGCAGCAGACGCACCACCTGCTGTGCCCCTGCCACCAGTCGACGTTCGACATCTCCGACGGCTCCAAGGTGGTCTTCGGACCCGCCAAGCGCCCGCTGCCCCAGCTGCCCATCACCGTCGACGACGAGGGGTATCTTGTGGCTGAGGACGACTTCAACGAGCCCGTCGGCCCGAGCTACTGGGAGCGCCTGAAGTGAGCACCACGACCACTCCCCCCACCGCGGCGGAGCCGACCACCGTGATCGGCAAGTCCGCCGACTACCTCGACCAGCGGACCAAGGTCGGCGTGCTCGCAAAGCAGCTCGTCCGCAAGGTCTTCCCGGACCACTGGTCCTTCATGCTCGGCGAGATCGCGCTGTTCTCGTTCGTCGTGCTGCTCATCTCCGGCGTGTTCCTGGCGATGTTCTTCGACCCGTCGATGGCGCTCGTCACGCACCACGGCGCGCCGGCGACCATGGACGGCCAGCTCATGTCCACCGCCTTCTCCTCGACGCTCAACATGTCGTTCGAGGTGCGCGGCGGTCTGCTCATGCGGCAGATCCACCACTGGTCGGCGCTGATCTTCGTCGCCGGCATCGTGGTGCACATGATGCGCGTCTTCTTCACCGGCGCCTTCCGCAAGCCCCGCGAGCTCAACTGGCTGGTCGGCACGCTGCTGCTGATCTGCAGCCTCCTCGCCGGGTTCTCGGGCTACTCGCTCCCGGACGACGTGCTCTCCGGCAACGGCCTGCGCATCACCGACGGCGTCATCAAGTCGATCCCGATCATCGGGTCGTACCTCTCGTGGTTCGTCTTCGGCGGCGAGTTCCCGGGCGAGCACATCATCCCGCGCCTGTTCACGGTGCACATCCTGCTCGTGCCCGCGCTCATCCTGGCGCTGGTCGGCGTGCACCTGTTCCTCATGGTGCTCAACAAGCACACCCAGTACCCGGGCGGCGGCCGCACCGACAAGAACGTGGTCGGCTACCCCGCGGTCCCGGCGTTCGCCACGAAGATGGGCGGCAACTTCTTCATCATCTTCGGCGTGCTGGCCCTCATGGGCGGCACGATGGCGATCAACAACGTCTGGAACTACGGCCCGTACGACCCGTCACCGGTGTCCGCGGGTGCCCAGCCGGACTGGTACATGCTGTTCCTCGAGGGATCGCTGCGTCTGATGCCCGGCCAGGCCGAGATCGTCACGTGGGGTGACTTCACGCTGTCGCTGAACATCCTGGTGCCGGCGGTCATCATCCCGGGCCTGCTGTTCACGTTCCTGTTCGTGTACCCGTTCCTCGAGGCGAAGGTGACCGGCGACCACCGCGAGCACCACGTGCTCGACCGCCCGCGCAACGTCCCGACCCGCACGGGCCTCGGCGTCGCGTTCCTCACGGCGTTCGTCATCCTCGCGCTGGCGGGGTCGAACGACCTCATCGCGACGCACTTCGCCCTGTCGATCAACACGATCACCTGGGTCTTCCGGGTCCTGTTCTTCGTCGGACCGGTCTTCGCCTTCTGGGTCACGAAGCGGATCTGCCTGGGCCTGCAGCGCAAGGACCGCGAGCTGGTGCTGCACGGGCACGAGACGGGCCGCATCGTGCGGTTCGCCAACGGCGAGTACATCGAGGTCCACCGCCCGCTCGACGAGCAGGAGCGCTGGCTGCGCGTCAACTACGAGGCGCGCCGGCCCCTGGAGATCGAGCCCGCGACCGACGCCCGTGGCGTCAAGCGCAAGGGCTACAAGAAGGACAAGCGTTGGCAGAAGCTGTCGCAGTTCTTCTACGAGGACCGGGTCGAGCCCGTGACCCCGGCCGAGCTGGCCGCGGCGCACGCTCACGGCGAGCACGACGAGCTCGAGCCCGCCCACGACACCCCCGAGCTGGTCTCGGGGTCTGGCAACGTCGAGCGGGAGCACTGAGTCTCCTGCAGGCTGGACCCATGGCCCGCGCTCCCCTCCCCCGATCCGTCGGGCGGGGTGCGCGGGCCGTCGTCGTCCCCGGCACGTGAGAACGGCCGGGGACCAGCCGTCGACGACGTCCCCACGCACGCCGGTACGACGTGCGGCACGCAACCGGAGGTATCTCAGCATGGCTGTCTACACGCTCCCTGACCTGCCCTACGACTACAGCGCCCTCGAGCCGCACATCAGCGGCAAGATCATGGAGCTGCACCACGACAAGCACCACGCGGCCTACGTCACCGGCGCCAACACCGCCCTGGAGAAGCTCGCCGAGGCCCGCGAGTCCGGCGACAACGCCGCGGTGAACCTGCACGAGAAGAACCTCGCGTTCAACCTCGGCGGCCACACCAACCACACCGTCTTCTGGAACAACCTCTCCCCCGAGGGCGGCGGCCAGCCCGAGGGCGAGCTCGCCGAGGCCGTCAAGGACGCCTTCGGCTCCTTCGACAAGTTCCAGGCCCAGTTCGCCGCCGTCGCCACCGGCATCCAGGGCTCCGGCTGGGCCGTGCTCGGCTGGGACTCCATCGGCCAGCGCCTCGCCATCTTCCAGCTCTTCGACCAGCAGGCCAACGTCCCCGTCGGCATCACCCCGCTGTTCATGCTGGACATGTGGGAGCACGCCTTCTACCTCGACTACCTCAACGTCAAGGCCGACTACGTCAAGGCCGTCTGGAACATCGCGAACTGGCAGGACGTCGCCGCCCGCCTCCAGCGCGCCCGCACCCAGACCGCCGGGCTCATCGTCCCCGCCTGACCGGTGCGGCCCGCTCCGGGCCTCCCAGCACGCACAGAGGCCCCGCACGCGCTGCATGCGGGGCCTCTGTGCTCTCTCAGGCTGCCGGCGGCCGTGTCAGCCCTGACCGAACTCCGAGTACGGGATCACGTCGTCCTCGGCGGGCGCCGTGACGTCGACCGGCTCGCCCCACTTGCTGAACGTGGACTCGACGACCATCTCCTGGCCCTCGACCTCCATCGTGATGTCGGCCTCCACGGGCAGGCCCCGCGGGTCCACCTTGTAGACCGCGGAGATCTCGCCGAGCTGGTCCGCGGTCGACGCGTCGATGCCCGCCGTGCCGTCCTTCACCTTGGACGGGTCGACCGTGGCCGTGTAGACCTGGGTCTCGACCCCGTCGACAGTCTCGGTGCCGGTGTGCTCGAACGAGGTGACGGCGTCCGCCATCGCCTCTGCCTGCGAGGCGGTGTCCATGGACTCCATCGAGTCGATCGTGCCTGCGAGGGCCGGGTCCTCCGCCATGTCCTCAGCGGTCATCGACAGGTACTTGCCCTGGGTCATCTCCCCCATGGACAGGTAGATCGTGCCGTCGAGCAGCACGATGTCCATGTCCATGCCCATGACCGCCATGGACATCTGCATGGTCGTCTCGTCGAACGTCGGGCCGTAGGCCACGTCGGCCGACGTGGTGCTCTCGGTCATCCCGGCCGACTCGGCGAGCTCACCCGAGTACGTCAGCTCCATGTGCGCGCTCGACGCCTCTTCCTGCGCGGCCTGCATCTGCCCGGCCAGGTCCGTCATCGTCGAGACCGTCGCGATCTTCGCCGCCGGCTCCTCGGCGGCCTGCTCGCCGGCGGCGGGTGCCGCGGGCTCCTCGCTCCCGCAGGCGCTCAGGGCGAGGGCGACCAGGCCCGCCGATGCCAGGGCCACGGTCTTCTGGGGGACGCGCATGATGCTCCTTCTCAGGGAATCGTGAGGTTTTATTGCATCACGGGACCGTCGCGCGGTGAGCGGGTCGGACCGCATCGTCTCGGATCGTTGTCGATCCGTGTCCCGCGTCCTCGGCCCTCAGGCGCCCTCCCGAGGAACGGCGAAGGGCCCCGCACGCGAGTCGCGTGAGGGGCCCTCCGATGAGCAGAAGCCTCAGTGGGCGTGCTGCCCACGGCTGAACTCGAACACCCAGCCGACGAGGCCGATGACGCCGAGGATGAAGCCGATGTAGAGCACCCACCAGCCCACGGCAAGCCCGAGGAACGCGATCGCGGCGGCGGCGGCGATCACCAGCGGCCACCAGCTCCACGGCGAGTACACGCCCTGGTCGCCGGCGCCCTGCTCGATCTCGCCCTCCTCGTCGTCCTCCGGACGGGGGTCGATGCGACGGGCGGTGAGCGCGAGGTAGGCGCCCACCATCGCGACGAGCGCACCCACCAGCGGGATGCCGAGGTAGCCGACCGGCTCCTGGAAGTGCGTGACGAAGCCGTAGATCACTCCGACGAGCACGAAGAACGGCGCGAGGAACAGGAAGAGCTTGATCTCGATCTTCACTTGCGGTTCTCCTCCTCGTCGTCGATCACCGTGGTGGTCGACTGGGCGGCGGACGACTGCGCGTTGTCGCGACGCTCCTCGACCAGCTGCTGGTGTCCGCGCCGGTCCGGGTCACCGTAGACCTGGACCAGCGGCCCGTGACCCGGCGCCTGCTCCATGGCCGCGACCTCGGGGTGGTGCAGGTCGAAGGCCGGCGACTCCGAGCGGATGCGCGGCAGCGAGGTGAAGTTGTGCCGCGGCGGCGGGCAGCTGGTGGCCCACTCGAGCGAGCGGCCGTAGCCCCACGGGTCGTCGACGGTGACCTTCGGCGCGTTGCGCCAGGTCGTGTAGACGTTCCAGAGGAACGGCAGCGTGGAGGCCGCCAGGATGAACGCGCCGATGGTCGACACCTGGTTCTCCCAGGTGAAGCCCTCCTCGGGCATGTAGTCGGCGTACCGACGGGCCATGCCCTCCACGCCCAGCCAGTGCTGGATGAGGAACGTCATGTGGAAGCCGACGAACAGCAGCCAGAAGTGGACCTTGCCGAGCCGCTCGTTGAGCATCCGGCCCGTGAACTTCGGCCACCAGAAGTAGAAGCCGGCGAACATCGCGAACACCACGGTGCCGAAGACCACGTAGTGGAAGTGCGCCACCACGAAGTACGAGTCGGACAGGTGGAAGTCCAGGGCGGGGCTGGACAGGATGATGCCCGTCAGCCCGCCGAAGAGGAAGGTCACGAGGAAGCCGATCGACCACAGCATCGGTGTCTCGAACGTGAGCTTCCCGCGCCACATCGTGCCGATCCAGTTGAAGAACTTCACGCCGGTCGGGATGGCGATCAGCATCGTCATGAAGGCGAAGAACGGCAGGAGCACCGCGCCGGTCACGTACATGTGGTGGGCCCACACCGTCACGGACAGCGCCGCGATCGCGATCGTCGCGTAGATCAGGCCCTTGTAGCCGAAGATCGGCTTGCGGCTGAAGACCGGGAAGATCTCCGACACGATGCCGAAGAACGGCAGCGCGATGATGTACACCTCGGGGTGGCCGAAGAACCAGAACAGGTGCTGCCAGAGGATCGCCCCGCCGTTCTCGGGGTTGAAGACCTGCGCCCCGAGGCGGCGGTCGGCGCCCAGCGCGAAGAGCGCGGAGGCCAGCGGCGGGAAGGCCATCAGCACGAGGAGGCTCGTGACGAGCGTGTTCCACGTGAAGATGGGCATCCGGAACATGGTCATGCCCGGCGCACGCATCGTGATGATCGTGGTGATGAAGTTGACGGCACCGAGGATGGTGCCGAAGCCCGCCAGCGCGAGGCCGAACACCCAGAGGTCTCCGCCTAGTCCTGGACTGAACGTCGTGTTCGACAACGGTGCGTAGGCGAACCAGCCGAACGACGCGGCACCCTGCGGGGTGAAGAAGCCCGCCGCCGCGATGAGGCCGCCGAAGAGGAACAGCCAGTACGCGAACATGTTGAGCCGCGGGAACGCGACGTCGGGCGCGCCGATCTGCAGGGGCATGATCACGTTGGCGAAGCCCGCGAACAGGGGCGTCGCGAACAGCAGCAGCATGATCGTGCCGTGCATCGTGAAGAGCTGGTTGTACTGCTCCTTGCTCTGCACCACCTGCAGGCCGGGCATGAACAGCTCGGCGCGGATCAGCAGGGCGAGGATGCCTCCCACCGCGAACCAGATGAACGACGTGATGAGGTACAGGTAGCCGATCGTCTTGTGGTCGGTGGAGGTGATCCACTTGACCACGGTGCGACCGAGGTTCTGGCGCTTCGGCGCGAGACCGGGGATGACCTCGACGTCGTGCGCGGGGGCAGTCGTGGCCGCCATCAGTTCTCGACCTCCGGGAGGGTGTCTTCCTGCGGGAAGTTCGCGTCGTGCTGCTGGCGGTTCAGGTCGAGCCCGAGCTCGCCCGTCTGCCCCGCGGCCTCGAGGTCGGCCATGTGGGCGTCGTACTCCGCCTGCGAGACGACCTTGACGTTGAAGAGCATCCCGGAGTGGAACTCGCCGCAGAGCTCGGCGCACTTGCCGGCGTACGTGCCCTCACGGGTCGGGGTGACCTGGAAGGTGTTGGTACGGCCCGGGATCATGTCCTGCTTGTACAGGAAGGCGGGGATCCAGAACGAGTGGATGACGTCGCGGGAGTCCAGCGTGAACTCGACCGTCTGGTCGACCGGGAGGTACAGCGTCGGGACGTCCTTCGACGTGCCCGGGGCACCGTCGACCTCGTCGTCGATCGTCTGGCCGCCGACGTCGAGCAGGTGCTGCCCGGATTCGTAGACGTCGGAGTCCAGGTAGTTGAAGTCCCAGCTCCACTGCTTGCCGATGACCTGGATGTTCACGTCCGGCTCGGCGCTGGTGTCCTGCACGGCCGACATGTCGCGGTCCGTGTAGAAGAACAGGACCAGGATCATGATCGTCGGCACGGCCGTGTACATGATCTCGAGCGGCATGTGGTAGCGCGTCTGGATCGGGAGCTGGTGGTCGTCCCGGCGCTTGCGGTACGCCGCGACGCACCACAGCATCAGGCCCCACGTGATCACACCGACGATCAGCGCCGCGATCCAGGAGCCGACCCAGAGGTTGGTGATTCGCTCGGTCTGGTTGGTCACCTCCCCGTCGCTGTAGCCGGGCAGGTATCCGCGCTTGACGGAGTCGCTGGCACAACCGGAGGCCAACACGGCGACGGCGCCGGCGATAGCCGTCGCGCGCAGGATGACCCGCCGGGTGCGGGTGGGGCTCTTCGAGTGCAAGGGAGGCCTTTCACGTCACGTCCTGCCCGACCGCCACGGCCCCTCTGGGCAACAGGCACGCGGACAGGACCTTCGTCCTCGATGAAGTGCAGCCTAGCGCGCCCGGAGCAGGTTCGACGCCGCGAAAGCCCCCTCGGGGCGTGACTCTTTCCGCACGGGACGTCCACAACTCCTTCTTGCACACAGACCCCCGGAGAGTGTCAGATCGATCCTCGGGAATGTCAGATCCTCCGGACCGTGCCGGACCCCGACCGACCGGACCCCGACGCCCCGAAGATGGCACGATCGTGCCCCGGGCGTGCATCCCGCGCCCGCCCGACGCGCCCGGACACGGCGTCGGGACGCACGTCAGCCCCCACGGAGCACGCCTGTGACCGACACCACCGAGCCGACCGGGAACCACTCCCCCGCGGCGCCGCCCACGGCGTCCGCCCCGCGGGTGCACCTGGACAACGGCGGCGGCGCCCCGCTGCACCCGCTCGCGCGGCAGGCCCTCCTGCAGGCGCTCGACGACGGCTGGGCCGACCCGCACCGCCTGCACACGGAGGGACGCCGGGCGGCGCGCCTCCTCGACGGCGCGCGGGAGGCGGTCGCCGCCGTCCTGGGGGCGCGCACGGAGGAGGTGCGCTTCACGGCCGGCCACGCGTCCGCGCTCCGCGACGCCCTGGTGGGCACCGCGCAGGCCCGCCGCCGCGCGGGCGGTGACGTCGTCGTGGGCGGTACCGAGCGCGCGGCGGTGCTGCACGGGGCGGCCGTCGCCGCACAGGCCCAGGAGGGCGAGCGCGTGGTGGTCGGCGTCGACCCCCACGGTCGCGTCGACCCGGACGCCTTCGCGGACCGCGTCGCGCGCCCCGGCGTCGCGATCGCGGCGCTCCAGCACGCCAACGGCGAGGTGGGCACGCGGCAGCCGCTGAGCACCGTGCACGAGGCCACCCGGGCCGCAGGGGTGCCGCTCCTCGTGGACGCGGGCGCCTCGCTGGGCCACGACGTCGTGCCCGAGGCCTGGGACCTCCTCGCCGCCCACCCGGCCGACTGGGGCGGGCCCGCCGGGGTGGGTGTGCTCGCCGTGCGTCAGCGCGTGCGGGCCGTCCCGCCCGCGCCGGAGGACGCCGACCCCTGGGCGCCCGGCGGGGTGAGCGTGCCCGCCGCGTTCGCCGCCGCCGTGGCCCTGCAGGCGACGGTGGCCGACCGCGCCGCGCAGGACGAGCGGCGCCGGCTCCTCACGCAGCGAGTGCGGGCGGCGGCGTCCGCCGTCCCCGACGTCGAGGTGGTGGGCGACCCGGACGACCGGCTCCCCCACATCGTCACCTTCTCGTGCCTGTACGTCGACGGCGAGGCGCTCGTGACGGAGCTGGACCGGGCGGGCTTCGCCGTCGGCTCCGGCTCCGCCTGCACCGCGAGCACCCTGGAGCCGTCGCACGTGCTCGCGGCGATGGGGGTGCTCACGCACGGCAACGTGCGGATCGCCCTCGACCGGTCGACCACCGAGGACGACGTCGACCGCTTCCTGGCCGTCCTCCCGGGCGCCGTGCGGCGGGTGCGCGACGTGCTCGGGGTGGACGGGCTGTGAGCGCGGAGGGCTCCGGGGCCGGCCCCGGGGTGGACGGCGTGGTCGTCGACGCACGCGGCCTGCGCTGCCCGCTGCCGGTGATCCGGCTGGCCGCGGCGTCCCGCGACCTGCCCGCCGGGACGCTCGTGACCGTGCTGTCGACCGACCCGGCGGCCCGCCACGACGTGCCCGCCTGGGCCCGGATGCGGGGCCATGCGGCGGTCGGCGAGACCGAGACCCCCGCGACGGACGAGGCGGAGGAGCCCGGCGACGACGGACCCGCTCCGAGGACGTGGTCGCTCACCGTGCGGCTGGGCGCCACCTCCTGAGCCGCGACGACGGCGGGCCCGCGACGACGACGGCCCGGCCACCCCGTGGGGGCGGCCGGGCCGTCGAGCTCGCTCAGCGGTTCAGCTGAAGGAGCCGCCGCAGGCGCAGGAGCTGCCGGCGTTCGGGTTGTCGATCGTGAAGCCCTGCTTCTCGATGGTGTCCGCGAAGTCGATCTTCGCGCCCTCGAGGTAGGGCACGCTCATGCGGTCCACGACGACCTCGACGCCGTCGAAGTCGCGCAGCGCGTCGCCGTCGAGGAGGCGCTCGTCGAAGTAGAGCTGGTAGATGAGGCCGGAACAGCCGCCGGGCTGGACGGCCACCCGCAGACGGAGGTCGTCGCGGCCCTCCTGCTCGAGCAGGCTGCGAACCTTGTCGGCGGCGACGTCGGACAGGTCCACGGCGTGCGTGGCGATCTCGGTGGTGTCGGTCATGCTTCCTCCAACAGGCGGACCGGTACGGCTGTTCCCGATCCTACGCGCGAATTCCGCGGGCGCGATGACGCGGGTCACAGGCGCGGCGCGGCAGCCGTCGAGGTCGTGGCGGTCAGGCCCAGGACGGCGCCCAGGTCCGCGCCACGCGCGCGGTCGCCGTCGCGGCGTCGGGCCCCGTCTCGTGCACGCCGCTCACCCCGGCCCCGGACCACTCGCGCCGCGACACCTCGCTGCGGCCGGCCAGCACCACGACCGGGACGGCGTGCGGGGCGGCGGCCGCCACGGCGGCCGGGACGCGCCCCTCGCGCAGGGTCGTGCCGTCCAGCACGGGGACGTGCACGACGACGAGGTCGGCCTCGGCGGCCGGGCCGGCGAGCGGCCCCTCCTCCGGCCCCGCGACGCTCGACAGCCCGAGGGCGCCCAGGGGGACGAACACGCCCGCGAGCGCCGGTCGGGCCTCCCCGGGCGGCACGGTGTCGGACGGGGTGCCGGGCAGGACGACGGCGGTCACGTCGCACGACGGCGCGGCCTCCCGCCACGCCGTCGCGAGCGCGGGGGCCAGAGGGCCGGCGTCCTCGCCGACGCAGAGCAGCACCTGCATGCCGCGATCGTGGCACACCCGGCGGCGTCACGGACGCTCGGCGTCCCGAACGCGGCACCTGTGGAGACGCGGACGCACGGCACGCCGCGCACGGGCGCTGTGCAACCGGACGCACGGCACGCCGCGCACGGGCGCTGTGCAACCGGACGCACGGCGCGCCGCGCACGGGCGCTGTGGAAATATGAGCGCGTGACCACCCTGCTGAACGACACCGCGGGCACCACGACCGGCACCACGACCGGTTTCGCCGAGCCCGCACCCTCCGCGCTGCTGCTGCTCGGCCAGGGCCGCGACCTCGCCTCCGAGCGGGGCGTCGAGTGCACCGGGGCGCTGCCGTCGCCGTCGGACCCGGACCTGGTGGAGCGGGCCCGCGCCGCGCGGGCCGCCCTGGGCGAGCGCGCGTTCGTGCTCGGGCACCACTACCAGCGCGACGAGGTCATCGACTTCGCCGATGTCACCGGGGACTCCTTCAAGCTCGCGCGCGAGGCCGCCGCCCGCCCCGAGGCGGAGTTCGTCCTGTTCTGCGGCGTCCACTTCATGGCCGAGAGCGCCGACATCCTCACGTCGGACGCCCAGCAGGTCGTGCTGCCCGACCTCGCCGCGGGCTGCTCCATGGCGGACATGGCCGAGATCGGCCAGGTCGAGGAGGCGTGGGCGGTGCTGCAGGACGTCGGGATCGCCGACGACACCGTGCCCGTCACCTACATGAACTCGTCCGCCGCGATCAAGGCCTTCACCGGCCGCCACGGCGGCACCGTGTGCACGTCGTCCAACGCGCAGGTCGCGCTGCGCTGGGCGTTCGACCGGGTGGGCGGCGTGGAGGGCACCGGCAAGGTGCTGTTCCTGCCGGACCAGCACCTGGGCCGCAACACCGCCGTCCTCCAGCTCGGCCTGAGCCTGGACGACTGCGTGGTCTACGACCCGCGCAAGCCGCTGGGCGGCCTCACCGAGCAGCAGCTGCGCGACGCGCGCATGATCCTGTGGCGGGGGCACTGCTCGGTGCACGGGCGGTTCTCCGCGCGCAACGTCGAGGACGTCCGGGCGAAGGTGCCGGGGGTGACGGTGATGGCCCACCCGGAGTGCAAGCACGAGGTGATCACCGCGGCGGACCAGGTGGGGTCCACCGAGTTCATCATCAAGGCCCTCGACGCCGCCGAGCCCGGCAGCTCCTGGGCGATCGGCACCGAGCTCAACCTGGTGCGCCGGCTCGCCAAGGCGCACCCTGACAAGCAGGTGCACTACCTGGACTCGACCGTGTGCTTCTGCTCGACCATGAACCGCATCGACCTGCCGCACCTGGTGTGGGCGATGGAGTCGCTGGTCGAGGGACGCGTGGTCAACCGGATCGTGGTCGACGCCGACGACGCCCACTGGGCCCGCGTGGCGCTCGACCAGATGCTGGCGCTGCCCGGGATCTGACATGACCGTGGGGCCGTGACGGCCCTGACGACGCAGGAGAAGGCATGAGCACCGACGGCGGGCTCCACATCGGCATCCTCGTGTTCGACGACGCGGAGGAGCTCGACGTCGTCGGGCCGTTCGAGGTCCTCGCGGCCTGGGAGCAGCACTCGAGCAGCGAGTCGGGGCCGAAGCCGCACGTGAGCACCTTCTCGCGCGACGGCGACGGCGTCCGCCTGGCCAAGGGCCTGCGACTCGTGCCCGCGCACTCCGCGGACGACGTCGGCCCGCTGCACGTGCTGGTCTACCCGGGGGGCTGGGGCACCCGCGCCATGATCGCCGACCCGACCCACCTGGAGTGGCTGCGCCAGGTGCGCGTGCAGACGCCGGTCCTCGCGAGCGTCTGCACGGGCGCCCTGGTGCTCGCGGCGGCGGGGCTGCTGGCCGGCCGGCCGGCGACGACGCACCGCGACCACTACGACGAGTTGGCCGAGATCGACCCGAGCGTCGTCGTGGACACCGAGGCGCGGTTCGTCGACGACGGGGACGTCGTGACGGCGGCCGGCGTCTCGGCCGGGATCGACATGGCCCTGCACCTGGTGGCGCGGCTCGAGTCGCCCGAGGTGGCGCGCGCGGTGCGCCGGGGGATCCAGTACGACCCCGCTCCCCCGGTCTGACCTGCAGCACGTCCGCCCGCCCGGCCGGGCGCAAGTATCTGGTACCGCCGGTCGCCGATATACCCTGCGCGGGTGACTCGAATGATCCAGCTCACCTGGGCGTCCCTGCGTCCCCGCAAGCCGGTGCCCGGCCAGGGCCTGCTCGACCCGTCCGTGACGCGGATGCGCGTGCGCCCCGGCGACCTCGACCTGTACCTGCACGTCAACAACGGCTCGTACCTGCAGATGATGGACGTGGCACGGTCGAACTTCATCGCCGACCTCGACGGCTTCGCCAAGATCGGCGACCGCAAGTGGTACCCGGTGGTCGCGGCGTCGACCATGACCTACAAGCGCTCGCTCAAGCTCGGAGACCGCTTCGAGATCGCCACGCGCGTGCTCGGCTGGGACGAGCGGGTGATCTACATCGAGCAGGTCTTCACCTGCCGCGGGCAGCTCTACGGCCGCGGCTACGTGGCCGGACGGTTTCTCGGCCCGGGGAACGCCCGGATCCCCGCGCCGGACGTCGTCGCGCTCATGGGCCCGGAGGCGCCGGCGCAGAGCCCCGACCTGCCCGACGACGTCGCCGCCTGGGCGCGGGCGCTCGACGTCGCGCACCGGGACCCCGAGCGGGCCTGACGCGCGTGGGCGGCAGCGTGCGCCGTCAGTGGAACGTCGTCGCGTAGTAGGTCTGCCGGTCCACCGTCTCCACCGTGACGTCCTGCGTGCGCTCCAGGCGGCGGCGCAGGTTCTCGGCGAACCGCAGCGAGTCGTCGTTGAACCGGGAGACGTCGTACGCGCAGACCACCCGGTGCTCGGCGAGGCGCGCGACGAGGGCGTCGATCATGTCCATGAACGTCCGCGTCGACCGTCGGCCCGGATGGGCGAGGGTGAAGCCGATGTACCAGATCGCGCCACGCGCGGCGTGCTCGGGGTAGCGCTCGGCGAAGAACTCCGGGCTCACCCAGGGCACAGCGGCGAGGTCGGTCGCCAGCGTCGTGAGCCCGACCTCCTTCCCCTGCGCATCGTGGGCGAGGAGCTTGAGCACGCGCGAGTCGCTCATCTCCTCGTCGAACTCCTCACGGTGCAGCACGTGGCGGGCCGCGGCGCGCGTCCGCAGCGGCTCGAACGCCTCGAGGTAGAGCGCCCAGAACCGCTCGGCCGCCTCCCCGGTCACCGTCGCCTCGAACGTCACGTCAGCGCGCACGGCCCAGCTCCTCCCATCCGGCGCGACGGAACGTCGCCACCACCACGGCGCACACGGGAAGGGTCTCGCAGGCCATCCCGATGATGCGGCGTCCCTCCTGGTGGTACATGCCCCCGCGCGTCGCGGACAGGTCGTCCAGACTGTGCACGAGATCGGTCTCCACCTGCTCGTGCGACGGGCCGTCGTGCTCCACGAAGAGCCCTGCGCCGCTGCCGTCGTCGCGCCGTGACCACGCGACACCGGCCCAGGCCTCGTGGCCGGGCAGGGAGGCGTGCCCCGCCGCGTACACGCAGTACAACGCGTCGCCGTGCTCGCCCCGGAGCTGGTCTCGCCCTTCCACCTCGAGGACCGTGCTGCCCGGTGGCACCACCGAGCTCAGCCGGACCAGGTTGAAGTCGCCCACGCCGGCGGCCACGAGGGCCGCGTCGAAGGCTGCGAGCGTCGTGCGGCCCCTCCCGGTGCCGGCGCTCACGCGAATGGTCAAGTCGCTCATGGGGTCCTCGGGGTAGGTCCGGTCTGGTGGTGGGCGGAGGAGTCGGCGGTCCGGCCCGCGGCGGCGTCCAGCAGGTCCAGGACAGGGCGCAGCACCGCGTCCGGCGCCTCCCGGCCCTTGGTGAGGAAGACGGTACTGCCCAGACGGAGGTCCTCCCGCTCGACAGGGCCGACGTCGGCACCCGAGTAGACGACGAGGGGGGTCCGGTGCAGGCGGCCGCGGCGCCGCAGGTCCGCCACCAGGTCGTGGCCCGTGCCGTCGGGCAGGCGCAGGTCCAGCAGCACCAGGTGAGGCTCCGGCCCGTCCGCGAGGGCGGCGCGCGCCTCGGCGAGGCCCCGCGCCGCCGTCACCACCAGTCCCGCGCCCTCCAGGACGGTCGTCAGGACGGCGCGGAGGTCGTCGTCGTCCTCGACGACGAGGACGTTCTCGTGGTGCGGGCGCAGCCGGATGACGTCGCGGACCGTCGCCGCGAGCCGGGCGGGGTCCACGGGCTTGACGAGCCAGCCGTCCGCGAGCGCCGCGGTCTCCCGGGCGTCCGACGCCGCCGTGCCCGACACGACGACGACCGGGAGCTCGGCGGTCGCCGCCGAGTGCCGCAGCCGTCGGAGCACCTCGGCGCCTCCGGTCCCGGGCATCGCCAGGTCCAGCACGATCGCAGCGGGATGCTCCGCTTCGACGGCCTCGAGCGCCGCGCGGCCGTCGGTCACACCCACGACGGCGTACCCGCGTGCCTCGAGGACGGCGCGCAGCACGTCGACCACGTACGGGTCGTCGTCGACGACGACGACACGGACGTCCGTGGCGACGCGGGCGGCCTCCGACGCGGGTACGGGGTCGGAGCCCGGGTCGGAGTCCTTCACCGAGCGGACGGGGGCGGTCGCCGGCGGGGCGGGCGTCGCGCCCGCCGGTGCGTCGTGGTCCGCCGGGCCGGGAACGACCGCGCGCGGCAGGGTCATCCGGAAGCTGGACCCGCGGCCGTCCCCCTCGCTGAGCGCCCACATCCGCCCACCGTGCCGCTCGACGATGCTCCGGGCGATGGCGAGACCCAGTCCCGTGCCGCCCCGCTCGCGAGCGTCCGAGGCGTCCACCTGCTCGAAGCGCCGGAAGACGGTCTCGAGCTTGTCCGGCGGGATCCCGCGGCCCTCGTCGTCGACCCGCACCTCGACCAGGTCCCCCACGGTCCGGACGGACACCCGGACGGTGCTCCCCCGCGGCGAGAACTTCACGGCGTTGCTCAGCAGGTTCGTCAACGTCTGCACGATGCGTTCGCCGTCCACCAGCACAAGCTCCGTCGTGCCGTCTGACGACAGCACCACGCCGGCGTCGTCGGCCTGGATCGACACCTGCTCCGTCGCGGCCGCGACGAGCCCGTCGAGCCGCTGCTCGGCGAGCACCAGCTGCGCGGTCCCCGCGTCCATCCGCTCGACGTCGAGGATGTCGTCCACGAGGCGGCCCAGGCGCTCGCTGCTCGTGAGGGCGATGTGCACCATGCGGGCGGCCTGGTCGGAAGCCCGGTCGAGCACCCCGCTGTCGAGCAGCCCCAGCGCGCCGCGGATCGAGGTGAGCGGCGTGCGCAGCTCGTGGCTCACGACGGAGACGAACTCGTCCTTGATGCGCTCCACCTCGCGCCGCTCGGAGATGTCGCGGAACACCACGACTGCACCGGTCACCACGCCGTCGGTGCGCAGCGGGCTCGCAGCGACCTCGACGGGGACGTCCTTGCCGTCCGGGCGCCGGTAGACGTCCTGCTCGGCCGTGGCGGTCAGGCCTTCTCGCAGAGCCTCGGCGATGTAGCAGCCTTCGGCCGGGTACGGGGTGCCGTCCTCGGCAGGCGCGTGGAACGACTCGTGCGCGTCGCGTCCCACGAGGTCGGCCGCCGCCGTGCCCAGCGTCCTGGCGCCGGCGGCGTTGACGAAGGTGACACGTCCGGCGGAGTCGACGCCGTAGATGCCGTCGGCGACGGACTCGAGCGTGCGCTCTCGCTCGCTCGCCAGCGCCCGCAGCTGTGCCGTGCGTTCCTCCACCCGCCGTTCCAGCCCGCCGCGCAGCGACTCGTTGTCGACGACGACGAGGATCTGCCGTACCGCGACGGCGACGAGGACGGCCACCCACAGCGTGTTCGCGACCCCCGAGACGCCGTCGTTCGCCCCCGACTGCCACACCCGCGCGAGCGCTGCAGCGAGGAACAGCCCGAACGTGACGACGGTGCCCAGCACGGGCGACCCGTCCGTCCGATGCCCCGTGATGGGGCTACCGGATGCTGCGGGGTGGCGCGCCGCGACGGCGATGGCGAGGTAGCCGCCCACCCACCCGACGTCGACCGGGCTGCCGAAGCTGAAGCCACCCTCGACTGTGAGGAGCGCGAACGCCACGTCGGCGACCGCGTACAGCACGAACCCGATGCCGACGAGGCCGAGCGGCACGCGCTCGGCGGCCGGGGAACGGGTGAGCACGAGGACGGCGAGGGTCGCCAGGAGCGCGTCCACGACCGGCAGCGCGTACGCGGTGAGCACCGGCTCGGCCTCGAAGCCGCCGGTACCCCCCAGGGCGACGCTGAAGACCGCGATGTACAGGACCGAGCCTCCGACGACCACGCTGTCGAGCAGCATGCGCACCAGCTCGTGACCGCGCGGTCGCACGGTCGGGAACAGCGCCATCCCCACCACGCCGAGCAGAAGCGCTGCGATGTAGGCGGTGTCGCCGGTCTCCGGGTCGCCCACCAGACCCGCGTACACGTTGCCGAGGAGGCCGACCGCGCCGCCCAGGGACAGCAGTCCCCACGCGCGGCGTCGACGCCCCGTCGAGCGCGCCGCGCGCCAGCCGCAGCTCAGCGCCGCGACCACGCCGGCCGCTGCGATGGCGCCGCGAGAGATCGCAGCCTGCGCGGCCTGGTCCAGGGGGCCCGCCAGGAGCACCACCAGGGCCAGCACCAGCACCGCCGCGACCCAGCACCAGCGCACGAACCTCGCGTGCGCCCGCGCCGTCGCCTGTCGCGCGTCCCCCATGGGCCCGAGGGTAGGAGAGGTTCGCGCGCTCCGCCCCCGATGCCGACGCCCGGAGCGACGAAAGGCGTCCTCGCGTGTCGGGGGGTACCGTCGTGCGGACTCGGAGAAGGGCACTGACAGGAGGCGCAGCACGTGGCGACGGGGGGCCGACGCGTGGTGGTCATCGACGACGATCCGTCGATCAGGGAGGTGGCAGCCGTCGCGCTGTCCGCCGTCGGGGGGCACGAGGTGCACACGGCCGGCGACGGCACGGAAGGCCTGGACGTGGCGCGGCGCGTGCGCCCGGACGTGATCCTCCTGGACGTCATGATGCCCGTGCACGACGGGCCGACCGTCCTCGGCCGGCTGCGTGCCGTCCCCGAGCTGCGCGAGGTACCGGTGGTGTTCCTCACCGCGAAGGTCGGTAGCCAGGACATCTCGCGGCTCGACGGCCTGGGTGCGACCGGCGTGCTGACGAAGCCCTTCGACCCGCTGAAGCTGCCCTCCGACCTCGCTGACGTGCTGGGTTGGGACGCGTGACCGCCTCGCCCGGCACGCCGCAGGGCCGACCGAGGACCGGGTCGGACGGCGAGAACGGACCGGGCCCCGACGGCGGGGGGCTCGACGACGCGGGTCTCGACGACGCGATCGCCGCCCTCGGGCGGCGCGCGCGCGAACGCAACCGGGGACGGGCACGGCGGCTCACCGAGCTCCTCGCGACAGCCGAGACCCGGGACGACCCCGTGGCCCGCGAGGAGGCCGTACGGCTCTGCCACACGATGGCGGGCTCGGCCGCGACGTTCGGCGACGTGGGGCTCTCCGAGGCTGCCGGGCGGCTCGAGGCGGCCCTGAGCACGGGCGTCGATGCCGACGTCCCGGTCGCTCTCGACGTCCTCCGCGCGGCGGCCGGGGTGAGCTGAGGCTGCGGCGCGTCAGCCGGCCGCGTCGGTCACGAGGGCGTGCGCCTCGTCCGCCGCGGACCTGACGGCCGCGTCCCCCGCCCCATGGGCGCCGGCGAGCGCGTCGAGCTCGGCGACGAGCTCGCCCGCCGCGGCGGGGTCTCCGGCGCGTACCGCGAGCTCCGCGAGGTAGGCGAGCGCCGGCGCGAGCTCTGCCGCGGGCGTGCCGCCCTCGGCACGGGAGCGGCGGACGGCGCCGCCCAGGAGCTTGCGGGCCTGGGCGACGTCGCCGTGCGAGTCGCCGACGACGACGGCGTTCTCGAGGGCCCGCGCCAGGGGCCCGCCACCACCCGTCGTCCAGGAGGTCGTGCCGCCCTCGCCCGCGACGACCGGCGCGTCGGGCAGCCGGGTGACCCGCACCCAGTTGCCGGCCGGGTCGATCAGGCTGAACCCGCTGAGGCCCCCGTTGTTCGCCCTCTTCCTCGGCCGGGTCACCCGGGGCGCCCCCGACAAGGGCACCCGGCCGAACAACGTGCGCAGACCGGCGGCGAAAGCCTCGTAGACCGGCTCGGTGTCGGGGACAGCCACGACGCACGTCGAGTGGCTCTGCTCCGGGTCCCAGCCCGGCATCCCGTAGTACTGCAGCTGGAGGCCGCCCCGGCCGAGAGCCACGATCGGGTTGGGCCGGCGCTGCCGGTAGGTGACCTCGAGGCCGAGCGTCGTCCAGAACGCGACCAGCTCGTCGAGGTCCGCCTCGTCACCCCCGCAGGGCAGCAGCGGCACCATGATCGCCGAGGCGACCGCGTCCTCGAAGCCGTCCCGGGAGCCCTGGGTCATCGCGCCGCCCCCGTTCTCAGCCGTCGAGCTCGGCGACGTGGCGCAGGAGGAGCGCCTCGGCCAGCACGACCTTGCGCAGCTCGCCCAGGTGCACCGACTCGTCGGCGCCGTGCGCGCGGGAGTCCGGGTCCTCGACACCGGTGACGAGCACGGCCGCGGCGGGGAAGAACTCGAGCAGGTCGGCGATGAACGGGATCGATCCGCCGACGCCGACGTCCACCGGGTCCGTGCCCCAGGCCGTCGCGAACGCCGAGCGCGCCGCGCGCATCGCCGCGGAGTCGTCGGCGGCGTGGAAGGCGCGGCCCTGCTCGCCCGGCCGCCAGGTGACGCGCGCCCCGAGGGGCACGTGCGCCTCGAGGTGGGTCCGCAGCGCGTCCTCCGCCGCCTGCGGCTCCTGTCCCGGCGGGATGCGGAGGGACAGCTTCGCGGCCGCGCGGGGCGCGATCGTGTTCGACGCGTGCGCGACGCTCGTGGCGTCGATGCCGATGACGGACAGCGCCGGCTTGGCCCACAGCCGCCCGGCGATCGTGCCCTCGCCCGCGAGCGAGACGCCGTCGAGCAGCGAGGAGTCGGCGCGGAACGCCGCCTCGTCGTAGTCGACCTCCGGCTCGGGGGCGCTGACCAGGCCCGCCACCGCGACGTTGCCGGCGTCGTCGTGCAGCGTGGCGATCAGCCGGGCCAGCAGGGTGTTCGCGTCGAGCACGGGACCGCCGAACATGCCCGAGTGCACCGCGTGGCCCAGCACCTCGACCTCGACGACGCCGTCGACCAGGCCGCGCAGCGAGGTGGTGAGCGCGGGCACGCCCACCTTCCAGTTCGTGGAGTCGGCGACCACGATGACGTCCGCCGCGAGCAGCTCGCGATGGTCGGCGAGGAACTGGCGGAAGCTCGGGGACCCCGACTCCTCCTCGCCCTCGACGAACACGGTGATCCCGACGGGCAGGTCGCCGCCGCCCTCCTCCGCGAGGGCGGCCAGGGCGCGCAGCGCGCCGACGTGCGCGACCAGCCCCGCCTTGTCGTCCGCGGCGCCGCGGCCGTACAGCCGTTCGCCCACCTGGACCGGCTCGAACGGGTCGGTCGCCCACCCGGCGGCGTCGCCGGGCGGCTGGACGTCGTGGTGCGCGTACAGCAGCACGGTCGGGGCGCCCTCGGGTGCGGGACGGCGCGCGACGACGGCGGGCGCCCCGGGCGTCCCGTCGGGGCGGGCCGAGCGCAGGATCCGCACGTCGGGCAGCCCCGCGTCGCGCAGCAGCGCGGCGACGGCGTCGGCGCTCGCCGCGACGTGCGCCTGGTCGAAGGCCGCGGCCGAGACGCTCGGGATGCGCACGAGGCGCTCGAGGTCGGCCTGGAGGGCGGGGAACTGCCGCTCGACGTGCGCGCGCAGGGTGGTGGCGGCGTCGAGGTGCTGGGCGTTGCCGGGGGTGTCTGTCACGCGGCTCACGCTACCTGCGCGCTCGACTACTCTGGGAGCGTGTTCTCCCGCAACAAGCCCGACGCGACGCCGTCGTCCCCCGGCTCCACCGACCCCGTCGACGCGGCCGCCGAGATCGAGAAGGCCGGCACGCCCGGCGGCAAGGGCCGCCCGACGCCCAAGCGCAGCGTGTCCCAGGCCGCGAACAAGCGCCCCCTGGTGCCCGACGACCGCAAGGCGGCGACGAAGGCGGCGCGGGAGAAGGCACGCGAGCAGCGCAACCTCGAGTACCGCGCGATGCAGACCGGCGACGAGCGCCACCTGCCGCCTCGCGACAAGGGCCCGCTCAAGCGCTACGTGCGCGACTACGTGGACGCCCGCTGGAACCTCGGGGAGTTCTTCCTTCCCGTCGCGTTCGCGTTCATCGTCCTGAACTTCATCTTCATGCAGAACGCGACGATGGCGGCGCTCGTGCTGATGCTCCTGTACGCGATCGTGCTGCTCACCATCGCCGACGCGTTCCTGCTGTGGCGAGGACTGCGGAAGCGGCTGCGGGCGAAGTTCGGCGAGGTGCCGAAGGGCACGATGATGTACGCCGTCATGCGCGCGTTCCAGATCCGCCGCTCGCGCCTGCCCAAGCCGTCGTCGAAGAAGCACGGCGTCTGGCCGGAGTGACCCCGCGCCGCGCCTAGGGTGGGCGCATGGTCAACTACCGGTACCTCGGCAACAGCGGTCTGAAGATCTCCGAGATCACGTACGGCAACTGGCTCACCCACGGCTCCCAGGTGGAGAACGACGTCGCCACGCAGTGCGTGCGCGCCGCGCTCGACGCGGGCATCACGACGTTCGACACCGCGGACGTCTACGCGAACACGAAGGCCGAGCAGGTGCTCGGTGACGCGCTCGCGGGCGAGCGGCGCGAGTCGCTCGAGATCTTCACCAAGGTGTACTGGCCGACGGGCCCCGGCGGCCCCAACGACACGGGCCTGTCGCGCAAGCACGTCATGGAGTCGATCAACGGCTCGCTGAAGCGCCTCGGCACCGACTACGTCGACCTCTACCAGGCGCACCGCTACGACACCGAGACGCCGCTCGAGGAGACGATGCAGGCGTTCGCCGACATCGTGCGCCAGGGCAAGGCCCTGTACATCGGCGTCTCCGAGTGGACGGCGGACCAGATCCGCGCCGGCGCGGCCCTGGCGAAGGAGCTGGGGTTCCAGCTCATCTCCTCCCAGCCGCAGTACTCCATGCTGTGGCGGGTCATCGAGGACGAGGTCGTGCCCGCCTCGCAGGAGTGCGGGCTGTCGCAGATCGTCTGGTCGCCGATGGCGCAGGGCGTGCTGTCCGGCAAGTACGTGCCCGGCCAGCCCCTGCCCGCCGGGTCGCGCGCGACCGACGAGAAGGGCGGCGCGTCGAGCATCCGCCGGTTCCTCGACGACGACGTCCTCACCCGCGTGCAGGGCCTGCGCCCGGTCGCCGACGAGCTGGGCCTCTCGATGGCGCAGCTCGCCGTCGCGTGGGTGCTGCAGAACGACAACGTCGCGGCGGCCCTCGTCGGCGCGTCCCGGCCCGAGCAGGTCGCGGAGAACGTCAAGGCCTCCGGGGTGACGATCCCGGCCGAGCTCCTGGCGACGATCGACGACGTCCTGGGCGACGTCGTCGTCCGCGACCCGGCCAAGACCGCCGAGAACGCACCGCAGACCCGCGTGGCCTGACCGGCCCGCGGTCCCGGAGGGGACCGACGTAGCGGTGGGTCCTCGTCCCGAGACGCGACGACGACCCACCGCTACGTCGACGCTACGGTGCCGTCGTGCCCTCCCCGACCGTCCGACCCGCCCGCGCCGCCGACGCCGAGGCCCTGTGGCCGCTCGCCCGCGACTTCGCGACGAGCTTCCGGCCCCGGCGGGACGCCTTCGACGACACGCTCCCGGCGCTCCTCGCTCGGGACGACACCCTGCTCGCCGTCGTCACCGGGCCGGCGAGCGACGCGCCGCTCGGCTACCTCCTGGCGAGCGTCCACCCGACGTTCCTCGCGAACGGACCGGTCTGCTGGGTCGAGGAGGTCATGGTCGACCCGACGCACCGTGGCCGCGGGCTCGGCGCCGCGCTCATGGCCCACGCCGAGCGGTGGGCGACGGCCCGCGGCGCCGCCTACGTCTCCCTGGCGAGCCGGCGGGCGGGCGGCTTCTACGAGACCCTCGGCTACGACGCCTCCGCCACCTTCTACCGCCGCACCCTGCCGTCCGGCGGAGGATCCGTCGCGCCCTGACGGCCGACGGCACGGACGATCGCGTCCCGGACGGTGTGCTGGTCAGCGGTCGCGGTGCCCCCGGGCGACGGTGTCGAGCGCGCGCGAGATCTCGCGCCCGCGCCGCGCGACGTCGGCGTCGGTGGGCCGCTGTCTCGTCGCGGCGGCGGCGCGGGCGGCGGGCGCGCCGCTGGTGAGGCCCGCGGGCACGAGCCACCGCCAGCGCACGGTCGCCTGCACCACGGGGCCGACGCCCAGCGCGAAGGCCACCGTGGCCCAGCCGAACGTCCCCCCGAGCAGGATGCCCGCCAGCACGACGACGACCTCGATGCCGGTCCGCACGAGCCGCACCGACCCGCCTGTGCGCTGCACGAGGCCGGTCATGAGCCCGTCGCGCGGGCCCGGGCCGAGCCGCACCCCGATGTAGGCGGCGGTCGTCACGCCGTTGAGCACGATGCCGCCGACGGCGAGCGCCACGCGGGCGACCGGGCCCGGGTCGGGCACGAGCCACGCGTTGGCCGCGAGGCAGGGCCCGATCGCCAGGCTGATGACGGCCACGTTCGCCACCGTGCCGATGCCGGGACGCTGCCGCAGCGGGACCCAGGCGAGCAGCACGAGCACGGACGTCAGCGCGACGACCGTGCCGAACCCGAGGCCCGTGCTGCGCACCAGGCCCTGGTGCAGCACGTCCCACGGCATGCCGCCCTGGCCCGCGTGCAGCATCATCGCCATCGACCACGTGAAGCCCAGCAGCCCGAGGACGAGCTGGGTCCCGCGGCGGACGGGCCCCCAGGGCATCGCCGGGGCCACGGCGGGCACGGCGGCGTCGGGTGCGGTGGTCCCCGTGGTCACGGGCGGCGCGGCGGAGGTGGCCCCGGGCGTCCCGGTTCGCGGGCTGCGCGCCGCCCGCCGACGAAGAGGGCCGCTCGGCAGGCGGCGCGGGAGTCGGCGGGGCGGACGACGGACAGGGCGGACAGTCGTGCTCATGCTCCCACCCTCCGTGACAATGGCCTTGCAATCCATATCCATTGGGGCGACAGTGGCCCCGTGACCGTCGTCTCCCCACCTTCCGCCCCGTCCGCGCCGCCCGCCGTCCGGCAGCTCTCCCCCGCCGCCACCGCGCGCCTGCTGGGCGACTGGCGCGCGGGAGGGCCGGCCTACCTCGCACTGTCGGACGCCCTGCGCGCCGCGGTGCTCTCCGGCAGCCTGCCGCCGCTCACCCGGGTACCCAGCGAGCGTGAGCTGGCGACGGCGCTGCGGGTCTCGCGCACCACGACGTCCGGTGCCTACGCCCGCCTGCGCGAGCTCGGCTTCCTCGCGAGCCGGGTCGGCTCCGGCACCGTCACGACGCTCCCCCGCGGCGCCGGCGCGCCGCGCGGGAGCGTGCCGGTCGCGGCGGGCGACGCCCCCACGGACCCGCGCGGCGACGCACCGCCCGAGGCCCCCGTCGACCTGGCCCAGGCGACCCCGTCGGCCACCTCCGCCCTGCACGACGCCTACACCGCGGCCCTCGAGGTGCTGCCCGGCTACCTGGCCACCGGCGGCTACGCCCACCTCGGCGTCGAGGCGCTGCGGTCGGCGATCGCCGACCGCTACACGGCACGCGGCGTGCCGACCACGCCGGACCAGATCCTCGTCACCACGGGCGCCCAGCAGGCGATCTCCGTGCTCACCGCCGCGTTCGTCGGGCGCGGCGAGACCACCGTCGTCGAGTCGCCCACGTACTTCCACGCCCTGGAGCCGACGCGACGGCTCGGCGGACGGGTGGTCGGGGTCCCCGTGGGCGACGTCGAGACGCTCGCGTCGGCGGTGCGGCGCACCCGGCCCCGGCTCGTCTACCTCGTGCCGGACTTCCACAACCCCACCGGCACGACGATGTCGACCGAGGCGCGGGCGGCGGTGCGCGACCTCGCCCACCGCACCGGCACGACCGTCGTCGGCGACGAGACCCTGACCGACCTGGCCCTCGACCCCGGCGCGCAGGTGCCGGAGCCGTTCGCGGGCGACGGCAGCTCCCCGCACGTCGTGACGATCGGCTCCGCGTCGAAGTCGTTCTGGGGCGGGGTGCGCGTCGGCTGGGTGCGGGCCGACCCCCAGGTGGTGCGCCGGCTGGCGCGCGTGCGCGAGTCGGCCGACATCGCCACGCCGGTGCTCGAGCAGCTCGCCGTCGTGGAGCTGCTGCGCCGTGCCGACGCGATCCTGCCCGGCCGCGTCGCCGAGCTGCGGGCGCGCCGCGACCTGCTCGTCGACCTGGTCCGCGACGCCCTGCCGGACTGGCGCGTGAGCGTGCCGGCGGGCGGGCTCTGCCTCTGGGCCGACCTGGGCCGACCGCTCGCGCAGGCGCTCGCGGCCTCCGCCGTCCGCCACGGCGTCCTGGTCACGCCCGGGCCCGCGTTCACCCCGGACGGCTCGTCGCGCGACCGCGTGCGCCTGACGTTCACCCGCGAGCCGGACCAGCTCGCGACGGCCGTCCCACGGCTCGCCCGAGCCTGGGCGCAGGTGGCACCGGGCGCCTGAGGCCGCGACCCCGCGGCGGTGCCGTCAGACCGACGGCAGCACCACGCCGGGGGTCGCCTGCGCCCCGTCGTGCAGCAGGCGGGCGAGGGTCGCGCCCCCGGCGGCCAGCTCCCGCCAGTGCTCGCCGAGCCACTGCTCGGCGTCGTACTGCGTGGTGAAGACCGGGCTCGGGACGCTCAGCACGCGCCCCTCGGCGTCGTCCAGCGCCCACTCCCAGTGCGCCCGGATCACGCGGCGCTCCCGGTGGAGCCGTTGCCGCGGTCGATGCTGCCGGCCGCGACGGACCCGCGGGTGCGCGTCAGGGCGCGGTTGACCCGCGACGGCCAGAACGGGCCGGAGTAGATGAACGACGTGTACCCCTGGGTCAGGTCGGCGCCGGCGCGCAGGTACGCGCGGACGTCGTCGGCGCTCGAGATCCCGCCGACGCCGATGATCGCCGGGTCGGGCCCGAGGCGCTCACGCAGCCGGGCGACGACCTGCAGCCCGCGCTCCAGGAGCGGCGGGCCGGACAGGCCGCCGGGGCCGCGGTCGTGCCCGATGGTCGTGTTCACGGCGACGACGCCGTCCAGGCCGAGCTCCGTGACGAGGCCCGCCACCGCGTCGACGTCCGCGTCCGCGAGGTCGGGGGCGATCTTCACCAGGAGCGGGACCCGGCGGGTGCCTGCGGCGGCGGTGGCCTCGTCGGCCGCGGCCCGGGCCGCGGTGAGGATGGGGCGCAGCTCGGCGGTGGTCTGCAGGTCGCGCAGGCCCGGGGTGTTCGGGGACGACACGTTCACCACGAGGTAGTCGGCCCACGGGGCGAGCTCGCGGGCGCAGGCGGCGTAGTCGTCGGCCGCGGCCTCCGCGGACGTCGTCTTGTTCTTGCCGATGTTCGCGCCGACCACGACGGCCCGGCCCGCGGGCGTGGCGCGCAGCTCGCGGAGCTGCGCGGCGGCGGCCGGGGCGCCGTCGTTGTTGAAGCCCATGCGGTTGCGGATGCCCCGCACGTCGAGCTCGCGCCACATGCGCGGCGCCTCGTTGCCGGGCTGCGGGCGCGGGGTGACCGTGCCGATCTCCACGAAACCGAACCCGAGCATCGTCAGGCCGCGGATCGCGCGGGCGTTCTTGTCGAACCCGCCTGCCAGCCCGAAGGGAGCGGGCACGGTGCGGCCGAGCACCTCGATGCTGCCCGGGCCGCCGCTGCCCCGGCCCAGGTACGGCGCAAGGGCGCCCTGGACGACGTCCCGCAGGACGGGGACGCGCCCGGCGAGCGAGATGGCGCCGAACGCGAGCTCGTGCGCCCGTTCGGGGTCCATCCGGCGGAAGACGCCGTTGAAGAGCAGGGTGTACGGGCTCATCGGACCTCCGGGTCGGGGGCTGCGGGCTCGGTGGGCTCGGGCGCGGTCGGTGCCGCCGCTGCGCCGTCGTCACCGCTCGCACCGCGCGGGCGGGTGCGCCACAGCCACCACAACCCCACGAACGGCAGCACGAGCGGCACATAACCGTAGCCCTGGCCGAAGCCGGACCACACGGTCGTCTCGCCGAAGACGTCGGGCGAGACGGCCGAGGCCGCCCCGACCGCGAGGACGCCCACGGCCTCGAAGCCGACGGTCACCCAGGCGACGACGCGCCAACGGGGCCCGCCCTTGGCGAGGGCGACGGTGGCCAGCACGTACACGACGGCGGACAGCGTGGACAGGGAGTAGGCGACGGGCGCCTCGGAGAACTTGGTGGCCAGCTCGTACGACGACCGGCCGATCGCGGCGAAGGCGAGGATGCCGTAGACGGTGACGAGCAGCCGGCCGAAACCGGAGCCGGTCCGGCGCGCGCCCGCGGCGGGTGCGGGGGCGGTGCCGCTCATGCCGCCCCCCAGATCTGCCACAGGCGCCAGTCGAGGAAGCCCACGGTGAGAGCGGCCACCGCCAGGACGACCGACGACCACTTGGTGCGCTCCGCGAACGCCCAGACGGCGGCCACCGGCAGCACGACGAGGGCCGTGGCGACGTACCCCCAGAACAGCGGACCGTCGACCGGGTGGTCACGGGTGACCATGAGCACGCCGGCCACCACCGCCTGCACGACGACGAGCGCCTCGACCACGGCGGCGCCGATCAGCTGCTTGAGGATCACGGCGCGGTCCTGGACGACGAACCACAACGCCCACCCGGCGAGCGCGGCGCACGCCAGGAGGACGACGATGAGCAGGGGAAGGACCACGCCCCGCAGACTACCGGCCGTCGGGCGCCCGACGGCGGCCGCGGGACGGCGATAGCATCGGCGCGTGGCAGACCTCACCCTCACCGGCAAGAATCCCAGCTCTCTCAAGGTCGACGCCCTCGTCGTCGGCACCTGCTCCACCTCGGACGGCGTCGCCGTCGTCGCGGACCAGCTCCCCGAGGCGTTCGTGCGCCAGATCGAGACCCTCGCGCCCCGTCTCGGCGTCACCGGCGCCCGCGACGAGGTGCGGCGCGTGCCCGCCGGCGACGGCGTGTCCGCCGGCGTCGTCGTCCTCGCCGGGCTCGGCGAGCGCGCGGCCGACGGCACGTTCCCGCACGAGGTGCTGCGGTCCGCCGCCGGCGCCGCCACCCGCGAGCTCGCCGGGACCGACACGGCCGCCCTCGCGCTGCCCGCGGTGGACGAGGACGAGCTCGGGGCCGTCGTCGAGGGGGCGCTGCTCGGCGCGTACTCCTACACGCGCTACCGCACGGGCAAGGACACCAAGGGCGCCGTCGGCAGCATCCAGGTCGTGACGACGTTCGCGCGCTCGGGCCGGGCCAAGGCCGCGGTCGCGCGCGCCGAGGTGCTCGCCGCGGCGGTGCACGGCACCCGCGACCTGGTCAACGACGCCCCCAACGAGCTGTTCCCGGCCGCCTTCGCCGACGCCGCCAAGGCCGCGGCCAAGGGCGTCAAGGGCCTCAGGATCACGGTGCTCGACGACAAGCAGCTCGCCGCGGGCGGGTACGGCGGGCTCGTGGGCGTCGGCCAGGGCTCGTCGCGCGGGCCGCGCCTCGTCAAGCTCTCGTACACGCCGGCCAAGGCCACCGAGAAGGTCGCCATCGTCGGCAAGGGCATCACGTTCGACACCGGCGGCATCTCGCTCAAGCCGCCGGCCAGCATGCCGACGATGAAGTCCGACATGGCCGGTGCCGCCGCCGTGCTGCACACGGTCCTGGCGGCCGCGCGCCTCGGCCTGCCGGTCGCTGTCACCGGCTACCTCTGCCTCGCGGAGAACATGCCCGGCGGCAACGCCCAGCGTCCCGCCGACGTCATCACGATCCGCGGCGGCAAGACCGTCGAGGTCACGAACACCGACGCCGAGGGCCGCCTCGTCATGGCGGACGGCCTGGTCGCCGCCGTCGAGGACGGGCACGACGTCGTCCTGGACATCGCGACCCTCACCGGCGCGCAGATGGTCGCGCTCGGCAACCGCACCTCCGGCGTCATGGGTACCGACGCGGTGCGCGACGAGGTCAAGGCCGCCGCCGACGTCGCGGGCGAGGCCTTCTGGCCGATGCCGATGCCGGCGGAGCTCAAGGCGGGCCTGAAGTCGACCGTCGCGGACATGGTCAACTCCGCCCCCAGCCGCTGGGGCGGCATGCTCTTCGCCGCGCACTTCCTCGCCGAGTTCGTCGGCGACACCCCGTGGGCGCACCTCGACATCGCCGGCCCGTCGTACAACGAGGGCTCGTCGTTCGGGTACACCCCCGCCGGCGGCACGGGCGTCGGCGTGCGCACGATGCTCGCCTTCCTCGAGGGTCGCGCCGGCGCCTGACGCGCCCCCCGGCCCGACGCACGACGGCGCCCGGCCGCCCCCACGGGGTGGGCCGGGCGCCGTCGTCGTCCGCGCATCAGGGGGCGACGGCCACCGCCCAGCGGAACGCGTTCGCGAGGCGGTACCCGCCGCCGGGGACCCGGAACGGGGACGCCGCGGCCACGACGACCGGCGCGAGCTCGGCCGTCGTGCCCTCGTCCTCGCCGAGCAGGACGCCGCGCACCAGGCGGTCGTCGTCGGGCGCGCTCCACGGCACGTCGGCGATCCCCGACCCCACGACGTCGAACCCCGCGCCGACGAGGGCGGACTCCAGCCCGCCCGCGGCGCGCAGCGGGCCGTCGGGCGGCACGTCCTCCTCGTAGGCCTCCGCGACGGCACGCTCCACGACGTCGAGATCGTTGCGCGCGCCCTCGGCCCAGCTCGCGATCCCCACCCGGCCGCCCGGGACCAGCACGCGGGCGACCTCGGCCAGGGCGTCGTCGACGTCGTCGGCGAACTGGAGCGCGTTGACCGCGAGGACCGCGTCGAAGGTGCCGTCCTCGAACGGCAGGTGCTCGACGTCGCCGTCCCGGACCGTCGCACCGGGGTTCCGCTCGCCGGCCGTCCGCGCCATCGCCGGGGCGGGGTCGACACCTGCGGCGACGACGCCGGCGCGCACCAGGTGCCCGATCAGCTCGCCCGTGCCGCACCCGACGTCGAGGACCCGCGTCCCCCTCCCGACCTGCGCGGCGGTCAGCAGCGACGGCCAGACCGGTGCCGCGAACGAGCCCCACAGCTCGGCCCACCCGGCCGCCACCGCCGACCAGCGCTCACCGCCCCCGCCGTCCATGTCTCCCGGGTCCCCTCCGTCACCCACGCGCCGCGGCTCAGGCCTTGCGCCGCTGCGCCGACGTCCAGTCCCGCATGCGCTGCGGGTACCCGGTGAAGCGCACGTTGTAGACCGGGACGCCCAGCGACCGCGCCACCTCGAACCCCGTGCGCTCGTCCGGGACGCGACGTCGCGTCCACTCGCCCGTGGTGGCCACGAGGAGGACGGTGGTGGGCGTCTGCACGTTCGGCGGCTCCACGTACGCCTCCACCCCCACCCGGGTGCGCACGAACTCCTGCAGGTACGCGATCGTCTCGCCCCGCGATCCCGACGACGACGGTGCGCCGGGGGCCGGCGACGACGACCTGCCCAGCAGGCGTCCCAGCGAGGTCCTGAGCGACATGGCGCGAGACTACCGCCGTCGTGGGCCTCGTGGTCGGGAGGCCGCCCGGAGGTGTCCTGGAGGTCATGCGGCGGTCAGGTGTACCCAGCGTCACACCAACCCGGACCCCCGAACGATTGGGGCGACCCCCGCGGAGGTGACAAGATGGCAGGCAGTGACCAGAACGCGGCAACCCCAGATGTCGCGGGCCGGCAAACCGGCTCGCCTCGGCTCGTCGCCTGACCCACTGATCGAAGGAGACTCCACAGGTCATGTCTGAGAACGTGCAGCTCCCTGCACTCGGCGAGTCCGTCACCGAGGGCACCGTCACCCGATGGCTCAAGGCCGTCGGCGACACCGTCGCCGTCGACGAGCCCCTGCTGGAGGTCTCGACCGACAAGGTCGACACGGAGATCCCCTCGCCGGTCGCCGGCGTGCTCGAGCAGATCCTCGTCGAGGAGGACGAGACCGTCGAGGTCGGCGCCACCCTCGCCGTCGTCGGCGACGGCTCCGGTGCCGGTGGTGGCGACGCGGCCCCGGCCGCCGAGGCCCCCGCCGCCGAGCCCGAGGCGCCCGCGGAGCCCGAGCAGCCCGCCGCCCATGCCGAGCCCGCCCCGGCCCCCGAGGCCGCCGCGCCCGCCGCCGAGGCCCCTGCTGCCGAGGCGCCCGCCGCCGGTGGCGGCGAGGGCACCGAGGTGACGCTGCCCGCCCTGGGCGAGTCCGTCACCGAGGGCACCGTGACCCGCTGGCTCAAGGCCGTCGGCGACTCGGTCGAGGTCGACGAGCCCCTGCTCGAGGTCTCGACCGACAAGGTCGACACCGAGATCCCGTCCCCCGTGGCCGGGACGGTGCAGAAGCTCCTGGTGGACGAGGACGAGACGGTCGAGGTCGGCGCCGTGCTGGCGGTCGTCGGCTCCGGCGCGGCCCCCGCTGCCGAGAAGCCCGCCGAGCCCACCCCGGCCAAGGCCCCCGAGCCCGTCGGTGCGCCCTCGAAGCCCGAGGAGCCCGCCCCCGCGCCCGAGAAGCCGGCCGAGGAGAAGCCTGCCGCCGAGGAGAAGCCTGCTCCGGCCCCGCAGGAGCCGGCCCAGCCGGAGCCCGCCGCCGAGAAGCCGGCGCCGTCCGCCCCGGGCAAGGGTTCCTACCTCACGCCGCTGGTGCGCAAGCTCGCCGCGGAGAAGGGCGTGGACGTCTCGAGCCTCCAGGGCACGGGCGTCGGCGGCCGCATCCGCAAGGAGGACGTGCTCGCCGCCGCCGAGAAGGCCGCCGCCCCGGCTCCGGCCGCCGCCGCGCCTGCCGCGGCCCCGGCCGCCAAGGCTCCTGCCACGCTGCCGGTCTCCCCGCTGCGCGGTACGACCGAGAAGATGTCCCGCCTGCGCAAGATCGTCGCCGAGCGCATGGTCGAGGCCCTGCACACGCAGGCCCAGCTCACGACCGTGGTCGAGGTGGACGTCACCAAGGTCGCCAAGCTGCGCGCGAAGGCCAAGGAGTCGTTCAAGGCCCGCGAGGGTGCGAACCTCACCTACCTGCCGTTCTACACGCTGGCCGCGGTCGAGGCCCTCAAGGCGTTCCCCAAGATCAACGCCTCGATCGACCAGGACAAGGGCGAGATCACCTACCACCCCGCGGAGAACGTCGGCATCGCCGTCGACACCGAGCGTGGCCTGGTGGTCCCGGTCATCAAGAACGCCGGCGACCTGAACCTGGCCGGCATCGCCCGCCAGATCGGTGACCTGGGCGCCCGCACGCGCGCCAACAAGGTCGGCCCGGACGAGCTCTCCGGCGCCACGTTCACGATCACGAACACCGGCTCGGGCGGCGCGCTCATCGACACGCCGATCGTCCCGGGTGGCCAGGTCGCGATCCTCGGCACCGGCACGATCACCAAGAAGCCGGCCGTCGTGACGGGTCCGGACGGCGAGGAGACCATCGCCATCCGCCAGTTCGCGTACCTGTTCCTCTCCTACGACCACCGCCTGGTCGACGGTGCGGACGCCGCGCGCTTCCTCACCGCCATCAAGGCACGCATCGAGGAGGGCGCGTTCGAGGCCGAGGTCGGTCTCTGACCTCGCCCCGTCCCTGATCGACGAAGGGCGTCCCGGCCGCGGCCGGGACGCCCTTCGTCGTCCCACGGGAGTCGTCGCTCAGGAGACCTCGGCGACCCGCCAGCCGTCCGGCGTCCAGGCGAGACGCAACGTCGCGGTGCGCACGTCCGTCGCGGGGACGGCGGTGACCGTGCCGTCGGCGGCCACCTGCTCGTGCGCGGTCACCGCGTAGCGCACCACCACGTCCGCGGCGCCCCCGTCCCGAGGCACGCCCGATCCGTCCTCGTCGGTCATCTCCGGACGGGCGTCCTCCACCCGCGCCTCTGCGCCGCGCACGCGGGTGCGCGCCTGCGCGTCCTCGAGCAGGGCGACGTCCGCCTCGTGCGCCGGCGACCCGGGCACGTCCACCGTCCCCCACCGCGCCGGGTCCGCGTCCGGGTCCGCGATCAGCGCGACCCGCCGGCGGGTGAGCTCCGCGGCCGCGGCGCCGGGGTCGGCCCGGTCCCGCGTGGGATCGGCTTGCACCGCGTCACCCTGTGTCGCGCTGCGGTCGGTCTCCGGGATGTCGTCGCCGACCGGCAGCGGCGAGGCCGCCGGCGACACGCCGACCGACGCGACGCCGGTCGCGGCCGTCCTGTCCGCTCCGTCGTCGGGCGCCCCGACCTGGACCGCGACCGCCGTCAGCACCGCCACCGCGGCCGCCGCGCCGGCCAGGCCGAGCACGCGTCGCGCGGTCCCGGCACGGCGCGGGGCGGTCGCGCGCCGTGCGGACCTGCTCGCCGGGCGGCCGGCCCTGCTCCCGTCGGCGCGCCGGACCGCCCGCCTCCGGGACGCGCGGGCGGGCGCCTCCTCCGCCGCCGGCACCGCGGACCGCCGGCCCAGCGCTGCCGCCGCCAGCGCCGCGGGCTCCGGGAGCCGCACCGGCTCGGCGGCAACGGCCGCGTCCGCCTGGGCCGCGAGGGTGCCCGCCTCCGGACGCACCCGCGCGTCGGGTGCCGCCGCCGGGGCCAGCACGGCGCGCAGCCCGGCCGCGTCGTCGTCGCTGCGGTCGCCGAGCAGGTCCGCGACGAGCGTCGCGAGGGCGTGCACGTCCGCCGCCTCCGCCTCGGCGGCGTCGCTCGCGACCGCACCGGCACCGCAGACGTCGCCCGCGTCGGCCCGCGGGCGCAGGAGCGCTCCGCCTCCGGGGTCGAGCACCACGTCGTGCGCGCCCACGCTCCCCTGCCGCAGCCCGGCGCTGTGCAGCGCGGCGAGCCCGCGCGCCACGGCGACGAGGACGCCCGCCGCCTCCCGCGACGTCAGGCGGCCGCGGACGGCGAGCACGGTGGGCAGGTCGGTCGCGGCGCCGCCGCGCCGCACGGCCAGGGTCCCGTCGTCGCGCACGTCGACGGCCACCACGGGCTCCACGCAGGGGTGCCGGAGCGCCGCGAGCGCACGCACCCGCTCCACGAGGGCGTCGCGGGCGCCGGCGTCGGTCGGGATCGGCAGCGTCTGGGTGGCCACGGAGCCATCGAACACTTTCGCGGCCGCCCGGCGTCGCCGTCATCCACAGGCCACGTCAGAGGGTGAGACGACGCCCCTCGCGCGCGGACACCCGGGCGGCGTCCAGCACCTCGGCGGTGCGCACGGCGTCGGCCGGGTCGACGGGCGGGGCCTCGTCCCCGTGCAGCCACGGCCCCAGCGCCCGGTAGAAGTCGGCGTGGCCGCCCGGTGCCGCGGGCACCGCGCGCCGGTCGCGGCCGCGCGTGAGCCAGCCCACCGCGCCCTCGGGCGCGTCGTCGTCCAGCACCTCGAGCGGAGAGGCGTCCTGCTCGAAGGTCGTCACCAGGTAGGCGCCCGCCGACCCGAGCACGCGGGTCCGGGGGCCGGGGGCCCCCACGACGGACCCCGCCCAGAGCCGGGACACGACGGCGTGCGGGCTCGCCGCGCGGCCGCCGCCGGCCTCGTGCTCCAGGACGAGGAAGACGTCGTCCTCGGTGGGCGTGGTGAGCCGGCGGGTCTGCGCCCAGACGGACCGGACGGGGCCGAACAGCTGCGTCGCCGAGTCCACCAGGTGCGGGCCGAGGTCGAGCAGCAGCCCGCCGCCGACCGGGTCGTTCTCCTTCCACCGCTGCCGCGGGACCGGCCGCCAGCGTTCCCAGCGACGCTCGAACGTGTGCACGTCGCCGAGCTCCCCGGCGTCGATCAGGCTCGCCAGGGTGAGCTGCTCGGGGTCCCAGCGCCGGTTCTGGAAGACCGTGAACGGCGTGCCGGTGGCGGCCGCCTCCTCGACGACGGCGCGCGCCTGGTGCGCGTCCAGGCCGATCGGCTTGTCGAGCACGAACGGGATCTCCGCGCGGGCGAGGGCGGCGGCCTGCTCGGCGTGCAGGGTCGTGGGGCTCGCGACCACGACGAGGTCGTAGGCGCGGCGGGCGGCGATCAGCTCGTCGAGGTCCGACAGCAGCCGGGCCCCCGGCCAGTCCCCCGCGGCCTGGTTGCGCCGGCCGGGGTCGCGCGTCACGACCGCCGTCACCGGCAGCCCGGCCTCCGCCGCGAGGCGGGCGTGGATCTCCCGGCCCGCTCCCCCGTACCCGACGATCGCCAGGCGTGGCGGCGGTGCCGCCGTCCCGCCGTCGGTCGCGCCCGCCTCTGCCGCCTCGTCCGTGACCATGGCGTCCATCGTGCCCGACGGCGCGCCCGGCGCCCCGGCACCGCCCCGGCGAGCCATGCCGCCGGCGGGTGGTGACCATCCGGATCCTCCCGTAGACCGGAGGTGGGTCGGCGCGCGACCCACGGACGAGCCGGAGGGAGCCACGACGATGGCGACACGACTGAACCAGCCGGGCCTGGACCAGGCCCGGGCCCTGGTGCGCGAGGGTCGGGTGGTGCGCGACGAGCGCGACGACTGGAGCGAGCACGCCCCGAGCACGGACGCCGAGAACCGCTTCGTCGACCGTGAGGGCTGGACCGAGTTCCGGCACTGGCACCTGGGCGTGGACGACGACGAGAACCCGGAGACGAAGCAGGCGGTGTCGTTCCCCTACGGCGACCTGTCGAAGGTCCACCGGTGCGCCGTGGTCTCGCTGGAGAGCAGGGCCGGGCAGTACGACCACGACGACATCCGCGACGCCGCCCGCGCCCTGCTGGAGCTCATCGACTCGACAGCGTGACGGCGCGCTCGGGCGCGCGCGTGCCGCGGCCCAGGCGCGACGGCCACCAGACCCGGTCGCCGACGTCGTGCACGAGCGCCGGGACGAGCAGGCTGCGCACGACGAGCGTGTCCACGAGCACGCCGAACGCGACGATGACGGCGAGCTGGGCGAGGAACAGCAGCGGGATGACGCCCAGGGCCGCGAACGTCGCGGCGAGCACCACGCCGGCCGACGTGATGACCGAGCCGGTGACGGCCAGCCCGCGCAGCACCCCCCGTCGCGTGCCCACCCGCAGGCTCTCCTCGCGCACGCGCGTCATGAGGAAGATCGAGTAGTCGACCCCCAGCGCCACGAGGAAGCAGAACGCGTACAGCGGCACCGCCGGGTCCGCGCCCGGGAAGTCGAGCACATGGTTGAACACCACGGCCGAGACGCCGAGGGCGAACCCGAACGACAGCACGTTCGCGGCCATGAGCAGCACCGCGGCGAGGACCGACCGGAGCAGCAGCACGAGGATCAGGAGGATCACGGCGAGCACCACGGGCACGATCACGCGCAGGTCGTGCTGGCCGGCGAGCTGCGTGTCCAGCCGCTCCGCGGCCGCGCCGCCCACCAGCGCGTCCGGGCTGACCTCGTGCACCGCCGTGCGCAGGTCGGCCACCGCCTCGACGGCCGCCTGGCTGTCGGACGGCGCCTCCGTGGTGACGTCGACGCGCACCTGCCCGTCGACGACCAGCGGGTCGCCCTGGGCCGGCATCCCCGGCGCGGTGGCCGGCTGGTCGGTGACGACGGTCGCCGCCGTGATCCCGGCGGAGCCCTCGGCCGCCTCCACGACGGCGTCGGCGTCCGCCTCGGGGGCGATGACGATCGCGGGCTGCGCGGACACGCCCTCGAAGTGGCGGGTGAGCGCCTCCTCGCCGTCCACGGAGTCGACCTGCGTGAGGAACACCTCCGAGTCGCCCGTGCCGTTGGCGTCGAGCGTCGGGACGAAGGCCGCCCCGGCCGCGAGGACCACGGCGGTGACGACCCACACGACGCGGTCGTGCCGCCCCACGAAGCCGGCGACGCGCGACCACACGCCGTGCCCGGCGACCTCCACGTGCGTGTCGTCGGCAGCGTCACCCACCGTGTCGGCGGTCGTGTCAGCGGCCGTGTCACCGTTCGACCTGGCGACCGCCACGGCGCCCGTCGCCGGGTCGAGCGACTCCGGGTCGAGCGACTCCGGGGCGGCCGGTTCCGGGGCGTCGGGCGCGTCGGAGTGGCGGCCGAGCGCGTGCGGCACGCGGGGCCAGAACACCCACCGGGCGCGCCGCCCGCCCACGAGCAGCATCGCGGGCAGGAGGGTCGTCGCGGACAGGAACGCGGCGACGATCCCGATGGCGGCGACCGGCCCGAGGCTGCGGTTCGACGACAGGTCTGACAGCAGAAGGCACAGCAGCCCGACGATCACCGTGCCCGCGCTGGCCGCGATCGGCTCGATCGAGGCGCGGACGGCGCGGCGCATCGCGGTGTAGGGGGAGCTGGTGGCCCGCAGCTCCTCGCGGTACCGGGCCACCAGGAGCAGGGCGTAGTCGACCGAGGCGCCCACGACCAGGATCGACAGGATGCCCTGCGACTGGCCGTTCAGCGTCAGCACGTCGTTCGCGGCGAGGTGGTAGACCGCCAGCCCCGCGAGGCACAGGGCCAGGACCGCCGTGAGGATCACGACGAACGGCAGGAACGGCGAGCGGTAGACGAGCGCGAGGATCACCAGGACGGCGCCGAGCGCCACGAGCAGCAGCACGGTGTCGATCGCGCCGAAGGCGCTCACGAGGTCCGCGACGAAGCCCGCGGGTCCGGTCACCCAGGCGTCGAGACCGGTCCCGGCGAGGCCGCCGTCGGAGGCGTCCGCGGCGACGAGCGTCCGGAGGGCCCCGACGGCGAGCTCCGAGCCGCTCGTCTCGTCGGCGCCGAGGTCCTCGGAGGCCTGGGCGGCGTCGAGCGAGACGACGACGAGCGCGGCCTGCCCGTCCTCGGACGGCACCACGACGGGGTCGGCGATGCTCAGCTCCCCCACCGTGCGCGGCTCGTCGCCCGACGTCCCGCCGAGCGGGGCGTCGGCGATCGAGTCCGCGAACGCCCGGACGTCGGCGAGCTGCTCCTTCGTCAGGTCGGACCCGTCCGACGTCTCGGCCACGACCAGGGCGGGCAGCGTCTCGGAGTCGGTGAACTCCTCGGCCAGCGCTGCGGCCTGCGTGGACTCGGCGCTCGCGGGCAGGAAGGCCGCGTCGTCGTTGGTCTGGACGCTGCTCAGGCTGCCCTGGGCCTGCCCCCCGAACGCGCCGATCGCGAGCCACACCCCGATCGCTGCCAGAATGACGAGGCCCCGCAGCAGACCTCGACCCCGATTGCCCCGCGCCCGATTACTCAGCATGCTGAGTATTCTGAGGGCGGACCAGGGAGGAAGCAAGTGCAGCACCACGAAGCGCGTGACACCGCGGCAGCGCCCGGCACCGCTCCCCACGCGTGGCCCGACCCGGTCGACCCCACCAGCGACGACCCCGGACAGTGGCCCACCGGCCGGCTGCTGTTCACCGTCGTGCGCCGCATCGAGCACGACTGGAACGCCCACCTCGCGGGCTGGAACCTCAACCACGCGGGCTTCCCCGTGCTGCTGCACCTGTTCGCCGGGCCCCGGACGCAGCGCGAGCTCGCGACGCTCAACGGCGTCACCGAGCAGACGATGAGCCGCATCGTCGCGCGGTTGGAGCGCGCCGGCTACGTCACCCGCGGCGAGGACCCCCGCGACCGCCGCCGCCGCGCCGTCGCGGTCACCGACCCCGGCCGCCGCGCCGCCGCGGAGGCCGGCCGGCTGCAGCCGGCCGAGGACCTCACCGCCCGCGGCCTCGCCGACGACGACGTGGCCCGGCTGCGTGAGATCCTCGTCACCCTCGTGCGGGCGCAGCGCGACGCCGAGGACTGACCGCACGGCGAGGGGCTAGCCTCGGCCGGGTGGACGTGATGACGCTGCCCGGACTGACCGACTACCACGAGGCGTGGGAGCTCCAGCGCCGCGTGCACGCCGACGTCGTCGCCGGCGACCGCCCCGACACGCTGATCGTCGTGGAGCACCCCGACGTCTACACGGCCGGGCGGCGCACCCACCGCGACGAGCGCCCCACCGACGGCACCCCCGTCGTCGACGTCGACCGCGGCGGCAAGATCACCTGGCACGGCCCCGGGCAGCAGGTGGTCTACCCGATCCTGCGGCTCGCCGAGCCCATCGACGTCGTCGCGTACGTCCGGGCGCTCGAGGAGGCCGTCATGGAGGTGTGCGCCGGGTTCGGTCTCGCGACGATCCGGGTCGAGGACCGCACCGGCGTCTGGTTCGCCGCCGACGGCGACCGCCTCGAGCGCAAGGTCTGCGCCATCGGCGTCCGCACCGCCAAGGGCGTGACGATGCACGGCATCGCGCTCAACTGCGACCCCGACCTGACCCGCTTCGACAGCATCGTGCCGTGCGGCATCACCGACGCCGACGTCACCTCGCTGACCATCGAGACCGGTCGGCACGTCACGCTCGACGACGTCCGCGCGCCGCTCGTCGACGCCCTCACCCGCCACCTCGACCCGCTGCGCGCGACCCCCACGGCAGCGGTCGCCGCGCCGGGTGTTGCTGAGGTCACGTCCACACGGTGAGCAGGTCGCGGCGCCCGGGCGCGCCGCTCACGTACTCTGACGAGGTCCGGCGGTCAGGGTCCGCACAGGTCAGTCACGCCGGACGTCCACCTGCTCGACGACGACCGGGAGACACCCGTGACGATCGCACCCGAGGGCCGCCGCATGCTGCGCATCGAGGCCCGCAACGCCGCCACCCCCATCGAGAAGAAGCCCGAGTGGATCAAGACGAAGGCCACGATGGGCCCCGAGTACCGGGAGCTCAAGGGCCTGGTCAAGGGCGAGGGCCTGCACACGGTGTGCGAGGAGGCGGGCTGTCCCAACATCTTCGAGTGCTGGGAGGACCGCGAGGCCACGTTCCTCATCGGCGGTGACCAGTGCACCCGCCGCTGCGACTTCTGCCAGATCGACACGGGCAAGCCGGCCGACTTCGACGCCGACGAGCCGCGCCGCGTCGCCGAGTCCGTGCGGACGATGGGCCTGAAGTACTCGACGATCACCGGCGTCGCCCGCGACGACCTGGCCGACGGCGGGGCGTGGCTCTACGCCGAGACCGTGCGCCAGATCCACGCGCTCAACCCCGGCACGGGCGTCGAGCTCCTCATCCCCGACTTCAACGCGATCCCCGAGCTGCTCGACGTCGTCAACGAGTCGCGGCCCGAGGTCATGGCGCACAACGTCGAGACCGTGCCGCGCATCTTCAAGCAGATCCGCCCCGCGTTCCGCTACGAGCGCTCGCTGTCCGTGCTCACCCGGGCGCGCGAGGCCGGCCTGGTCACCAAGTCGAACCTCATCCTCGGCATGGGCGAGACGATCGACGAGGCCCGCGACGCGCTGCAGGACCTGCACGACGCCGGCTGCGACCTCGTGACGATCACGCAGTACCTGCGCCCGTCGCTGCGCCACCACCCGGTGGACCGCTGGGTGCGCCCGGAGGAGTTCGTCGAGCTCTCCGAGGCGGCCGAGGAGATGGGCTTCCTGGGCGTCATGGCCGGGCCGCTGGTGCGCTCGTCATACCGCGCGGGCCGCCTGTGGGGCCAGGCGATGACGCGCCGCGGCCTGCCCATCCCGGAGTCGCTCGCGCACCTCGCGGAGCCGACGACGTCGCGCCAGGAGGCGGCGAGCCTCCTTGCCCCGCGAGCCCACTAGACTTGACGACCATGGCCCGCACCAAGTCCGACGCCGGCGCGCCCGCTGACGCCACCGGCAAGCAGAAGAAGCCCAAGAAGCAGCGCTGGTACCACCAGGTGTGGGCCGCGTACCAGATGACGCGCAAGCAGGACCCCACGGTGACGTGGCTGCTCCTCGGCGTGTTCGTCGGGGTCCTCGCGGTCGTCGCCGCGATCGTGCTGCTGCTCGACCTGCCGACCGGCTTCCAGATCCTGTACATCGTCGTGCTCGGCGTCCCGTTCGCGGCGCTGGGCGCGATGTTCGTCCTGACACGCAAGGCCGAGAAGGCCGCGTACACCCAGATCGAGGGCCAGCCCGGCGCCGCCCGTGCGGCGCTCGGCACCGTCCGCGGCGGGTGGGAGTTCGCGGACGAGCCGGTCGCGATCAACCCGCGCACCCAGGACTTCGTGTTCCGCGGCGTCGGGCGGCCGGGCGTCGTCCTCGTCTCCGAGGGCCCGTCGCACCGGGTGCAGCGCCTCCTCGAGGACGAGCGCCGCAAGACGGCGCGCGTGCTGCCGAACGTGCCGATCACCCTCATCCAGGTCGGCAACGAAGAGGGGCAGGTCCCGCTGCCCAAGGTCGCCAAGAAGGTGCAGAAGCTCAAGCGCAGCCTGACCAAGCCCGAGGCGGAGCAGGTCAAGAAGCGCCTCAAGGCGCTCGGCGGCGCGCGCCTGCCGATCCCCAAGGGCGTCGACCCGATGCGGGCGCGCCCGGACCGCAAGGGGCTCAAGGGCCGCTGACCGGCGCAGGTCCCACGAGATCGACCCACCCGCTGCGAGATCGACCCACCGAGGGTCGACGTCGCGACGGGTGGGTCGATCTCGTTGCGACGGGTGCGGTCGTGGCGGCGTCAGCGGCGGACGAGGACCGTCCCGGCAGCCCGGTCGTGCAGGCCGCGCCCGTCGCGGTCCCACACGACGGCGGGGATCACGAGGCACAGCAGCAGGGTGCGCACCGCGCCGCGCGCGAAGCCCGGCGCGACACCGTCGGGGGCGCCCAGGGCGCGGACCTGCATGCCCAGGAGGCGGTGGCCGAGAGTGAAGCCGACGGTGCTGACCAGCAGCAGGTTCTCGAGCGCGAAGACGCCGAGGGTGACCCACGAGTTCAGCTCGGCGAACGACACCGGGCTCGTCACCAGGTAGGCGATCAGCGTCGCCACCGCCCAGTCGACGACGAGGGCCACGGCCCGGCGTCCGAGCCGTGCGAGCGACCCCGGGCCGGTGTCAGGGAGCCCCAGGCGTCCGCCGCTCCCGGCGTCGTCGCGACGCCCGCCCTCGAGCCACGACCCGACGTCTTCTCTCGAGATGTCCTCCGGCGATGCCATACGTCAAGGCTACGCGGCGCCGGGAGGACGACCGCCGTAACGTGTTGGAAACAATCGCGCCATGCCGGAGAAACGCCGTCACCCTACGGTCGTGGTCGTCGAGCGGCGAGCACCGGCCCGTCGCGCCCGTCCTTCGGAACCGTCCGGCGGCACCGACCGAACGGCACCATCCACGCAAGGAGTGCATGCATGTTCACGAACGCCGAGGAGGCCATCGCCTTCACCCGTCGCGAGGGGGTGGAGTTCATCGACGTCCGCTTCATCGACCTGCCGGGCGTGATGCAGCACTTCAACATCCCCGTGGAGCAGTTCTCGGAGGACTCCTTCACCGAGGGCCTCATGTTCGACGGTTCGTCGATCCGCGGCTTCCAGGCGATCCACGAGTCGGACATGAAGCTCGTGCCGGACGTCACCACGGCGTACCTGGACCCGTTCCGCAAGCGCAAGACGCTCATCGTCAACTTCTCCATCGTGGACCCGTTCACGGACGAGCCCTACTCGCGCGACCCGCGCACGATCGCCGCCAAGGCCGAGGCGTACCTGAAGTCGACCGGCATCGCGGACACCGCGTTCTTCGCCCCCGAGGCCGAGTTCTACATCTTCGACGACGTCCGCTTCTCGACGAACCAGCACGAGAGCTTCTACAGCCTCGACTCGGTCGAGGCCGCGTGGAACACCGGGCGTGAGGAGGAGGGCGGCAACCTCGGGTACAAGACCCGCTACAAGGGCGGCTACTTCCCCGTCTCCCCCAACGACCAGTTCGCCGACCTGCGCGACGAGATGTGCGCGGTCCTGGCGGAGGTCGGGCTCGACGTCGAGCGCGCGCACCACGAGGTGGGCACCGCCGGCCAGCAGGAGATCAACTACCGGTTCAACACGCTGCTGCACTCGGCCGACGACCTGATGAAGTTCAAGTACGTCATCAAGAACGTCGCCTGGCAGCACGGCAAGACCGTCACCTTCATGCCGAAGCCGATCTTCGGCGACAACGGCTCGGGCATGCACTCGCACCAGTCGCTGTGGCTGAACGGCGAGCCGCTGTTCTACGACGAGAAGGGCTACGGCGGCCTGTCCGACACGGCCCGCTGGTACATCGGCGGCCTGCTCAAGCACGCGCCGTCGCTGCTCGCCTTCACCAACCCGTCGGTGAACTCCTACCGCCGCCTGGTGCCCGGCTACGAGGCCCCGGTCAACCTGGTCTACTCGGCCCGCAACCGCTCCGCGTGCATCCGCATCCCGGTGACCGGCTCCTCGCCGAAGGCCAAGCGCGTCGAGTTCCGCGTGCCGGACCCGACGGCCAACCCGTACCTCGCGTTCGCCGCGCAGCTCCTCGCCGGCATCGACGGCATCAAGAACCGCATCGAGCCGCCGGCGCCGATCGACAAGGACCTGTACGAGCTGCCCCCCGAGGAGCACGCGCAGATCGCCCAGGTGCCCGCGTCCCTCGAGGAGGCCCTCGACAACCTCGAGCGCGACCACGAGTTCCTCACGCAGGGTGACGTCTTCTCCGAGGACCTCATCGCCACGTGGATCGACTACAAGCGCAGCAACGAGATCGACCCGATCCGCCTGCGCCCGCACCCCCACGAGTTCGAGCTCTACTACGACATCTGATCGGCGGCCCTGCGCGGGCCCGCTGACGCCGCCCGGACGGCGGCCCACCCTTGGGGGCGGGCCGCCGTTCGGTGTCTCCGCCAGCACGGCAGGATCCGGCTGAGCGTCGGCCGGCGCAGGCGGCCGACGGGGGCGGACGGTGGGTGCAGTCAGACCATCCGCCCGATCGGCGGCACCCGCCCGTCCGTCGGTCGGTCCCGCCCGCAGCGCGCACAGAGCAGGTATTGCGAGTCCTCGTTCTGGCGCCGGAGCCACTTGTGCATGCCCAGCACGCAGCGCACGTCCCTCATGACGCGATCCTCTCGACGACGCGGGCGTGGCGACGGGCGCCACGGGTCGCCTTCTCAGGCTAGGTCGCGCTCCGCCGACTCGACAGCCGTGCGCGACCAGGTGCACGGCGCCCGCCTACCGCCGGGTGATCGCCCCCGCCCACAGCCAGACGAAGCCCTCGCGACCGTGGGAGTCGACGTACCGGACGTGCACCTGCGCGTCGGTCCAGGCGGTCGCCTCGCCGTCGACGAGCTGCTCGCCGGACTGGCGCGACGTGATCCAGGCCCGCACGGGGATCCCGCGCTCGGGGCGCGTGACGTGCGCGCCGTCGCGCGACCGTCCCGGCGCGCCCTCCGCCGCGTCGCGCAGCGGCACCCGGTCGACCGCGCCGGACGATCCGCCGGCCTCGTCTCGCCTGCTTTCCACGCGAGCAGGATAACCCCGGTTCGAACAGGTGTTCTATCACCGAGCGCGTGCCGCTACCCCGCCTGCTCCACCTCCCGGGTCGCGGCCGCGAGCGCGGCGTCGTCGGGCACGTAGCCGTCGACGTGCCGCTCGGGCACGCCGTCATAGGCGCTGAGCGGCCGGATCAGCGCGTTCGAGGCGAGCTGCTCCTGGACGTGGGCCGTCCAGCCCGCGATGCGCGAGGCGACGAAGATCGGGGTGAACAGCTCCGTGTCGAAGCCGATGAGGTGGTAGGCCGGGCCGGAGGGGTAGTCGAGGTTCGGGTAGATGCCCTTGCGGCCGACGAACTCCGCCTCGAGCGCGTCGTACAGGGCCGCCAGGTCGGGGCGGTCGTAGTGCTCGACCAGGGTGTCGAGGGCGGCCTTCATGGTGGGGACCCGCGAGTCGCCGCGCTTGTAGACCCGGTGGCCGAAGCCCATGACCTTCCGCTTGGCCGCGAGCGCGTCGTCGAGCCACCCGGCCGCGGCGTCCGCCGTCCCGATCTCGGCGAACGTGTGCATGACGGCCTCGTTCGCCCCGCCGTGCAGCGGGCCCTTGAGCGCGCCGATGGCCGCGACGATCGCGCTGTAGTAGTCGGACAGCGTCGAGGTGACGACGCGCGCGGCGAACGTCGACGCGTTGAACGAGTGCTCCGCGTACAGCGTCATCGAGACGTCGAACGCCCGGCACGCGACCTGGTCCGGCTCCTCGCCGAACGACATCCACAGGAAGTTCGCGGCGTAGCCCAGGTCGTCGCGCGGCGGCACGGGCTCCAGGCCGCGGCGGCGGCGCTGCACGTGGGCGACGACGGTGGGCAGCGTCGCATACAGGACGAGAGCCTTGTCGAGGACGGCGTCCGGCTCGTGGTCCCACGCGTCCGGGTCGTCCGTGCCGAGAATGCTGACGGCGGTACGCACCACGTCCATCGGGTGGGCGGCGGACGACAGCCCGTCGAGCACCCGCACCAGGTCGGGGTCGAGCGCGCGGTGGCGCCGTTCGGCCGCCATGAAGCGCTCGAGCCCGGCGGAGTCGGGGAGCTCGCCGTGCCACAGCAGGTGGACCACCTCCTCGAACGAGGCGGTCGCGGCGAGCTCCTGGACCGGGTACCCCCGGTACAGCAGCGAGTTGGTCGCGGCGTTGACGGACGAGACCGCGGTGCGGTCGACCGTCACCCCTGCGAGGCCCTTCTTGATCTCGACGGTGTCGCTCATGGTCGCTCCTTCACGCTCGGGAGGTGGACGTTCGAGGCAGGTCTGTCAGCGCCCGCTGACGGTGCCGAAGCGCCGGGCCACGGGCGCGACGACGACGGGACGCAGCGCGGCGGCGGCGCCGGCGATCACGACGACGGAGACGAGGAACAGCACCAGGCCGACCCAGCTCCCGTCGTCGCGCGCGGCGAACATGTGGTCGAGGTTGCGCCGTGCCCCGGTCGCCAGCACCAGCGTCACGTGCAGGACGACGAACGCGACGAAGTAGAGCATCACCGGGAAGTGGACCCGCCGGGCGAGCCCGATCGGGACGAGCCGGTCCGCCGCGGGCCGGGACCGCCAGTACACGCTCATGCGCACCCCGCTGAGGATCGCCAGGGGCGCGGCGACGAAGACGGTCACGAAGTAGGCGAGCTGCTGCAACCCGTTGTAGTGCACCCATCCGTCCTCGGTGGGCCACTGCAGCGACAGGTACTGGATCCCGGCGGACAAGGCCTCCGGGACGACGGTCCAGCTGGTCGGGACGATCCGCATCCACTGCCCGGTCGTGAACAGCAGCACCACGTAGAGCAGTCCGTTGAGCACCCAGAGCGCGTCGAGCGCCTGGTGCGCCCAGGCCATCAGCCAGATCCGCGCCGCCGGATCCGAGCGCGGCGCCCACGACGCCGCCGGTCGGCGCTGCAGCCGCACCTGCAGCCCGGTCCGCACCGCCAGCACCAGCAGGAACACGTTGAAGAAGTGCTGCCACGCCAGCCACGCCGGGATGCCCACCGGGGCGCCGTCGGGCATCGGGGCGGTGCCCGGATAGATCGCGAGGAACCGCTGCCCCGCGTCGGTGCCGACCCACCAGCGGGCGGCCAGGACGAGCGCGCCCAGGACGACGACCGCCACCGCGGCGGCGATCCCCGCCCGGCCCGCCCATGCCGGGGGCCGACGACGGCGCGGGGCCGCGGCGACCGGGTGCGGCGTCGGCCCGTCCTCCCCCGGTCGCGTCCTACCGCCCTCACCCGCGCCGCCCCCGGCCGCGCCGACGCGCGGGCCGGCGTCGGCGACCCGCTCGTCGTCGGCACCCGGTGCCACTCGTGCCGCGTCGACGGCCGCCGCGCCGGCCACCCCCCGCCCCGGCGGCGCGGTGCCGGCCGGAGGCCAGGGCTCCCCGCCCGCGAACCTCGGCAGGCCGCGCCGCACGGCCGGCGCCGCGGCGCCCCGCGCGGCCACCAGCTGGCCGGCGCCTTCCTCGGCACCATCCCGGCCGCCCGCCGACAACGCGGCCGAGGCATCGCCCGTCTGCCCAGCGACGCGGGAGAGGCCGCGGCGCGGGCCACCGCGCGCGGCATCCGCTCCGGCGGCCGTGGCGCTCGTCGTCCCGTCCGCTCCGGGCGCCGCGGTGCTCGTCGTCCCGTCCGCCCCGGCGGGTCGGGACGCCGCGGGTGACGCGCCGTCGCGCACGTCGTCCACGGGCGGCCATGGCGGGCCTCCCGCCCGGCGGGGCAGCCCCTGCCGGGTCATGCGTCCCGCCTCGCCTCGAGCGCGGCGACGAGCTGGGGCACCACCTCGAAGACGTCGCCCACCACGCCGAAGTCCGCGATCTCGAACAGCGGCGCGTGCTCGTCGGAGTTGACGACGACGATCGTCTGGGCGGTCTGCATGCCCGCGAGGTGCTGGATCGCGCCCGAGATGCCGAGCGCCACGTAGAGCCTCGGCGACACCGTCACCCCGGTCTGCCCGACCTGGCACGACGCCGGCACGAACCCGGCGTCGACGGCCGCCCGGGAGGCGCCGACCGCCCCGCCGAGGGCGTCCGCCAGCTGCTCGACCAGCGCGAAGCCCTCGGCGGAGCCCAGACCGCGACCGCCGGAGACCACGGTCGCCGCCCCGCGGAGCTCCGGCCGCTCGGCGCCCGACCCGACGGGCTCGACCGCGAGCACCGCCGCCGCGGGCAGTCCTGACCCGGGCACCGCGAGCTCCTCCCCCAGCGGGTCATGGACGGCCGGGGCGCGGTCGTCGACGGCGCCCACGCGCAGCGTGACGACCGGGGCGCCGAAGGTCGCGGCCGAGTCGACGAGGTACGTGCCCCCGTAGGCCGCGTGGTGCGCGAGGACGCCCTCGTCGTCCCGCGACACTCCCACCGCGTCGAGGGCGAGCGCCGAGCGCGACCGGACGGCGTACCGCGCGGCCACCTCGCGCCCCTCCACCGAGTGCGACACGAGCACCGCCGCGGGCCGGACGAGACCGGCGGCGGCGTCGAGCGCGTCCACGACCGGCACGCCGAGCCGCTCGGCGTCGCCGGGCGTGTGCAGCACCCGCCGGGCGCCGAGCGCTCCGGCGGCGACCACCTGGTCCTCGGCACCGGCCCCGACCACGAGGGCCACGGGGCTGCCGATCGACGCGGCGGCCGCCAGCAGGCCGGCGGCCGAGCGGGCGAGCCCGCCCTGCGGGTCCCGGTCGAGCAGCACCAGGACGGGTTCCTCGCGGACGTCGGTCATGTCGTCCCCTCCCTCAGGCCAGCCGGGCGTCGACGAGGAAGCGCGCCACCTGGTCGCCGGCGTCGCCCGTGTCGACGATCCTGGTGCCGGCCGTGCGCGGCGGCCGACGGGTGATCGCGGTCATGATCGAGCGCGCGGCGTCCGGAGGCTCGGGGTCCACCCCCAGGTCGGTCGCCGTCACCGTCTCGACGACCTTCTTCTTGGCGGCCATGATCCCCTTGAAGCCCGTGAGCCGGGGGCCTGGCGCGGCCTCGGTCACGGAGACGACCGCGGGCAGGGGCGCCGAGACGCGCAGCGTGGCGCCGTCCGACACGCGCACGCCCGTGACCTCGGCGTCCGTGATGCCGACCTCGCGCAGTGCCGTCGCGCACGGCACGCCGAGCACCTCCGCCACGGCGGCGGGCACCGCTCCCCCGGACCCGTCGGTGGACGCGTCGCCGGCCAGCACGAGGTCGGCGCCGGCGTGGCGGACGGCCGCCGCGAGCACCTCGGCGGTCAGCACGACGTCCGCCCCGACGAGGCGCTCGTCGACCACCTGGAGCGCCGACGCCGCCCCCATGGCGAGCGCCTTGCGGAGGCTGGTCTGCGCGAGCTCCGGCGCCATGGCGATCACGACCACCTCGGTGTCGGGGTGCTCGTCCACGTGGGCCAGGGCCGCCTCGAGCGCCCGCTCGTCGATCTCGTCGAGGACGGCGTCGTCGGGGCTCCGGTCGGCGAGCCCCGTCTCGAGGGACAGCGTCCGGTCGCCGTACGTGTCCGGGACCACCTTCATCAGGACCGCGATCTTCATCGGCTTCCTCTCTCGTGACGGTGCAGGGCGTGCGCGGCGGCCTCGGCGAGCGCGGGGACGCCGTCGGCGAGCGCCGGGGCGAAGTCGTCGTCGGGGCGCTGCCCGTCGAGCCAGCGGGAGTACATCGCCTCGCAGAAGATCGCCGACTTCCACAGCGCGAGCGCCTCGTACCAGGGCAGCGCCGTGACGTCGGCCCCGGTGCGCGCCGCGTACCGGTCGACGAGGTCCGCGCGCGACGGGAACCCCGGCCCCGTGGTGACCGGCGTGAGGTCCATCGGCGTGGGCGCGGAGCCGGGTGCGGAGTAGGTCGCGACGAGGTACCCGAGGTCGGCGAGCGGGTCGCCGAGCGTCGCCATCTCCCAGTCCAGGATCGCCGCCACGCGCTCGGGCGCCGCGAACATGAGGTTCCCCAGCCGGTAGTCGCCGTGCACGACGGCGGCACGCTCGCCCTCCGGACGGGTGGCCGCCAGCCGCTCCGCCAGGGACTCCACGAGCGGCACCGACCGCCGGGTGTTGAGCGGCCACAGCTGGGCGAACCGGCGCACCTGGCGGTCCAGGTAGCCGTCCGGGCGGCCGAGGGCGGCGACGTCGCCCTCGAGCGGGACGGCGTGCAGGTCCGCGAGCGCGTCGACCGCCGCGTGCACCAGCGCGGCGCGGTCGCCGGAGCCGTCGAACCCGTCGGGGAGGCGACCGGTCACCACCTCTCCCTCGACCAGCTCCATGAGGTAGAACGGCGCCCCGACGACGGCGTCGTCGGGGCAGACCGCGCGCACGGCCGGCACCGGCACGCCCGCCGTCCCGACCGCCGCGACGACGCGCGCCTCCCGCACCATGTCGTGAGCCGACGGCGGGAACGGGGGCCGCGGGCCGCGGCGCAGCACCACGCGCTGCCCGCCGCGTCGCAGCTCGTACGTGACGTTCGCCTGGCCGTCGCCGATCCGCCGCCAGGCCAGCTCCCCGGCGGGGATCCCGACGTCGTCGAGGAAGCGCTCCAGCGGGTCGAGCACCAGCAGCGGCGGGCGCGCGGCCTCCACGGCGCCGCCACCAGGGCGCGGGGTCCGCACGACGTCGACGCCGTCCGGCGTGCTCGTGAGCGCCGTCATCGCCGCCCCTCCGCCCGGTCCAGGACCCGTTCGCCGCCCTCGACCTCGCGGCGCCGACGCGCGACGGCGCGGCGGGCGATCGCCCAGCGGTGCGTCTCGCTCGACCCGTCGTAGACGCGGAACGGGCGCACCTCGTCGAGGAACGCGGCCAGGGGCAGCTCGAGCGTGACGCCGTCTCCCCCGCACAGCTGCACGGCTCGGTCGACGACGCGACCCACGGCCTCGGAGCAGTGCACCTTGGCGATCGACGACGCCTGGGCGCCCCCGCGGACGTCCCCGCCCTCCAGCGCCGCGGCCGCCCGGTCGATCAGGGCGGCGCTGCTGGCCAGGTCGATCTCGGAGTCAGCGATCATGCCCTGCGCGATCCCGAGGTCCGACAGCCGGGCGCCGAACAGCTCGCGGTGCCGCACGCGGTCGAGCGCGGTGTCGTGGGCGCGCCGGGCGAGGCCGAGCCACCGCATGCAGTGGGTCAGCCGGGCCGGGCCGAGGCGCACCTGCGCGTGGCGGAAGCCGTCCCCGGGCGTGCCCAGCACGTCGTCGTCGCGCACGAAGCAGCCGCTGAGCGAGACGTGCGGGTGCCCGCCGGTGATCGCCCGTTCGAGCGTGCGCACGCGGTGGCCGAGCTCGAACCCCCCGGCGTCCGTGCGGACGAGGAAGAGCGTCGCCGCGTCGTCCCCGAGGTCGGGCGTGCGGGCCATGACGATGGCGAAGCCCGCCTCCTCGGCCCCCGAGACGAACCGCTTCTCGCCGTCGAGCACCCAGCCGCCGTCGACGCGGCGCGCCGTGGTCGCCAGCGCGGCCGGGTCGGACCCGGCGCCAGGGTGCGGCTCGGTCATCGCGAAGCACGACCGCACCTCGCCGGCGGCGAGCGGGGCGAGGAACCGCTCCTGCTGCTCGGCGGTGGCGATCCTCTCGAGCAGCAGCATGTTCCCCTCGTCCGGGGCCATGCAGTTGAGGGCTGCCGGGCCCACCGGGGAGTAGCCGGCCTCCTGGAAGACGGGGGACCACGCGCCCAGCGGCAGCCCGAGCCCGCCGAGGCGGACCGGCGCGTGCGGCGCGAAGACCCCCGCCTCACGGGCCTGCTGCTGCAGCGCGCGGCGCCCGGCGGCGTCCAGGGCGATGCCCGCGGGCGGCTCCGCGGGGAGGACCACGTCCCGGACGAAGCGGCGGGTGCGCTCGACGACGTCGGCGGCGTCGGCGGCGTCGGCGGCGGCGGCGGCGTCGCCGGCGCCCACCGGCTCCCGGGCGCTCACGCCGTCCCTCCCGCCGCCAGCAGCCCGCCGTCGAGGGTCAGCACCTGGCCGGTGACCCAGGCCGCCTCGTCGGAGCAGAGGTAGGCCGCGGCGGCGGCCACGTCGTCGGGCGTCCCCAGCCGCCGCATCGGGTAGGTCGCGGCCACCGCCTCCTCGCGCCCCTCGTACAGCGCGCGGGCGAACTGCGTCCGCACGACCGCCGGGGCGAGCGCGTTGACCCGCACCCGCGGACCGAGCTCCGCCGCCAGGGTCACCGTGAGGTGGGAGACGGCGGCCTTGCTCACGCCGTACCAGCCGATCCCGGGCGACGGGACGGAGCCGACCACCGACGACAGGTTGAGCACGGCCGCGCCGTCGCGCGTCCCGAGGCCCGCGGCGCACGCCTCCTGGACCCAGCCGAGCGTGCCCAGCACGTTGACCTCGAGGATCTTGCGCGCCGCCTCGTGGTCCAGGTCGACGAGGGGACCGTAGACGGGGTTGATGCCCGCGTTGTTCACCAGCACGTCCAGGCCGCCGAGCTCGTCCACGGCCGTACGGATCGCCTCGCGCCGGTGGTCCGGGTCCTGGGCGCGGCCGGCCACGACCCGCACCGGGACGTCCCCGAGCGCCTCCGCCGCCTCGCGCAGGGCGTCCGGCTTCCGTGCCGTCAGCACGAGCGCGGCGCCCTCGGCCGCGAAGCGCCGCGCGATCGCGTACCCGATGCCGCGGCTCGCCCCGGTGACGACCGCGACGCGGCCCCGCAGCCGGGGACCGTCCGTCGTCGGGGAGGGGTGGTCTCCCATGTCACGCTCCCTTGCGCGATTGCTTAATCCAGATTCAAACCTCGCCAGCATCGCATCATGACTAGAGGCTCGGATCAACCCCTGGCTGCCACAGTTTCTAACATGGTATAAAAAGTAGGACGTCGAGATCAAGGATGATCGGAGGCAGCATGACCGGCATCATCGGGCCGCGTGACCTGTACGAGGACGAGCACGAGCAGTTCCGCGACATGGTGCGCGCCTTCGTCGAGCAGCACGCACGCCCCCACGCCGACCGCTGGGACGCGGAGGGGCGGGTCGACCGCAAGCTCTTCGTCCAGGCGGCCGAGGCGGGGATCCTCGGGTTCGGCATCCCCGAGCGGTTCGGCGGCGGCGGGTCGGACGACTTCCGCTTCAACGCGGTGATGGGCGAGGAGCTCGCGCGCCACCCCGTGTCGTCCGGGATGGCGGGCATCGCGCTGTCGAACGACATCGTCATCCCGTACTTCACCGACCTGACGACCGAGGAGCAGAAGCAGCGCTGGCTCCCGGGCATCGCCGCCGGCGAGTCGGTCGTCGCGGTGGCGATGTCCGAGCCCGGCACCGGCAGCGACCTCGCGGGAATCCGCACGTCGGCGGTCCGCGACGGCGACGACTACGTGGTCGACGGGTCCAAGATCTTCATCTCCAACGGGCAGAACGCCGACCTCGTGGTCACGGCCGTGCGCACCGGCGAGCACCCGCACCGCGGCCTGAGCCTGTTGGTGATCCCGGCCGGCTCCCCCGGCTTCTCGCGGGGACGCCGGCTCGACAAGATCGGCCTGCACGCCCAGGACACGAGCGAGCTCTCCTTCCAGGGCGTGCGCGTCCCGGCCGCGAACCTGCTCGGCGACGAGGGCACCGGGTTCGCGGGCCTCATGCGCAACCTCCCGCAGGAGCGCATCTCCATCGCCGCGGCCGCCGTCGCCTCCAGCGAGGGCGTGCTGGAGCGCACGTTGGAGTACGTGAAGCAGCGGCAGGCCTTCGGGCAGCCGATCGGGTCGTTCCAGAACACCCGGTTCGAGCTCGCCGAGATGGTCACCGCCGTGCGCGCCAGCCGCGCGCTCGTGGACGACTGCCTCACGCGGCACGACGCCGGCACCCTGGACCCCGAGGACGCCGCCGCGGCCAAGTTCTGGACCACCGAGCAGTACGTCGACGTCGTGGGCCGCTGCCTGCAGCTCCACGGCGGCTACGGCTACATGCGCGAGTACCGCATCGCGCGGGACTACGAGGACGCCCGCATCACCACCATCTACGGAGGCACGACCGAGATCATGAAGGAGATCGTCGGTCGAGGCCTCGGGCTGTGAGGACATCCGTGACAGAGGCATACATCTACGACGCGGTCCGTACGCCGCGCGGCAAGAACCGCGGCGGGGCGCTCCACGGCGTCAAGCCCGTCGACCTCGTGGTCGGGCTGATCCACGCGCTCGAGGAACGCCATCCCACGATGGACCCGGCGGCGGTCGACGACGTCGTGCTCGGCGTCGTGTCGCCCGTCGGCGAGCAGGGCGGCGACATCGCCCGCACCGCGGCGCTGGTCGCCGGCCTGCCCGAGACCGTCGCGGGCGTCCAGCTCAACCGGTTCTGCGCCTCCGGCCTGGAGGCGGTCAACGTCGCCGCGCAGAAGGTGGCCAGCGGCTTCGAGGACCTCGTCCTCGCGGGCGGCGTCGAGTCGATGTCGCGCGTGCCGATCGGGTCGGACGGCGGGGCCTACGTGCAGGACCCGACCACGAACTACGACCTCTACTTCGTCCCCCAGGGCGTCGGCGCCGACCTCATCGCCACCCTCGACGGGTTCTCGCGCGAGGACGTGGACGGGTACGCGGTCGAGTCGCAGCGGCGGGCCGACGAGGCGTGGCGCGAGGGCCGGTTCGCCCGCTCGGTCGTGCCCGTGCGCGACCTCAACGGCGTCACGCTGCTCGACCACGACGAGCACCGCCGGCCGGGCTCCACGGTCGAGAGCCTGGGCCACCTCAAGCCCGCGTTCGAGATCCCCGGGTCGCAGGCGGGCTTCGACGCCGTGGCGCTGCAGAAGTACCACTGGCTCGAGTCGATCGACCACGTGCACACCGCCGCGAACTCGTCCGGCATCGTCGACGGCGCGGCCCTCGTCGTGGTCGGCAGCCGGGAGGCGGGCGAGCGGCTCGGCCTGCGGCCGCGCGCGCGGGTCGTGGCGACCGCCGTCACGGGGTCGGAGCCCACCATCATGCTCACCGGGCCGGCGCCCGCCACGCGCAAGGCGCTCGACCGCGCGGGCCTCACGGTGGACGACATCGACCTGTTCGAGCTCAACGAGGCGTTCGCCTCGGTCGTCATGCACTGGGAGCGCGAGCTCGGCATCCCGCACGACAAGGTCAACGTCAACGGCGGGGCGATCGCCATGGGGCACCCGCTGGGCGCCACGGGCGCGATGATCCTCGGCACGCTGCTCGACGAGCTGGAGCGCCGCGACCTGCGTCGCGGCCTCGCCACGCTGTGCGTCGGGGCCGGCATGGGCATCGCCACCATCATCGAGCGGGTCGAGGAAGAGGAGACGGCATGAGCGTCATCGAGGACCGGGCGGGCGTGCGGGGCGGGTACGCCTGGGACGAGGACGGCGACGGCGTCGTCACCCTCACCATGGACGACCCCGACCGCGGCGCCAACACCATGAACGCCCACTTCCGGGCCGCGCTCGAGGCGAGCGTGGAGCGCCTGGAGGCCGAGCGCGACCGGATCTCCGGCGTCGTCCTCGCGTCCGCGAAGAAGAGCTGGTTCGCCGGCGGGGACCTCGAGCTGCTCCGCTCCGCCGACCCGGCACGGTCGGCCGAGGAGACCGCGGACATCGAGCACGTGAAGTCCCTGCTGCGCCGCATCGAGCGGCTGGGCCGGCCGGTGGTCGCCGCGATCGACGGGACGGCGCTGGGCGGTGGGCTCGAGGTCGCGCTCGCCACCCACCACCGCATCGCCGCGGGCGACGTCGGCCTGCGGCTCGGCCTGCCCGAGGTCTCCCTCGGCCTGCTGCCCGGCGGCGGCGGCGTGAGCCGCACGGTGCGGATGCTCGGGCTGCAGAAGGCCCTGGCGGACGTCATCCTGCCGGCCACGAAGTTCACCGCGGAGGGCGCGCTCGAGGTCGGACTCGTCGACGAGGTGGTCCCCGCAGCGGAGCTCCGGGACCGCGCGAAGGCGTGGATCCTCGCGAACCCCGAGCCGGTCAAGCCGTGGGACGTCAAGGGCTTCCGGCTGCCCGGAGGGGCACCCACCTCGCCGTCCCTCGCGCAGGCGCTCGCCGCCATGCCCGCGATGCTGCGCCGGCAGGTCAAGGGCGCCCCGATGCCCGCGCCGCGCGCCGCGATGGCGGCCGCCGTCGAGGGCGCGTACGTCGACTTCGACACCGCCTCGACGATCGAGACCCGCTACCTGGTGCAGCTCACGCACTCGCCGGTGGCGAAGAACATGATCAAGGCGTTCTTCTTCGACCTGGAGAGCATCAACGCCGGCGCCAGCCGGCCCTCCGGGTACCCGACGTCCCGCGCCAGGAAGGTCGGCGTCGTGGGCGCCGGGATGATGGGCGCCGCCATCGCCTACGTGGCCGCCCGCAGCGGCATCGACGTCGTGCTCAAGGACACGTCCCTCGACGCCGCGGAACGGGGCAAGGACTACGCCCGCCGCCTCGAGGAGAAGGCGCTCGGCCGCGGGCGGACGACGCCGGAGGCGAGCGCCGCGCTGCTGGAGCGGATCGTCACCACGGACGACCCCGCCGACTTCGCGGGCGTGGACTTCGTGGTCGAGGCCGTCTTCGAGTCCGTCGACCTCAAGCAGTCCGTGTTCCGCGAGATCCAGGACGTCGTCGCGCCGGACGCCGTGCTCGGCTCGAACACGTCCACCCTGCCGATCTCGCTGCTGGCCGAGGGGGTCGACCGGGCCGAGGACTTCATCGGCATCCACTTCTTCTCCCCCGTCGACAAGATGCCGCTGGTCGAGATCGTCCGCGGCGCGCGCACCAGCGACGCGGTGCTCGCGAAGGTCTTCGACTTCGTGCTGCAGATCCGCAAGACGCCGATCGTCGTCAACGACGCCCGAGGCTTCTTCACCTCACGGGTCATCGGTCGGTTCATCGACGAGGCCGTCGCCGCCGTGGGCGAGGGCGTCGAGCCCGCGTCCGTGGAGCAGGCCGCGCTGCAGGCCGGCTACCCCGCGGGCGCGCTGCAGCTCCTCGACGAGCTCACGCTCTCGCTCACCCAGAAGATCCGCACCGAGACGCGGGCCGCGCACGAGGCGGAGGGCAGTACCTGGGCGCCGCACCCCGCCGAGGCCGTCGTCGACTGGATGGTCGACGACCAGGACCGTCCCGGCCGCCGGGCCCGCCGCGGCTTCTACGACTACGACGAGGCCGGCCGGCGCACACGCCTGTGGCCCGGGCTGCGGGAGCGGTACGGGTCGGGGAGCACCCGCGTCCCCCTGGTGGACCTGCAGGAGCGGATGCTCTTCGCCGAGGCCCTCGACGCCATCGCCTGCCTCGACGACGGCGTGCTCACGTCGGTCGCCGACGCGAACATCGGGTCGATCTACGGCATCGGCTTCCCCGCCTGGACCGGCGGCGTGCTCCAGTACGTCAACCAGTACGACGGCGGCCTGAACGGCTTCGTCGCGCGGGCGCACGAGCTGGCGGACACCTACGGCGAGCGGTTCCGCCCCCCGGCCTCCCTCGTCGCGCGGGCCGCCGCCGGCGAGACCTACGAGTGAGGGGCGCCCCGTGATCAGCACACGCTTCACCGAGGCGTTCGGGATCGAGCACCCGGTCGTCCAGGGCGGCATGATGTGGGTCGGCCGGGCGGAGCTCGCCGCCGCGGTCTCCGAGGCCGGCGGGCTGGGCATCATCACCGCCCTCACGCAGCCCACCCCGGCCGATCTCGTCACGGAGATCGAGCGGGCCCGCCGCCTTACCGACAAGCCCCTCGGGGTCAACCTCACGATCCTGCCGGCGATCGACCCGCCGCCGTACGACGAGTACCGGCGGGCGATCGTCGACGCCGGCATCACGATCGTCGAGACCGCCGGCTCCAACCCCGAGCCGCACATGGAGATGTTCGGCGCCCACGGGGTCCGCGTGATCCACAAGTGCACCAGCGTGCGGCACGCGCTCAAGGCCCAGGCGGTCGGGGTGACGGCGGTGACGATCGACGGGTTCGAGTGCGCCGGCCATCCCGGCGAGGACGACGTGCCCGGCATGGTGCTGCTCCCGGCCGCCGCGGACCGGCTGACGATCCCGTTCCTCGCCTGCGGCGGGATCGCGGACGGCCGCGGCCTCGCGGCGGCGCTGGCGCTCGGGGCCGACGGCGTCACGATGGGCTCGCGGTTCCTGTGCACGGTCGAGTCGCCCGTCGCGGCGGCCGTGAAGGAGCGGATCGTGGCCGGCTCGGAGCTCGACACCAACCTCATCTTCCGGTCCCTGCGCAACACCGCGCGGGTCGCGAAGAACGCCGTCAGCGACGAGGTCGTCGCGATCCTGGCGCAGGGCGGGACTTTCGAGGACGTGCGCGACCTGGTCGCGGGCGCCCGGGGCCGGAAGGTCTTCGAGGACGGCGACCTCGACGCGGGGATCTGGACGGTCGGGCTCGTGCAGGGCCTCATCCACGACGTCCCGACCGCCGGGGAGGTGGTGCGCCGCACCGTGGCCCAGGCCGAGGAGGTGCTGCGGGCCCGGGTGGAGCTGGTCAGCCGGCCCCGGCTCCGTGCCTGACCATCCCCTGCGCGGTCGCCACCAGCTCGTCGAGGGATCGCGTGCGCGGGTTCCACCACTCGACGACCCAGTTCATCGCCCCCAGCAGCAGCAGGCGGAACGTGTTGACGTCGAGGTCGGCGCGCACCTCCCCCGCCTGCTGGGCGGCGACGAACAGGTCGCGCCACAGCCGGCTGTAGAGCGCCTCCTCCGCGGCCGGGCGCACCCGGAGCTGCTCCGGGACGTGCCCGGCGTTGCGGATCGAGGCCGTGGCGTAGTCGGACACCTGCAGCTCGTAGCGCAGGTGGGCGTCGACGGCCACGAGGAGCCGCTCCATGGCGGTGGTGTCGTCCGGCAGGGCCTCGAGCGTCTCCTCGACGTGGAGCCGGACACGGTGCGCGCCCTCCCACATGACCTCCTCGACGAGCCCGTCGCGCGAGGAGAAGTAGTAGTAGATCGCGGGGGCCTGGACACCGGCGACCGCGGCGACGTCGGCGAGACGGGTGCCCGCGTACCCCTTGCGCGACAGCACCTCCGCAGCCGCGTCGAGGATGCGCTGGCGCGTCTGCGCCGACTTCGACGCGGGTCGCGTCGCCTCCGTCCCGGTGACCTCCATGCTCCGATCCTAACCCGATTTCTAACCAAGATTAGAGAAATCGTTGCGCGCCGCCCCGGGCCGCCCTAGAGTGTGATTCGCGATTTACTTGTCTTGCTCGACGTGGAGTAGGAGACCGGCGATGACGCTTGCGGACCAGACCTCCCAGGCCGGGCAGGACGCCCGGCAGATCACCACGCACCGTCCCGTCGACGGCGAGCCCGTCGGTCGTTACCCGGTGGCCGACGCCGCGGAGGTCGCCACCGCCGTCGCCGGCGCCCGCGACGGCGCCCGCTGGTGGCGCGAGCAGGGTCCCGCCGGGCGGCGCGCGTACCTCCTGCGCTGGAAGTCGCGGATCGCGCTGCGCGCCCGGGAGCTGGCCGACCTCATCGCCGCGGAGACCGGGAAGCCGGCCGACGACGCCCTGCTCGAGGTCATGCTCACCCTGGGGCACCTGGACTGGGCCGCGAAGAACGCCGCCCGCGTCCTGCGCCGCCGCCGGGTGCGCGCGGGCCTGATCAACTACAACCAGCACGCCACGGTCGGCTACGAGCCGTACGGTGTCGTGGGCGTGATCGGCCCGTGGAACTACCCGCTCTACACCCCGATGGGCTCCATCTCGTACGCGCTGGCGGCCGGTAACGCCGTGGTCTTCAAGCCCAGCGAGCTGACCCCCGGCCCGGCCGTGTGGCTCGCCGAGCGCTGGCAGGAGGCCGTGGGCCACGACGTCCTCGTCGCCGTCACGGGCGACGGGGCCACGGGGGCCGCGCTCGTCGCCGCCGACGTCGACAAGGTCGCTTTCACGGGCTCCACCGCGACCGCGAAGAAGGTGATGGCGGCCGCCGCCGAGCGGCTGGTGCCGATCGTCGCGGAGTGCGGCGGCAAGGACGCCCTGCTCGTCGCCGCCGACGCCGACCTCGACGCCGCCGCGGACTTCGTCGTCTTCGGGGCGATGGGCAACGCCGGGCAGACGTGCGTGGGCGTCGAGCGCGTATACGTCGTCGAGGCGGTGCGCGACGACCTCGTCGCCCGCGTCGTCGAGCGGGCGCAGCGCCTTCGCACCTCCGGCCCCGACGCGCAGTACGGGCCCATGACGCTGCCCGCCCAGGCGGACGTCGTGCGCCGGCACGTCGAGGACGCCGTGCGATCGGGGACGGCAGTGCTCGGCGGACCCGAGAGCATCCACGGCCGCGTGGTCGGCCCGGTCGTCGTCACCGACGTCGACGAGCGCTCCCTCGCGGTGCGGCACGAGACGTTCGGCCCCCTCGTCGTCATCAACAGCGTCGCCTCCCTGGACGAGGCGGTCGAGCGCGCGAACGCGACCCCCTACGGGCTCGGCGCGGCGGTCTTCACGAAGGACGCCCGCGCCGCGTCCGCCGCCGCGGACGCCCTGCGCGCCGGCGTCGTGACCGTCAACTCGGTGCTCGGGTTCGCCGCGGTCGCCGCCCTCCCCTTCGGCGGGGTCAAGGAGTCCGGGTTCGGCCGCATCCACGGCGCCGACGGCCTGCGCGAGTTCAGCACGGTGAAGTCCGTGGCGCGCCAGACCCGGAAGGCGGCCCTCAACCTCCTGACCATGGACCGCACCGAGAAGGACATGCACCTGGTCGCCCGGATGATCCCGCTGCTGCACGGACGGTCCAAGGGCACTCGGGGCTAGCCGCGCACTAGACGCCCAGCACGGTCTCCAGCACGACCCCGATCCATCGCTTGGCCTCGGGCGCCGGGCTGCGGCGCAGGGCGACGCTCAGGTCGGCGACGACGTTGAAACCGGCGTGCACGAGGAACCGCAGGTCGCGCGGCTCGAGGTCCGCGCGCAGCCGCCCGAGCAGCTCGACCCAGTCGTCCACGTGCGCGCGCTGGAGCCGGCGCAGCCGGCGCTGGTCCTCGGCGTCGAGGGCCCCGACGTCCGCCGTGTAGACGTCCATGAGGTCGCGCTCGTCGACGGCGAAACGGACGTACGCCGCCTCGAGACTGCGCAGCGCCTCGCGGGGGTCGGGGCGCCCCAGCGCGTCCTCCGCCGCGGCGTCGAGGGTCGCGGCCGCCCGCTCGCACGCGGTCCGCAGGATCTCGGACTTCCCGCTGAAGTGACGGTAGACGCCCGACGGCGTGATCCCCACCGCGGCGGCGATCTCCTCGATCGAGGCCTCGTGATAGCCGCTCCGGGCGAACGCCGCGATCCCCGCCTGCGCGAGCTGGTCGCGCCGGCGGCTCGGCCGCGCGGGCTCCTCGGCCGGCCGGTCGCCCGGCGACGACGCCGTCGGCGCCGGACCCGGCGTGTCGGTGAGCACGCGCATCGCCGCCTCGCGCAGGAGCCCCTGCAGGGAGGCGACGGCCATCGGGGTGCGGTGGGCCGTGACGCTCGCGATCACGCTCAGCGCGGCCAGGGCGACGAGGTCGAGCGTGTGCGCGTCGAGGTCGGGCCGCAGCATCGCGGCGGGTCCGGCGAGACGGCGCCGCAGCGCGGTGAACTCCGCGGCCAGGGCCCGGCGGTCCTCGGGGCGCAGGTAGCGGCTCTCCCAGCGATAGATGTTCCCGGAGGACCGCATCGCGATCGTCTCGCCCGAGACGGCGTCGAGGACGGCCTCCGCCTCAGCGCGTGCCGTCGCCGGGGTCCGGTCGGCGACCTCGTCGACCGCCGCGGTCGCGTCGGTCAGCCGGGCGACGAGGTCCATCGCGATCTCGCGGAACAGCTCGTACTTGTTGTCGAAGTGCCGGTAGAGCGCCGCCGCGGTGATCCCCACGGCGTCGGCGACGTCCTGCATCGCCACCCGGTGGTACCCGCGCTCCGCGAAGGCGACCGCGGCGGCCGCCTCGATGGTCTGCCGCCGGTCACGAGGGCGCCTCCTGACCTGGTCCGCCGCCCTCGCCTCGCTCACGCTGCACACACTAACGCCGGCTCCCCGCGGGGTCTGGCACTCCGATGTGAATGGTGAGTAACATGATCCCGTCGACCCCCGCGGGCGGCAGGAACGGACGGGACGAGGCGACGGCGCCTCGCCCCGGACTCGGCTCACGTACGAAGAGGTGCATGCCATGAGCGACGTCACGGACGCCATCCCCCCGACTGTCCGCCGCAACCACTGGATGAACCAGGTCCTGACCCATGCCGCCACCAAGCCGGACGCCACCGCGTTCTCGTTCCTGGGCGAGGTGACCACGTGGGCCGACGCCGCCCGGCACATGGACACCCTCGCCGCGGCGCTGCAGCGTCGCGGGGTCGGGTTCGGCGACCGCGTGCTGCTCCTGACCCTCAACCACACCCTCGTGGTCGAGACCGTCTTCGCGATCAACCGGCTCGGCGCCGTCGCGGTCCCCATGAACGTGCGGCTCTCCCCCGCCGAGATCGCCTACGTCGTCGACGACGCCGACGCGGACCTCGTGGTCGTCGACCAGCCGCTCGCCCCGCTGCTCTCGGCCGCACGGCAGCTCACCGACCGGCTCCGCAGAGTCGTCGTGGTGGGCGACGCCGCCGACGGGCAGGAGAGCATCGCCGACCTCCTGGCCGAGCCGCTCGACGGGTTCGTCGCGCCCGACGTCCCCGAGGACTCGACCTGCCTCATCATGTACACGTCGGGCACCACCGGGCGCCCCAAGGGGGCCATGCTCGACCACCTCAACATGACGGCGCAGTCCCTCACCGTCCTGCGGGTGAACGAGATCTTCGACGAGTCCGACGTCGCCTTCCTCACCGCGCCCCTGTTCCACATCGCCGGGCTGGGGTCGATCGCCGCCAACTTCGTGGTGGGCATCCCGACCGTCATCCACCCGCTCGGCGCCTTCGACGCGGCGGCACTGGTCGACGCCTGGGAGCGCGAGGGGGCCACCATCGTCTTCAACGTGCCGCAGCAGTGGCAGGCGATCTGCGCCGTCCCCGGCATCCGGGAGCGCGACCTGCGGCTCCGCGTCATCAGCTGGGGCGCCGCGCCGGCGTCCGACACGCTGCTGCGCACGATGGCCGAGACGTTCCCCGACGCGCTCAACGTCGCCGTCTTCGGCCAGACCGAGCTCTCCCCCATCACCTGCGCCCTGCGCGGTGAGGACGCCCTGCGCAAGCTCGGGTCGGTCGGCCGGCCGGTCCCCACCGTCCAGTGGCGCGTCGTCGACACCGAGCTCCGCGACGTCCCGCCCGGAACCGTCGGGGAGATCGTCTACCGGGGGCCGAACCTCATGAAGGGGTACTGGCGCAAGCCCGCCGAGACGGCGGCCGCCTTCGACGGCGGCTGGTTCCACTCGGGCGACCTGGTGCGCCAGGACGAGGACGGCTTCGTCTGGGTCGTCGACCGGCTCAAGGACATGATCATCTCGGGCGGCGAGAACGTGTACTGCGCCGAGGTGGAGAACGCCCTCTTCGCGCACCCGCGGATCGCCGCCGCGGCCGTGTACGGCCGACCCGACGAGCGCTGGGGCGAGGTACCCGTCGCCGCCGTCGTCCTCACCCCCGGCGAGCCGCTCGGCCTCGCGGAGCTGCAGGGCTGGCTGGGCGACACCCTCGCCCGGTTCAAGCAGCCCAAGGACCTCGTCGTCCTCGACGCGATCCCGACGAACGCGTCCGGCAAGGTGAACAAGGTGGCGCTGCGCGAGAGCGACCGCGGCGCGGTGACCGTCGCGTCGTGACCGCCCGCGCGTGAGCCCGTCGTCCACCCGGGAAACCCCGGGCGGACGGCGGCTCAGGCCTGCGGCTCGTCGGCGGCCGCCGCCTCGCCCTCGGCCCCGTGCTCGGACCCGTGCTTCTTCCCGAAGGGCAGCACGTGCACGACGGCGACGACGACGGCGCCCACGATCACGCCGACCAGGGCGGAGAAGAACGTGTTGACCAGCCAGCCGAGGAACCCGCCGATGCCGGGCACGGCGTGCGCGACGGTCTCCTCGAGGTGGTGCACGAACTCGTAGGGCGCGTGCCACCCGAGCTCGTCGGTGCCGGTCAGCAGGATGTGGCCGCCGACCCACAGCATCGCGACGGTCCCCACGACGGAGATCACCGCGAGCACCTTGGGCATCCCTGTCACGAGCGCGCGGCCGACGCGCTGGCTGCCCCGCGAGTCGCGGCCGGCGAGCGCCAGACCCATGTCGTCCATCCGCACGATGAGGCCGACGACGCCGTAGACGATCACGGTGATGGCGAGCGCGACGACGAGAAGGATGAGCAGCCGCGAGAAGAACGGCTCGTGCGCCACCTCGTTGAGGGCGATGACCATGATCTCGGCGGACAGGATGAGGTCGGTGCGCACGGCGCCGGCGACGAGGCTCTTCTCCGCATCCGGTCCCACCGTCGCGGCGGGCTTGTCGTGCCCCTCGTGCCCGCGCAGGCGACCCCAGATCTTCTCGGCGCCCTCGAAGGCCAGGTACGTGCCGCCCAGCATGAGGATCGGCGTGAGCAGCCACGGCGCCCACTGGCTGAGGATCAGCGCCACCGGGAGGATGTAGAACACCTTGTTCCGGATCGATCCCCAGGCGATCTTCTTGACGATGGGGATCTCACGGTTCGCGGCGACGCCGTGCACGTACTGCGGCGTCACGGCCGTGTCGTCGACGACGACGCCCGCGGCCTTCGCCGTCGCCTTCGCGGCGGCCGCCCCGACGTCGTCGAGCGAGGCGGCGGCGAGCTTGGCGATCGCCGCGACGTCGTCGAGCAGGCCGAGCAGGCCGGCGCTCACGCGACCGCTCCCGAGGGTCGGCGGCGAGCGGTCGGCGCGCCCGTGGGCGACGGCGATGACATCAGCATGGACATATCGTGCCGCATGCCGCGGCGCAGGGGGACCCGCGCTCGGCAGCGCATCACTCCTCGCCGTAGAAGACGCGCTCCACGACCGTGCGGGCGCGGCGGGCGGTGCGGAGGTAGAGCTCCTCGAGCTCTCCCCCGGTGCCCACGTCGCCGAGCAGGGCGGCGACGCCGGCCAGGTCGCGCGAGTCGTGCGGCAGCCGGTCGGTCTGCGCTCCCGTGGTGCGCCCGGACCAGAGCACGACGGCCGACCGCAGGCGCGAGGCGAGCACCCACGCGTCACGCAGCTGGGCGGCGTCCTCGGGGTCCAGGAGGCCCGCCGCGGTCGCGGAGTCGAGCGCCGCGACCGTGCCGGTCGTGCGCAGGGCCGGCACCTCGCCCGCGTACTGCAGCTGGAGCAGCTGTGCCGTCCACTCGACGTCCGCGACGCCGCCGCGACCGAGCTTGAGGTGGCGCGACGGGTCCGCCCCCCGGGGCAGCCGCTCCGCCTCGACCCGCGCCTTGATCCGCCGCACCTCCCGCAGGCGCGCGACGTCGAGCCCGCCGGCCGGGTAGCGCAGCGGGTCGACGAGCGCCTCGAACCGGGACCCCAGCGAGCCCTCTCCGCCGGCGTCGCCCGCCACCGGCCGGGCGCGCAGCAGCGCCTGGGCCTCCCACACGCTCGACCACCGCCCGTAGTACTCGGCGTACGAGTCGAGGGTGCGCACGAGGGGCCCTTGCCGGCCCTCAGGGCGCAGGTCCGCGTCCACCGGCAGGGTCGGCTCCGGGCCGACCTCCGACAGCAGCGCCCGCAGGCGCGTCGCGGCGCGCGTGGCGAAGTCCTGCGCGAGCTGGGGCGCGGCGCCCGGCACCGGCTCGTGCACGAACATCACGTCGGCGTCCGAGCCGTACCCCATCTCGCGTCCGCCGAGCCGCCCCATCGCGACGACGAGCAACCGGGTGGGGTTCGCCTCCGGCGACTCCCCCAGCTCGAGCTCGGTGCGCGCCGCGTGCTCGGCGGCGCGCAGGCCGCCGGCCAGGACCATGTCCGCGGCGTCCGAGACCGCGGCCGCGGCGTCCACGGGGGCCAGCAGGCCGAGGACCTCGGCGGCCCCGGTCCGGGCCAGCTCGCGACGGCGCAGGGCCCTCAACCGCTGGGCCGCGGACCTCGGCTCGTCGGCCCGCGTGAGGATGGCGTCCGCTTCCGCGGCCAGCCGCTGCGGGCCACGGGGCTCGAGGCCCGACGTGTCCGCGAGCCAGCGCACCGACTCGGGCGAGCGCGCCAGGGCCTCGGCGAGGTACGTCGACGAGGCCAGCAGCCGGCTCAGGTGATAGGCGGCGTTCTCGGAGTCGCGCAGCAGGCGCAGGTACCAGGGCGTGGCGCCCAGCTCGTCGGACAGCTTGCGGAACGCCAGCAGCCCGCCGTCCGGGTCGGCGCCCTCGGCGAACCAGCCGAGCAGCACCGGCAGCAGCTGCCGCTGCAGCGCCGCCCGGCGCGACGTGCCCGCCGTCAGCGCCACGACGTGCCGCATCGCGCCGTCGGGGTCGCGGTAGCCGACGGCGGCGAACCGCTCGCGCGCGACGTCCGGGGACAGCGACAGCTCGGCGTCCGAGAGCTGCGCCGAGGCCGGCAGCAGCGGCCGGTAGAAGACCTCCTCGTGCAGGGCGCGCACCTCGCGCCGCGTCGCCCGCCAGCGCTCCAGCAGGCCCTTCGCGCCCTCGGTGCGCATGCCGAGCGACCGCGCGAGGCGGCGCAGGTCCTCCTCCGCGGTGGGCAGCAGGTGCGTCCGTCGCAGCCGGAACAGCTGCACCCGGTGCTCCAGCGCGCGCAGGAACCGATAGCAGACCGCCATCCGCGCGGCGTGCTCGCGCCCGACGTACCCGCCGGCGGCCAGGGCGGCGAGCGCGGACAGCGTGTGGGGCGAGCGGATCTGCGGGTCCGCGCGTCCGTGCACGAGCTGCAGCAGCTGCACGGTGAACTCGACGTCGCGCAGGCCGCCCTTGCCCAGCTTGATCTGCCGGTCCGCCTCGGCGGCCGGGACGTGCTGCTCGACGCGGCGGCGCATCGCCCGGGCGTCCTCGACGAAGTGCTCGCGGTGCACGGCCGACCAGATGAACGGGTCCACGGCCGCCCGGTAGTCGCGGCCCAGCGCCGCGTCGCCGGCCACGGGGCGCGCCTTGAGCAGGGCCTGGAACTCCCACGTCTCCGCCCAGCGCTCGTAGTACGCGAGATGGCTCGCCAGCGTGCGCACCAGGGGCCCTTGCGCGCCCTCGGGCCGCAGTGCGGCGTCGACCGGCCACAGGGCGGGCTCGGCGGAGGTGGCCGAGCACACGCGCTGCAGCCCGGTCGCGAGACGGGTTCCGACGGCGAGCGCCGCCTCCTCGTCGAGGACGCCCCCGTCCGGGAGCTCTCCCGGCTCGCACACGTACACGACGTCGACGTCGGAGACGTAGTTCAGCTCGCGCCCGCCGGTCTTGCCCATGCCCAGGACGGCGAGCCGCACGCCCGCGCCGTGGTCGTCGAGCTCGGCCCGCGCGACGGCGAGCGCCGCCTCCAGTGCGGCCGAGGCCAGGTCGGCGAGCGCCGCCCCGACGACGGGCATGCGCGTCAGCGGCTCGCTCGCGGTGAGGTCGTCGGCCGCCAGCGCCAGCAGCCGGGCGCGGTAGGCCCGGCGCAGCGCGTCCGTGGTGGTCGCCGCGCCCGCGTCCGGCCAGCCGACGCCCGGGCCGGCGTCCGGGTCGGCGGCGACCGGCACCGCGGCGCCCGGGTCGGCGCCCACGGCACGCAGCAGCGCGGCACGCACCTCGGCCGGGCCGGTCACCGTACGCGGGCCGGGGTCGGCGCCGTCCTCCCCCTCGCCGTCGATGTCGATGTCTTCGATATCGACGTGCTCGATGTCGTCCGTGTCGAGCGCCGCGCCGTCGGGCACAGCGAGGACGTCGAGGAGCTCGGGACGGCGCACGACCTCGTCGCCCAGAGCCGACGAGGCGCCCAGCACGGCCAGCAGGCGCGTGCGCGCCCGCGGCGGGGCGCCCTCGTCGAGCAGGGCCCCGAGCCGCTCGCGGGCGTCGGGGTGCTCCGCGAGGCGCACGAGCTGCAGGAGCGCCAGGTCCGGGTCGGCGCAGGTCCCGACCGCCGCCAGGAGCGCGTCCGCACGACCGGGCTCCGCGAGCGCCTCCTGCAGCGCCGGGTCGGACCAGAGCGACGCCGACCTCGTGAGGTCCGCGAAGCCGGCGTGGAGCAGCCGGCTCGTGAGGGTCGGCGGGCGGGCGGTCACAGGTTCTGCAGGAACCGGCGCAGCTCGTAGGGCGTGACCTGCGCGCGGTAGGCGTCCCACTCCTGCCGCTTGTTGCGCAGGACGAAGTCGTAGACGTGCTCGCCGAGCGTCTCGGCCACCAGCTCGGAGCGCTCCATGAGCTCGATCGCCTCGTCGAGCGACTGCGGCAGCGGGGCGATGCCGAGGGCACGCCGCTCGCGGTCCGTCAGCTCCCAGACGTCGTCGCCCGTGGCCTCCGGCAGCTCGTAGCCGTGCTCGATGCCCTTGAGACCGGCGGCGAGCAGCACCGCGAACGCGAGGTACGGGTTCGCCGCCGAGTCGAGCGCCCGGTACTCCACGCGGGCGGAGTTGCCCTTGCCCGGCTTGTACATGGGCACGCGCACGAGGGCGGACCGGTTGTTGTGGCCCCAGCAGATGTAGCTGGGCGCCTCGGCGCCGCCCCACAACCGCTTGTACGAGTTGACGTACTGGTTGGTCACGGCCGTGATCTCGGCGGCGTGCACCAGCAGGCCGGCGATGAACTGCCGGGCCGTCTTCGAGAGCTCGAACTGGGCGCCCGGCTCGTGGAAGGCGTTCTGGTCGTCCTCGAACAGCGACAGGTGCGTGTGCATCCCCGAGCCCGGCTGGTCGGCCATCGGCTTGGGCATGAACGACGCGAACACGCCCTGCTCGAGCGCGACCTCCTTGACCACCGTACGGAAGGTCATGAGGTTGTCCGCCGTGGTCAGCGCGTCGGCGTACCGCAGGTCGATCTCGTTCTGTCCCGGGCCGGCCTCGTGGTGGGAGAACTCCACCGAGATGCCCATCGACTCGAGCATCGTGATCGCGGCGCGGCGGAAGTCGTGCGTGCTGCCGCGGGCCAGGTGGTCGAAGTAGCCCCCGTTGTCGACCGGGACCAACGGGTCCTCCGGCGCCGCGAGCTGGTTGAACAGGTAGAACTCGACCTCGGGGTGCGTGTAGAAGGTGAAGCCCCGGTCGCTGGCCTTGGCGAGCGTGCGCTTGAGCACGTTGCGCGAGTCGGCGAGGGAGGGCTCGCCGTCCGGCGTGAGGATGTCGCAGAACATGCGGCCCGTGCCGTGCCGCTCACCACGCCAGGGCAGCACCTGGAACGTCGTGGGGTCGGGCTTGGCGATCATGTCCGCCTCGTAGACCCGCGTCAGCCCCTCGATGGAGCTGCCGTCGAAGCCGATGCCCTCCGTGAACGCCTGCTCGAGCTCGGCCGGGGCGACCGCCACCGACTTCAGCACCCCGAGCACGTCGGTGAACCAGAGCCGGATGAAGCGGATGTCGCGCTCCTCGACCGTGCGGAGCACGAACTCCTGCTGCCTGTCCATGAGCCCATCCTGCCCGAGAAGTGTTAACGGGGTATGTCCTGGCGTCTCCCCCGCGCGTGCCGGGCTCCGACCTGGACGGATACCCGGTACCGCACGTCGGAGGCATAGGCTGGCCGCCATGTCGAACCCCGGTCACGACGCCGCCGCCGACGTCGCCGCAGCCCCCTCGCCCGCCGCCGACCTCACGCGCCGCCGCCGCGTCCGGGTCCACCACCTTGCCGAGGCCAAGGAGCGCGGGGAGAAGCTCACGATGCTCACGGCCTACGACGCCGTGACGGCCCGGATCTTCGACGCCGCGGGTCTCGACCTGCTGCTCGTGGGCGACTCGATCGGCAACACCATGCACGGGCACGCGACCACGCTGCCGGTGACCCTCGACGACATGATCCCGCCGGCCCGCGCCGTCGCCCGCGCCGCCGAGCACGCGCTCGTCGTCGTCGACCTGCCGTTCGGCACCTACGAGGCCGGCCCGGAGCAGGCCCTCGCCTCCGCGGTGCGGGTCATGAAGGAGACCGGCGCCGCCGCGATCAAGCTCGAGGGCGGCCGCCGGTCGGCGGCCCAGATCCGCGCGCTCACCGACGCCGGCATCCCCGTCGTCGGCCACCTCGGCTTCACGCCGCAGTCGGAGAACATCCTCGGCGGCCCGCGGGTCCAGGGCCGGGGCGACGACGCCGCGGAGGCGCTGTGCGAGGACGCGCTCGCCGTGCAGGAGGCCGGGGCGGTCGCCGTCGTGCTGGAGATGGTGCCGGTGGAGGTCGCCGCACGCGCCACCGAGATCCTGCGCATCCCGACCATCGGCATCGGCGCGGGCCCGCGCGTCGACGGGCAGGTGCTGGTCTGGACCGACATGGCCGGGATGACCGACTGGTCGCCGCGGTTCGCGCGGCGGTTCGCCGAGGTCGGCAACCTGCTGCGCCAGGCGGCGCAGGACTACGCCGCCGAGGTCCGCGGGGGCACCTTCCCCGACGCCGCGCACTCGTTCGAGCGCTAGCCCGGCATCAGGCGGCGCCGGGGTCGCCCGTCAGGGCGAGCATCGCCGCCGCGACCCGGGCCGCAGCGGCGTCGGGGACCGCCGTCGAGGCCTCCTCGAGGACCAGCAGCCTCGCTCCCGGGATCTCGCGGGCGAGCGCCTCTCCGTTCCCGACCGGGAAGAACGGGTCGCGGCGGCCGTGCACCACGAGCGTCGGGACCGCGATCTCGCCGAGCCGCTCGCGCCACCGGGGCGTGCAGTCGAGGGCGGCGAAGACCATGCCCTGCTGGTTGGCCGCGTGCACCGCCGGAGCCGTCCCCGGCGTGCGGTCCCAGACCCGACCGGCGACCACGCGCGCCGCGGCAGGGTCGTCGCCGAGGATCTCGGCGCTGCGGGCGGCGTGCTCGGCCACGGCGTCGCGGTCGGACCAGTCCGGCTCCGCCAGCGCGAACAGCCGCCCCATCGCCTCGGCGTCGTGGTCGGGCAGGTCGTCGTCGACCGGGCCCGGCGCGACGGGACGCGTGCCGACCAGGGTCAGCTCCGCGAACGCCCCCGGATGGTCGAGCGCGGCGACCTGGGCGACCATCCCGCCGACGCCGATGCCCGCCAGGTGCGCCGGCCGGTCGTCGAGCTCCCGGGCGATCGCCGCGGCGTCGGTCGCGAGGTCGCGCAGCGTGTAGGCCGGCGCCCCGGGGTCCACGGTCGTGGACGCCCCGGCGTCGCGCAGGTCGTACCGCACCACGTGGCGCCCGCCACGGGCGAGCGTCTCGCAGAGCGCGTCGGGCCAGGACAGCATCGTCGTCCCGCCCGCGCAGAGCACCAGGGGGGCGGCGGCGTCCCCGAAGTGCGCCACGCCGTGCGTGACGCCGTTCGCCTCGATCCTCGTCGTCATGCGGGGCCGACCTCGGTCGCGGCGAGGACTCATCGGTCCGCCGCGCGAGGCCCCGCCGTCAGTCCTTGCCGCGCCAGTCGGCGTCGTCGCCCTCCCACTCGTCGTTGCGTCGCTGGGCCGAGTCCAGGGCGTTGCGGGCCGCCTCCCGCGAGGGGTAGGGGCCCATACGGTGGCTCCAGCTGGAGCGGTCGCGGCTCTCCTCGACCTCACCGGTCTTGGTGTTGTACCAGTACTGCACCGGGCTTGTGTCGCTCATAGGACGATCCTGCATCAAGATGGGGCCCATGGTGGAGGCAGCGCAGCCGGTCGCGTTCGGCATCGACATCGGCGGGTCGGGAATCAAGGGGGCGCCGGTCGACCTGGCGACGGGTGAGTTCGCGGACGAGCGCCGCCGCATCCCGACCCCGGAGAGGTCCACCCCGGACGCCGTGGCCGGCGTGCTCGCCGAGCTCGTCGACTCGTTCGAGCTGCCGGCCCACGTGCCGGTCGGCGTCGCCTTCCCCGCCCCGATGGACCATGGCGTCGTCCGGTTCATCGCCAACCTGCACCAGTCGTGGAGGGGCGTCGACCTGCCCGCGCTGGCCAGCGAGGCCACGGGCCGGCAGGTGACCGCTGTCAACGACGCCGACGCCGCCGGTGTCGGCGAGCAGCGGTACGGCGCCGCCCAGGGGCGCGACGGAGTCGTCCTCATGGTCACGCTCGGCACCGGCATCGGTTCGGCGTTGCTCGTGGACGGCGTGCTCGTGCCGAACACGGAGCTGGGCCACCTCGAGATCGACGGGCACGACGCCGAGTCGCGGGCCGCCGAGTCCGCCCGCGAGCGCCACGACCTGTCGTGGCACCAGTGGGCCGAGCGGCTGCAGCGCTACTTCGAGACGGTCGAGATGCTCCTCGCGCCCGAGCTCATCGTCGTCGGCGGCGGGGTGAGCAAGCACCACGAGAAGTTCCTGCCCCTGCTGAACCTGCGGGCGCCGATCATCCCCGCCACCCTGCGCAACCGCGCCGGGATCGTCGGGGCCGCCGCCCTCGCCGCCAGCGGTCGCGACCACTGACGCTCCCGCGTCCGCCCGTCAGCCGGCCAGGCTGTGCGGCGCGGCGGGCGTCGGCGCCGTCGGGGTCGTGGTCCGGGAGAGGATGTTCGCGTCCGGGGGCACGTCGAGGTCGAGCATCCGCAGCACGTCGAGCACCGCGGCCGGCGGACGGTGCAGCGACACCCGCAGGCCCTCGTCCCGGCCGATCCGGCAGAGCTGGACGAGGAACGCGACCCCGGCGGAGTCGATGAACGTCACCCGCGACGTGTCGACGACGACGGGGAGGTCACGCTCGAACGCCCTCGCGAGCGCCGCGCTCGCCTCGTTGCGCAGGGCGATGTCGATCTCGCCCCACATGTCCACCACGCTCACGTCGGTCCGCTCCACCAGGGCGATTCCCCCGGCCTGCGCCTCGTCGGTGAAAGTCATGCCGCACCTTCGTCCCACGTCCTGCGTCCCTGCGCGCCGCTGTCTCGAGCGCTGCGATCCGGACTCGCGACCTCGTCGTCGCGACGCCCGCAACGCTACACCTCTGCGAACCTCCGGCGGAACCTCACCAGAGACTTTCTTTACCGAGCGTTCACAGAGCCGTTCACGGGGCACCGGGGCCCGACGCCGGTCACGACGCACCGTCCCCGGCCGCGGGGTCCGCGGTGAACGGGAGCCGGAAGGCGAGCCGGCCTCCTCCGTCGGGACCGGCGCCGAGGGCGAGGGTCCCGCCGCGGTACTCGATGCGCTCGAGGTGGCGCCGCAGGCCGTGCAGCTCCGGCGCAGGGTCCGTCGGCCCCGTGCCGTCGTCGTCGACCACGGTGACGAACACCCAGCGGTCGGCGTCGGCGGTGGGCTCGGCGTCCGCACGGACGGTGACCGTCCGCGCCCGGCCGTGCCGGAGGGCGTTGGTCACCGCCTCCTCGACCGTGTAGATCACCACGAGACGCTCCGCCATCGGCATCCGCAGACCCTCCCGGGCCACGAGGTCCCGGTAGCGGTCGCCGAGCTCGATCGACGCGTCGACCTGGGGCGGCAGCCGCCGCAGCAGGACCTCGATCGCCTCCTGGGGGCCGAGGTCGGCGCCCGACGGGAAGACGCTGTGGCTCAGCGAGCGCACGTCCTCCTCGCGGATCTCCTCGATCGTCTCGGTCCAGTGGCGCACCTCGGCGGCACGGTCGTCGTCACCGGCCGACGCCAGCTGCTCGGCGACACGGTCGAGTCCCGCCGTCACCGTCACGAGGTGGAACTGCAGCGTGCCGTGCAGCTGGTCGAACACCAGCCGGCGCACCCGGATCTCCTCGTCCTGCAGCTCCTCCACGGCGCGGGCTGCGCGGAGCGCCTCCTCCTCGCGGCGCTGCTGCTCCGTCCGGGCCTGGTCGACCAGCGACGCGGACAGGAGCCCGGCGGACATCCCGACGACGCCCGCGGCGAGCCCGAGCGTGCCGACGGCCGCGACGTAGGCGCCGCCGGTCGGCGTGCTGCTGATCGCGGTGAGCGCGAGCATCCGTGGCACCGAGGCCACGGCCGAGACGCCCGTGACGACGACGAGCCGGGCAGGCCACCGGCGCGACAGCGGGCGGAAGGCGAGCGTGCCGGCGATGACGACCGCCCCGAACGCCAGGTTCACCACGAGCACGACGACGCCGTCGAGGGTCACCCCGAGAGCGCTGCGCTCGTGCGTGATCGCGGTCTGCAGCCCGCCCCAGCCGGCCCACCCGGCCACGGTCATCAGGGCGTACAGCACGAAGTTGGCCCCGGCGACGGCGACCGCGATCCGCGTCCTGTCCCGCAGCAGGACGGTCTCCGCGGCGCGCCCCCGTGCCGGGGCGACCCGCGCGCTCAGGCCCGCCACGAGCGGCCGGTCTGCTCGAGGAACGCGAGCACCGCGGCGACGCGCCGGTTGTGCTCGGTGCCGTCGACGCCGAGGCGCTGGTAGATCGACTTCAGATGGCTCTCGACCGACCGCTCGTTGATCCCGAGCCGGTCTGCCGTGGCGTGGTTCGACAGTCCCTCGGCCACGAGCCGCAGCACCCCGAACTGGGCGGGCGTCAGCGCGGAGACGGCCGACCCGGGGCGCGGCGTGGAGCGCTGCACGAGGTACGGGTCGAGCACCACCTGCCCCTGCGCCGCCGCCGCGACCGCGCGCACCAGGACGTCGCGCGCGAAGCTCGACCGCTTGGACAGGTAGCTCCACGGGCGGGTCGCCTCGCCCTGCACGGTCGTGAACAGGCCCATCACGTCCTCGCTCGACAGCAGCATGACCGCCAGGCGCGGGTCGGCCCGCTGCAGCGCCACCCCGAGCGCCACCCCGTTGCCGTCGGGCAGGTTCACGTCCAGCAGTGCGACGTCGCACGACCCGGGGGTGAAGACCAGTCTCGCCTCGGTCACGCCGGGCACCGAGTGCACCACGCGCAACGACTCCTCGGCCGACAGGGTCTGCTCGAGCATCCCCCGCATGAGGGCCTCGTCCTCGACGATGCCCACACGCGTGCGGGGAGTCACCATGCCGCCGATCGTAGGCAGGGCGCGGTCCTCCCCGCCTGGTCAGTCGCCGTCCGCGCGTCCGCTACCGGCCCGCTCGGACGCGCGCGCCGGGATCAGCACGGGGCAGTGGGACCGTCGCAGCACCGCCTGACTCGTCGAGCCCAGCAGGAGTCCGCGGATCCCGCCTCGTCCGCGAGAGCCGACGACGAGCAGGTCCGCGGCCGCCGAGCTGTCGGCCAGGACGTCGGACGCGTGCCCCTCGACGACGTCGGCGCTCACGCTCAGGTCCGGGTGCTCCGCCCGGAGGCGCGCGACGTCCCGGTCGAGCTCCGCGCGGGCGCCGCCGAGGACCGACTCCCGGAATCCCGGGTCGAGCCAGGGTGAACCGCTCCAGCCGACGAGGGAGACCGCCCGCACGAGCTCGACGGCGGCTCCCCAGGCACGCGCCTGCGCGACGGCGGCCTGCAGCGCGGCATCCGAGGACGGTGAGCCGTCCACCCCGACGACGACCTTGCCGAAGCGGTCGAGGGAGTCAGCCGCGAGGGAGCCGTCGTCGACCCGCGCCCGCCCCGGCACGACGACCGTGGGGCAGGCCGACCGCACGGGGAGGTTCGCCGAGACCGTGCCGAGCAGCCGCTCCATGAAGCCGCCGGCACCGCGCGCCCCGACGACGACCAGCCCGGACCGCGCCGACCGCTCCGCGAGCGCGGTCGTCGCGTCGGCGATGGTCACCTCGGTCGTCGCGGGCACGCCGGTCGCGACCACCCGCTCGTGCGCGCGAGCCAGCAGGTCCTCGACGTACCGCTTCGCGTACAGGTCGTCGACCATCGGGACGTCGTGGGCGAAGCTGTAGCTCCCGGTAAACCCTGGCAGCGTGTAGGCGCTGAGGACGTGCAGCTCCACGCCGGCGCGGCGGGCGAAGGCGGCGGCCCAGTCGAGCGCGTGCAGACTCTCGTCCGAGCCGTCGACCCCGACCAGGACGTGCTGCGGTGCGTTCATTTCCACCCCTCGGTGTCGTGGCCGCGGGGGGCGGTGCACCCGCGGGTCGGTCGTGGTGGCCCCGCCACCGTGGTCCTCCTGCCCGGCGTCAGGCACTGGCACGGCCTGCGGAGCGCACCACCGGGAACCAGCGGTCCAGCTCGAGGAGCCCCAGCACCTCCGTGACGACGACGGCCGGGTCGAGCAGCGCCACCGGGACGCCGGCCGCGCGGCACAGGCGCACCACCCGCTCCAGCAGGGCGACGCCCGACGAGTCCATGAACGTCACGTCGTGCGTGTCGACGAGCACCGGCCGGCAACCCGCCAGCGTGTCGAGCATCGCGATCGTGGGCACGGCCTCGGCGACACATGCCGCATCCACCTCGCCGGCCATCCGCACCATCACCACCCGGCCGCGCACGGCGGCCTCGATCGCTGCGCGCGGCGCGCCGCGCGATCCTCCGGGCGGACTGCCGACCACGTCGGCTACCGAGGTGGGCGAAGCGGAACGGTTCACGGGAGGCCTCCGGTCGGGGTGTCGGACCTGTCCATCCCACTCCGGCCCGTCCACGCCGGCGCCGCCCCCTGCGTGGTACCACGCAGGCCGCCTCCGGGAACCCGGGGCACGCGGCAACCCCTGGGTCGCCACGGCGACGCCGCCGACACGGACTACGCGCCGCGCGTGGTCCGCGACACCTCCTTGCCCCGGAGGCTGGGATCCCCTGAACTCGTCGAAGGAGATGCCATGTCTGAGCAGTCCTCGCTGGCGATCCGGTCACGCCGCGTCGTCGCGGCCCTGATCACGGTGCTCGTCGCCGTTCTCGGTCTGGCTCCGCTCACGGCGTCGGCCGGCCCCTCGGCCGCGCCCGCGGCAGTCGCGGAAGGCCGCCCGACCGCCCCCAGACCCACCGTCGTCCTGGTCCACGGGGCGTTCGCCGACTCGAGCGGCTGGACCGTCGTCGCCGAACGGCTGCTGGACGACGGCTACCCGGTCCTGTCGTTCTCGAACCCGTTGCGCGGCGTCGAGCACGACGCGGAGTACCTGCGGCAGTTCCTCTCGACCGTGGACGGCCCGATCGTCCTGGTGGGCCACTCGTACGGCGGTGCGGTCATCACGAACGCCGCGACCGGGAACGACCAGGTGAAGTCGCTCGTGTACGTGGCCGGCTACGCGCTCGACGAGGGCGAGTCCGTCGCCGCGGCGAACGCGCTCGGCGGGGGCCACACCGACGTGATCGACCACCTCGTGCTGCGGCCCTTCCCGGGTGCCGGGGAGGGGAACGCCGACGCGTACATCGACCCCGAGTGGTACCCGCGGCTGTTCGCCCAGGACCTTCCGCGACGGCTCGCCGAGACGATGGCCGGCGCCCAGCGACCGGGGGCCCTCGCGTCGTTGGTCGAGCCGTCCGGCGAGCCCGCGTGGAGGTCCGTCCCGAGCTGGTACATCGTGGCGAAGGACGACCGCATCATCCCCCCGGAGGCGGAGCGTGCCATGGCGCAGCGCGCCGGCGCGACGACGGTCGAGATCCGCGCCTCGCACTCGGTGATGATCAGCCATCCCCTCCAGGTCCTGCGGGTCATCAAGGCGGCCGCGAGGTAGCCACCCCGGCGTCGTCCCCGCCCCTGTCCGGGCCCTGCCTGCGCCGTCCCCGCGGCGCGGCAGGGCCCGGTGCGGGTGATCTTCGCGCTCGGCCGCGCAGGCGTGGGAGCGCTTCCCTATCGTGTGGCTCGTGCACGGCACCGGCGGCCTGCTCGGCCGCGAGAGCGAACAGCGAAGGGTCGCCGAGGTGGTCGGCGCGGCCCGCAACGGGCACGGCAGCGCGCTCCTGGTCCTCGGTGAGCCCGGCGTCGGGAAGACGACCCTGCTCCGTGACGCCGCGCCGGGCGCCGGGACACGGGTCCTGCGCCTCGACGGCTACGAGTCCGAGTCGTCCATGCCGTACGCGGCGGTCGAGCGCCTCACCGGCGTGCTGCGGGAGCACCTGGCCGAGATCCCCGAGCGGCAACGCCTGAGCCTCCAGGTGGCCTCCGGCGCCGCCGACGGGCCCCCGCCGGACCGGTTCCTGGTCGGCCTCGGCGTGCTCAGCCTGCTCGCCGCCGCAAGCACCCGGGCCGGGCTGCTCTGCACCGTCGACGACGCGCACCTCCTCGACCGCGAGAGCCTCGAGGCGTTCGCGTTCGTCGCGCGCCGCCTCGGCGCCGAGCGCCTGGCGCTCGTGCTCGCCGGGCGCGAGGAGCGCGAGCTGGACGCGGTGCTGCGCGGGGTGCCGGTCCTCGCGCTCGCGGGGTTGTCGCCCGAGCCGGCCGCGGCGCTGCTGAACCGGTCCGCGGCGGGGCCGTTCACCCCGACGGCCACCGCCGCGATCGTCCGCGCGACGGAGGGCAACCCGCTGGCCCTGGTCGACCTGGCGGCCGATCCTCTGCTCCGGGAGATGACCGACCTCGGTCTCGGCCCCGAACCCGTGCCCGTGGGGCAGCACCTGGAGGCCCACTACCTGCGCCGCGTGATGCACCTGCCACCGGCCTCGCAGCGCTGGCTCCTGCTCGCCGCGACCGACTCCACCGGCGACCTGGAACTGCTCGAGACCGCCGGCGCCGCCCTCGCCATCGATGCCGCACGCCGGGAGGACGCGGAGACGGCCGGCCTCGTGCACCTCGAACCGACGGTGGGGTTCCGGCACCCTCTCGTCCGCTCCGCGGTGTACGGGTCGGCGTCCCGCGCCGAGCGCCGGAGGGTCCACGGCGCGCTGGCCGAGGCCGCCGCGAAGCTCGGCCTCGTCGAGACCGAGGCGTGGCACGCCTCGCGCGCGGCGAGCGGGACCGACGAGACCGTCGCGGAACGCCTCGTGCGTGCGGCGGACCTCGCGGCACAGCGTGGCGGTTCGTCGTCGCGCGCCAGCATCCTCGCCCGCGCGGCCGAGCTCACGCCGTCCGGTCCGGTGCGCGGCGAGCGGCTGGTCGGCGCCGCCGAGGCGGCCCTGGAGGCGGGGGCCGCCGACGTCGCCGTGCGCCTGCTCTCGGACGTCCGGGAGGCGGGCCTCGACCGGGTGACGCGAGGCCGGGCCATCCTCGTCCGCAGCGCTGCCGCCTTGTTCGTCTCCGATCCCGACGGCGTGCGGTCGTCGACCTCCGATCAGCTCCGGGCAGCCGACGAGTTCCACGGCCACGACGTCACGCGGGAGCAGCGCGCGCTCGTGCAGGCCTTCGAACGGTGCAGCAGCGCGGACCGGCTCCTGGTGGGGGTCGACGTCCCGACGCTGGGGCGCCGGATCGCCGCAGGGGCGGCGACGCCCGGTCCTGCCTCCGTGATCCTGCGGGGGGTCGCCGCGCTGATCCTCGAGCCGTACGATCGCGCCGTCCGTCCGGCGCGCGGGGCCTTCGACGCGATCCTCGCCCTGCCGGACCGGGACCTGGTCCACCGGGGCACCCTGATCGCGGCGCTCGGCGCCTTCCTGTGGGACGACGCCGGCCGCCGGGCGGGGCTGGAACGGGCGATGCGCGCCGCGCGGGACGGGGGCGCCCTGCAGGCGCTCGACACCCTGCTCTGGGTCGGCGCGCTGTCGGAGCTCATGGGGGGCACCGTGAGCCGCGCCCTCTCCTTCGACGCGACGGTCCGCGAGGTCCGCCGTGCGATGGGCTACGACGGCGAGAACGTCGTCAACGCCGCCGTCATGGCCTGGAGCGGCAGCCCGGAAGAGGCCGTGGAGGCCGTCGGGCAGGGCGCCGCCGCGGCCGGGTGGGGCGGCGTCGAGGCGTCGGCCACCGCGGCCCTCGCGGTCCGCAACCTCGCCGAGCGCCGCTACGAGCGGGCCTTCGCGCGGCTCCACCCTCTCGTCGAGGACCCGTTCCTGCAGGCCACCCCGCTCCACTTCGCCGACTACGCCGAGGCGGCCGTGCGGAGCGGTCGGCACGAGGACGCGGCACGCGCTGCCGAGGCGCTCGACGCCCGCGCGAGGGCGAACGGCTCCGCATGGTGCCGCGGACTCGCGGAGCGCGCCCTCGCCCTCGCCGGCTCCGACGACGACGAGTCCCACTACGCGGCGTCGGTCGACGCGCTGTCGAGCACCTGCGCGACCGTCGAGCTCGCACGCTCCCACCTCGTCTACGGCGAGTGGCTCCGACGGGCCCGACGACGGCGGGACGCCGCAGCGCACCTCCACCTCGCCCTGGACCACGCCGACCGCAGCGGTGCAGCCGTCTTCCAGGGCCGGATCCGCGCCGAGCTCGACGCGGCCGGCGGCACCGCGGGCGCACCGGCACCCAGGTCCGGCCAGGACCTGACGACGCAGGAACGGGCCGTCGCCACGATGGCCGCGGCCGGACGGACCAATGCCGAGATCGCGGCCCGCCTCTTCCTCAGCCCCCACACCGTCGACTACCACCTGAGAAAGGTCTTCCAGAAGCTCGGCGTCACGTCCCGGCGACAGCTCTCCGAGCGTTTCGACCCCATCGCCCCCTAAGGCCCGTGCCACGGACTACGCGAACCACGTGGTCCGGGCAGGTCGGATGGCGGGCACCCTCGGAGCAACTCGTCCCGATCAGCGCCAGGGAGGCCCACCGTGCCCTACATCACCGCCGACGACGGTGCCGAGATCTACTACACCGACTGGGGCACCGAGGGGACGCCCGTCCTCCTCAGCCACGGCTGGCCCCTCAACTCGGACGCCTGGGCGTCCGCAGCCCTGTTCCTCGCCGAGCACGGCCACCGCGCCATCGCGCACGACCGGCGGGGGCACGGACGGTCGAGCCGCACCTGGGACGGCAACGAGATGGACACCTATGCCGACGACCTGGCGTGCCTGGTCGACGCGCTCGACCTGCGCGACCTCACCCTGGTCGGTCACTCCACCGGCGGCGGCGAGGTCGTGCGGTACGTCTCGCGGCACGGCACCGACCGGGTGGCCCGCGTCGTCCTGGTGTCCGCCGTCCCGCCCCTCATGGTGCGGACCGACGACAACCCGGACGGGCTGCCGATGGAGGTGTTCGACCAGATCCGCGCCGGCGAGCGCGCTGACCGGTCGCAGCTCTACCGGGACCTGGCCGACGGGCCGTTCTTCGGACACAACCGCCGCGGCGACGTCGACCAGGGCTTCCGCGACGCCTTCTGGCTCCAGAGCATGGCCTGTGGGCACCGCGCGGCGTACGAGTGCATCGCGGCGTTCTCCGCGACGGACTTCCGGCCCGACCTGGCCAAGATCGACGTCCCAGCCCTCGTGATCCACGGCGACGACGACCAGATCGTGCCCTACGACGTCGGAGGCAGGCGGTCGGTCGAGCTCATCGCCGACGCCCGCCTCCTGACCTATCCGGGCAGCGGCCACGCCCTGCCCGACACCGACCGCGACCGGCTGCACGCGGACCTGCTGGCGTTCATCGACTCCTGAGAGGGCACCACCCATGACTGACATCAGCGACACGAGCGACGCGACCGCGAGCAGCACGCCCGACACCGTCGTCCTCGTCCACGGACTGTGGATGACACCCCGGAGCTGGGAGGGCTGGGTCCAGCACTACCAGCAGAAGGGCCTGACCGTCGTGACGCCCGCCTACCCCGGGTTCGAGATCGAGGTCGAGGCCCTCCGCGAGAGCCCGGAGGTCATCGCCGACCTGACCGTCCCCGAGACCGTCGAGCACCTCGCCGCCGTCATCGAGGGCCTGGACCGCCCGCCGATCATCATGGGCCACTCCTTCGGGGGCGCCCTCACCCAGATCCTCCTCGCCCGCGGGCTCGGCGCTGCCGGCGTCGTGATCGACTCCGCCCCGACCGAGGGCGTCCGGGTCAACCCGGCCTCGCAGGCGCGGTCGCTCTTCCCCGCGCTGAAGAACCCCGCGAACCGGCACCGCGCCGTCGGGTTCACCCCCGAGGAGTTCCACTACGCGTTCACCAACACCCTCACCGAGGAGGAGTCCCGCGCGGTGTGGGAGCGCTACGCGATCCCCGCCCCCGGGCGGTGGGTCTGGGACTACGGCCTCATCGCCAACTTCAAGCCCGGACACCAGGAGACCTGGGTGGACTTCAGCACCGACCGCGCACCGCTGCTGTTCATCGCCGGCGAGCTCGACCACATCATGCCGCCATCCGTGAACCGGTCGAACGCCAAGCACTGGGAGAAGTCGCCGGCCGTCACCGAGTACTACGAGTTCGAGGGCCGGGACCACTGGACCTGCGCCGCGCCGGGCTGGGAGCAGGTCGCCGACCACGCCCTCGCCTGGGCGCTCGAGCACGCGCAAGGGACCGAACGGGCCACGGCCTGACGCGGGACCGCGGGCGGACGCGCCGGGGGGCGGTCCCCCCGGCGTGTCAGGGCCGCTTGGTAGAACCGTGAGGTCGGCTCCCGACGGCGGAGCCGACTTCGCGACCACCGGGAGCCCCCATGCCACACCCGTCCGGCGACGTCCAGGCGTTCGAGTCCCGCGCGACCGACGCCGACCTCGACGACCTGCGCGCGCGGCTCGCCGCGGCACGGCTGCCGGAGCCCGAGACGGTCCGCCGCCCCGGCCCCGACAGGCGCCGGTGGGACCAGGGGGTCCCCCTGGCCGACCTCGTGGACGTCGTCGACCACTGGCGCACCGGGTACGACTGGCGGGCGTTCGAGCGGCGCCTCGAGGAGATCGGTCAGTTCCGCACGACCGTCGACGGCCTGGGCATCCACTTCCTGCACCGCCGGTCCCCGCGCGCGGACGCCACGCCGCTGATCCTGACGCACGGCTGGCCGGGCAGCGTCGCCGAGTTCGTCGACGTGGTGGACGAGGTGGCCGATCCGACGGACCCCGGCGTACCGGCGTTCCACGTCGTCGTCCCGTCGCTGCCCGGTTTCGGCTACAGCGACCGCCCGGCCGTCACCGGATGGGGCGTCGAGAAGACCGCGGCCGCGTGGGTGGAGCTGATGGGACGGCTCGGCTACGACGAGTTCCTCGCCCACGGCGGCGACTGGGGCGGCAACGTCACCGCGGTGCTCGGCGGAAGGTTCCCCGCGCACGTGCTCGGCATCCACACCACGCTCGCCCTCCCACCGCCCGGGATGACGACGGACGGTCTGACGGCGGAGGAGCGCCGGCGCGCCGAGGAGACCCGTGACTTCTGGCTCCACCACCGGGCGTACGCGACGCAGCAGGCGACCCGGCCGCAGACCATCGGCTACTCGCTCGTCGACTCGCCGGTCGGCCTGCTCGCCTGGCTCCTCGACAAGTTCGCCGAGTGGTCCGACACCGAGGACAGCCCGTTCGAGACGATCTCGCGGGACCGGATCCTCGACGACGTCACCCTGTACTGGCTGACCCGCACCGGCGCGTCGGCGGCCCGCATCTACGCCGAGAGCCCCGGCTCGCTGGACCCCGAGCTGCGGGTGGACGTCCCGTCCGCTCTCACCATGTATCCCGGCGACATCGAGTCGCGCACCCCGCGCGCCTGGGCGGAGCAGCGCTACCGGCGCATCGTCCGGTGGAACGAGCCCGAGCGCGGGGGGCACTTCCCGTCGCTGGAGGTCCCCGACGACTTCGTCGCGGACCTGCGGGACGGCCTCGCGGCCGTGCTGGCCGCGAGCAGATGAGTGCGGACGAGCCGGTCTGTACGCCGGGTTCTGTTCCCGCGCCCGGTTACCCGGGCGCGGGCGACGGTCATCCATCTAGGCCCTGCGTTGCCGCAGGGCTCGAGCGGTCTACCCGGGAGCATCGGGCGGGCAACCCTCGAACGCTCCCTGTCTGACCTTGCTCCAGGTGGGGTTTACCGAGCCACGACCGTCACCGGCCGCGCTGGTGGTCTCTTACACCACCGTTTCACCCTGACCGCCGCCGGTCGCCCGGCGACGGCGGTCTGTTTTCTGTGGCACTGTCCCGCGGGTCACCCCGGGTGGCCGTTAGCCACCACCTCGCCCTTCGGAGCCCGGACGTTCCTCGGCGACGGCACCCGAGGGCACCGCCGACGCGACCGTCCGACCGACTCGTCCGCGTGGCACAGTCTATGCGCGCTCGAGCCGGTCGGACGCCCACGTCGGTACGGTCACACGTCGACCTTGTAGCTCAGGGACAGCTCGTCGCCCGACCGGCCGCGGATGCCCCAGCTCTCGGCGGGCGACTCGATCACGACGAGCTCGACGTCGTCCGCCGCGACACCCAGGGCGGGCGCGACGTCGTCGTAGACGCGGCGGATCAGCTCCCGCTTTGCCTCGCGCGTACGGCCGGTGAAGGCGACGATCTCGATCATCAGGTAGTCGTCGGAGCGCGGGGCGACGAGGTCGCCGTCGTCGAGCAGCAGGAACCGGTGGAACCGCTTGTCCTCGGGGATCCGCCAGGCCCCGACCAGCGCCGCGTGCAGCGCGTCGGAGACCTCCGCGCGCCGCTGACCCCACACCCGTCGGTTGCCGTAGATCTTCACCTGGACCATGCCCGACGACGCTAGCGGTGACCGACGGCACTGTCACCGGGGGTCCGCGCGTCGAGACCCGACCGTAGGGTGTCCGGGTGCTGATCTGCCTCCCGCCCTCCGAGGGCAAGACGCCCGCGCCCGACGGCGCCTCCCCCGTCGACCTCGCCGGGCTCACGGGGGCCGAGCCGCTCACCGGGCAGCGGCTGGCCGTGCTCGACGCGCTCGCCGCGGCGAGCGCGAGGCCGGACGCGACCGAGGTGCTCGGCGTCGGCGCGTCGCTCGGCGCCGAGGTCGCCCGCAACACCGAGCTCAAGGCCGCGCCGACGGCGCCCGCCGCCCGCGTCTACACCGGCGTCCTCTACGCCGCGGCCGGCCTCGCAGACCTGCCCGACGCCGCGGCCCGCCGCGCCGCCGACGACGTCCGCGTCTTCTCGGGCCTGTGGGGCGCCGTCTCCCCCGCCGACCGCATCCCCGCGTACCGCCTGTCCATGGGCGTCGACCTGCCCGGCGTCGGCAAGCTCGCCACCGCGTGGCGGCCGCACCTGTCCGCGGCCCTCGACGCCCGCGCCGCGGGCGACGTCGTCGTCGACTGCCGCTCCGCCGCGTACCTCGCCGCATGGAAGCCCGCCACCACGGGCGACGCGGCCGCGGACTGGGTGACCGTCCGCGTCGTGCGGGAGACGGACGGGAAGCGGGCCGTCGTCTCGCACAACGCCAAGCACACGCGCGGCGTGCTCACGGGCCACCTGCTGCGCCGCTCCGGCGCCGCACCGACCACCGCCGCCGAGCTGCTCGACGCCGCCCGCGAGCTCGACGGCGAGGTCATCGGCACGGAGGTCGGGACGGGCCTGTCGTACCGGATGATCGAGGCGACGTTGCACGACGCCGCCACCCGCCGCGGACCGCGCACCCTCGAGGTCGTCATCGCCTGACGGGCGGGACGCCGCACACCCGGCGCACACTGGCCGCATGGCCTACGACGAGGTGCTCGCCGCCCGCGTCCGCGATGTCGTCGCCGAGCGCGCCGACGTCGTCGAGCGGCGGATGTTCGGCGGCGTCGCCTTCATGGTGAACACCCACATGGCCGTCGGCGTGGGCGGCGACGAGCTCATGGTGCACGTCGGCACGGACGGCTACGACGCCGCGCTGGCGGACGGCGGGCACGAGCTGCGCATGGGCGAGCGCGTCATGCGCGGCATGGTCGGGGCACCGGCGTCGGTCACCTCCGACGACGACGCGCTGCACGCGTGGGTGGCCCGCGGCGTCGACCTCGCGCTCGCGCTGCCGCCCAAGCCGCCGAAGCGCTAGCCGTCAGACGTCGGTCGGGAAGCCCGCGGCGGTGACCTCCGCGAGCGCGGGCTCGCCGTCGTCCCCGAGTCCGAAGCGCAGCACGGTCAGCGAGCAGGGCGGCACGCGCAGCAGCCGCCACGACGACGCCGGCGCCTCGAGCGACCGCCCGGCCAGGGCGCGGATCGTCACGGTGTGCGCGACGACGACGCTCGCCGCGCCCGGCTCCGTCGCGGCGACGACGTCCCGCAGCCCGGCCCATGCCCGCTCGCCCACGTCGGCGTACGACTCGCCGCCGGGCGCCCGGTCGGTGCCCGTCGTCGACCAGGCGGCGAACTCGTCGGGCCAGCCGTCGGCGATCGCGTCGGGCGTGAGGCCCTCCCAGTCGCCGAACACGCACTCGGCGAACCTGTCGTCCGGGCGCACGTGCTGGCCGGTGCGGCGCCCGACCGCCGCCGCGGTCTCGAGCGTGCGCACCAGGGGCGAGGCGACGAGGGTGCCGGCGCGCGGCAGGTCCGGCCACAGGTCCTTGCCGAGCCGGAAGACCGCGTCCGCGGCGCGGGCCGCCTGGACGCGACCCCGCGAGGTCAGCGGCGGCCCCGGGACGCCGCCGCCCGAGTAGGCGCGCGCCTCGGTCAGCTCGGTCACGCCGTGCCGCACGAGCACGACGGTGCGCAGGCCCGCCCCGGCCGCCGGGCTCGCTCCGGACGGTCGGGCCATCAGGCCGCGGCGCCGTCGTCCGCCAGGCGCACGAGGATGCGGCCGCACTCCTCGCAGCGCACGACCTGCTCAGGCGCCGCCGCCTTCGCGGCGGCGAGGTCACGCGGGTTGAGGTCGAGGCGGCAGCCCTCGCACCGGCCCCCGCGCAGCGCCGCGGCGCCGACGCCGCCGAGCTGAGCGCGCAGCTTGTCGTACAGGGCGAGCAGGCCGGCGTCGAGCCCGGCCGCGGTCGCCTCGCGCTCCGCCTTGACCTTCGACCCGGTCGCGTTGATCTCGGCCCAGGCCTCGTCGCGCTCGGCGGTGGCCTTCGCCTTCGCCGCCTCGAGCTCGGCGTGCGCCGACTCCACCTCGGCCAGCGAGCCCTGGTGCGCCTCCAGGCGCTCCATGACCTCGATCTCCGCGTCCTCGAGCACCGACTGGCGGCGGGCGAGCGACTCGAGCTCGCTCACCACGGCCTGGGAGTCCTTCGCCGACAGTGCACCGGAGTCGAGCTTCTGCTGGTCCCGCTCGGCGCGCGTGCGCACCTGGGCGACGTCGGACTCCGCCTTGGCGAGCTCGCGCTCCAGGTCGGCCACGGCCGTGCGCGAGTCGACGAGCGAGGTGTGCAGGTCGCCGATGCGGCCGTCGAGCTCCGCGATGGTCGCCAGCGCCGGGTGGTTGCGGCGCTGGTGGACGAGCTGCTGCAGCCGGGTGTCGAGGGCCTGGACCTCGAGCAGTCGGCGCTGGTCCTCGGGGGGTGCAGTGGCCACGGGCGGGTCCTCTCGCAGTGATTCAGCTGGTGGGGCGGTCGGTCTCGCGCACGGTGCTCGCCACCCGCGCGGTCCACGGGTCGGTGCCGATCGTGCTCACCCTCGTGGTCACCGTACCTTCTCCGGAACCGTCCCCGGTCCCCCCTCCGGCCCGCTCTCCGAGCCGCGCGACGACGTCCTCGGCGGCGTACGCGAGCCACGGCCACTCGCTCGCGAAGTGGGCCACGTCCACGAGGAACGGCGTCGCCGCGGCGTCGGCCCCCGCCTCGAAGTCCGCCCGCTCCCGCAGCTCCGAGGCGGGGTGGTGGCGCAGGTCGGCGGTCACGTACACGTCGACGGCGGCCGCGCGGACGGCGTCGAACAGCGAGTCCCCCGAGCCGCCCACGACGGCGGCGGTCGCGACCCGCGCGTCGAGGTCGCCGGCGACGCGCACGCCCTGCGCCGTCGCCGGCAGCACGGCCGCGACGCGCTCGGCGAACACGCCCAGCGTCGTCGGCGCGGCGAGCCGGCCGACCCGCCCGATCCCGCGGACCGCACCGGAATCCACGCCGTCGCCGTCGTCCCCCACGACGAGCGGGCTCCGGTCCGTGATGCCGACGAGGTCGGCGAGCGCGTCCGCGACGCCGCGCGGGGCGGCGTCGGCGTTCGTGTGCGCGACGTACAGGCCGCAGCCCGCGCGCAGGAGCCGGTGCACGACGTCGCCCTTGAACGTCGTCGCCGCGACCGAGTGCACGGGCCGCAGGAACAGCGGGTGGTGCGTGACGAGCAGGTCCGCGCCCCAGGCGATCGCCTCGTCGACCACCGCGGCGACCGGGTCGACGGCGAACAGTATCTTGCGCACCGGCGCCGCGGGGTCGCCCACCACCAGGCCGACGGCGTCCCAGCCCTCCGCCGTCGACGGCGGGTAGAGGTCCTCGAGGGCGGCGACGACGTCGTGCAGCCTCGGGGGGTTCGCGAGGATGCGCGGTGCTGTGGGGTCTCCGGTGCCGGTGGTCATGGCCCGACCCTAAAGCCGGGGCAGGTCACTTGGCGTCGGCGTAGGAGTCGACCGCCGCGACGGTGAGCGGGAAGTCGACCGGGAAGTCCCCGAACAGCAGGCGGCCCGCCTCGTCGCCGGCCGCGCGCACCTCGGCGGCCACCACGTCGGCGAGCTCGCGCGGTGCGTGCACCACCACCTCGTCGTGCAGGAAGAACGCGAGGTGCGGGCGGTCGGCGAACGGGGCGGGCGCCAGGCCCGCACGCACGCCGTCCGCGACCCCGAGCGCCCAGAGCCGGCGACGTATCGACGCGAGCCAGCACAGCGCCCACTCCGCCGCGGTGCCCTGCACCACGAAGTTGCGGGTGAACCGGCCCCACGACCGGGTGGCGGACCGGGCGCGCGCCGCGGCATCAGCCCCCGCGTCGTCGGCGAACGCGCCCGCCTGCGCCTCGTCCCACGCGGAGCCCGGGGCCGGGGACGACCGGCCGAGCCACGTCGTCACCACGCCACCGCGCTCCCCCGTGCGCGCGGCCTCCTCCACCAGCGCGATCGCCCGCGGGTACTCCCGTCCCAGCCGCGGCAGCACCTGCGCGCTCGCCCCGGTGGTGCCGCCGTACATCGCGCCGAGCATGCCCACCTTGGCCAGCTCCCGGGTGGGCACGGCCCCGGACGCGACGATCCCGGCGTAGAGGTCGCCGGCGCGGCCCGCCGTCGCCATGGCCTCGTCGCCGGCCATGCCCGCCAGGACGCGCGGCTCGAGCTGCGCGACGTCCGCCACGACGAGGCTCCAGCCCGGGTCGGCGACCACCGCCCGGCGCACGCCCTTCGGCAGCTGCAGCGCCCCGCCGCCGGTGGACGCCCAGCGGCCGGTCACCACGCCGCCCACCACGTACTCGGTGCGGAACCGGCCGTCGGTCACCCACTCGTCGAGCCAGTGCCAGCCGTTGGCCGTGAGCAGGCGGTAGAGGTTCTTGTACTCCAGCAGCGGCGCGACGACGGGGTGGTCGAGCTTCTCCAGCTCCCACTTGCGCAGGCTGCGCGTCCCGACGCCGGCGTACTGCATCGCCTTGAGCAGGTCGGGGTGCGAGTCGGGGTTGAGCGACGGCGGAGCGTCGAGGGCCGTGCGGATCTGTCGCGCGAGCTCCTCGAGCCGCGCGGGACGCTGCCCCTCGGGCGGCCGGGGGCCGAGCGCCTCGGTGAGGATCGCGTCGTGCACGTCCGCGCGCCACGGCAGCCCGGCGTGGTGCATCTCGGCAGCGACCAGCGCGCCCGCCGACTCGCCCGCCGCGAGCAGCCGCAGGCGCCGCGGCGCCGACGAGCCGCGCACCGCGTCCTCCTGCCGCCGCAGCTCCGCCACCGGGTCGACCGCCCCGGCGCCCTGCGGGGCCGGGGCCGACGGCGCGGGCGCGGCGAGGTCGAAGAGCGCCTCGCCCTGCGGCACACGGCGGGCGCCCACCGGCGGCGCCGCGCCCGCCGGCGTCGGGGGCATCGCGTCCCACGCGCCGACGGTCGCCGTCGCGAGCTCCGAGCCCTCGGCGGCCGTGGAGTGCCGCAGGATGCGGTGCACGAGCCGCAGGTCGTGCGACCGCTCCACGCGGACGCCCGCCCGGAGCAGGCCGAGGTACCAGCGGTTCGTGTCGTCCCAGGTCCAGCGCGGCACGACCGCACCGCCGCGCGCCTCGCCCTCCGCATCCGCCACGAGCGCGGGGAGGTCCGCGGCGGGCACGGCGCGCTGCGTACCGTCGTGCACGCGGACCGTGCCGCCGGGCTCTCGGGTCAGGACGACGTGCACGCCGCCATCCTGCCGTGCGCCACCGACGCACGATCGACGCGCCGTCGACGCGCCGCAGCCGCGCCGCTCGCCGCGCGACGAGACCGCCGATGTGGTGCGCTGGCCGGGGTCGGCGCACCCGGCCACCCATCCGCGCGCGAGGAGGACCGCATGACGACCGAGCAGCCTGTCGAACCCGTCGAGACCGTCGACGTCGTGGTGATCGGCACCGGCCCGGGCGGGGAGGACGCGACCGGCCGGCTGGCCCGCGCGGGGCTCGACGTCGTGGCCGTCGAGGCGCGCCTCGTCGGCGGCGAGTGCCCGTACTTCGGCTGCATCCCGACCAAGATGATGGTGCGCGCGTCGGACGCGCTCGCCGAGGCCCGCCGCGCGGGCACGCTGGCCGGGCGGGTCGACGTCGCGCCGGACTGGGCGCCCGTCGCGGCGCGCGTGCGCGACGAGGCGACCGCCGACTGGGACGACACCGCGGCCGTCGAGCGCCTGGAGAAGGCGGGCGCCCGCGTGGTGCGCGGCCGCGGCCGCCTGGTGGGCCCGGGCGAGGTCGCCGTGGCGACCGCCGACGGCGAGCGCCGCTTCCGCGCGACGCGCGGCGTCCTGCTCAACCCCGGCACGGAGCCGGCGGTGCCGCCGGTCGACGGCCTGGCCGACACCCCCTACTGGACCAACCGCGACGCCGTGCGCGCCACCGAGGCGCCGGCGTCGCTCACCGTGCTGGGCGGCGGCGCCATCGGCTGCGAGCTGGCGCAGGTCTTCGCGCGGTTCGGCACGGCCGTCGAGGTGGTGGAGGCGGGCCCGCGCCTGCTGGCCCCCGACGAGCCGGAGGCGAGCGCGCTCCTCGCCGGCCGCTTCGCCGCGGAGGGCATCGGCGTGCGCACGGACGCGAAGGTCGTGTCCGTCTCGCACGACGGCGGCGGGTTCACCCTGACCCTCGGCGACGGCACGCAGCTGGTCTCCGAGCGGCTGCTGGTCGCCGCGGGCCGGCGCACCGACCTGAAGGCGCTCGGCGTCGCGACCGTCGGCATCGACGACACGGGCCGCACGATCCCCGTCGACGACCGGCTGCGCGCGGCGGACGGCGTCTGGGTGATCGGGGACGTCACGGGCAAGGGGGCGTTCACCCACGTGTCGATGTACCAGGCGCGCATCGCTGTCGCGGACATCCTCGCGAGCGGGGGCGGCGGAGACCGCGACGACGACGAGCGGGCCGACTACCGCGCCGTCCCGCACGTCACGTTCACCGACCCGGAGATCGGCGGGGTCGGGCTCACCGAGGCCGCCGCCCGCGACTCCGGGCTGACGGTGCGCACCGGCCTCACCGACCTCGCGGCGTCGTCGCGCGGGTTCGTGCACGGGCCCGGCAACGAGGGCCTGATCAAGCTGGTCGAGGACGCGGACGCCGGCGTGCTCGTCGGCGCGACGGCGGCCGGGCCGGCCGGCGGCGAGATCCTCGCCGTCCTCACGCTCGCCGTGCAGGCGCGGGTGCCGGTCAGCGAGCTGCGGCACCTGATCTACGCCTACCCCACGTTCCACCGCGCGATCGAGAGTGCGCTGGCGGACCTCCAGGAGGCGTGACCGGGCACACTGCAGCACGCGTGACCACCACTTATCCTGTGATCGCCCATGACTGAAATGACCGAGTTCGCCGCCCCGACGCCCTCCCGCCCAGGCTCCCGCCTCGACGCCCCGCACTCGCCGAGGTGCCCGGCATGACGCCGAAGGACCCGGCCGAGGAGGCGGCGGGCGGGCACGTCGTGCTCGGCGGGAAGTACGTGCTCGGGGACATCCTCGGCACAGGCGGCACGTACACCGTCTACGAGGCCTCGCGCCTGCCCGGTGAGTCCGACGAGGCAGCCGACGAGACCGGGGACGAGACCCCGCTCCTCGTCAAGGTGCTCCACCCGCACCTGGTCGACGACGAGGCGGCGCGCGCCAGCCTCGCCCGCGAGGTCGCGGCGTCGGACCTGATGGACCATCCGGGCGTCTCGAAGGTCCTCGACACCGGGGAGGACGAGGTCGCGGGCGCGACCGTGCCCTGGCTCCTCATGCGACGCCTGCCCGGGACTCCCCTGTCGGAGCTGGCGGCCCGCGACGGCCTGCCGTGGCCGGAGGCGCTCACCGTGGTCGCCGGGCTCCTGGAGGGCCTCGCCGCCGTGCACGAGGCCGGGCTGGTGCACCGCGACGTCGGCCCGCGCAACGTGGTGGTCGACCGGCACGACGACGGCAGCATGACCGTCGGCCTGCTGGACCTGGGCCTCACCGCGCCCGGCGGAGGTGACGGCGACGGCGAGCACGTCGCCGGCTCGGCGTCGTACATGTCCCCCGAGCAGGCGCAGGGCAGGCCGCTCGACGGCCGCAGCGACCTGTACTCGGTCGGGGCGCTCGCCTACTTCGCGCTCACGGGCCACCCCCCGTACGAGCGCGCCCGGCCGGGCGACGTCCTGCTCGCCCACGTCGGGGCGCCCGTGCCCGCGCCGTCCGCCCGCCGCGCCGCCGTGCCGTCCGCCGTGGACCGGTTCGTGGCCCGCGCGATGGCGAAGAGCCCGGCCCGGCGGTTCCCGACCGCGGGCGCGATGGGCCAGACCGTCGCCACGCTGCTCGGCGGCGCGCCGCCGGCGTGGGCCGCCCCCGCCACTGCGGGGCCGGAGACCCCGGACGGCGACCAGACCATGACGATGGGCCAGATCGCCGCCCAGGACCCGCACCGGACCGCGGCGATCGGAGCCGCCGGCCTCGCCGCCGCCGCGGCGGCGGGCGCCGAGGCCGAGCTCCAGCGCACCCGGATGCTCGGTGCCGTCGAGGCGACCGAGGCCGAGGCCGCGACACCGGACGACGGGGCTCCGACGGAGCCCCTCGCGCCCTCGGGCGACGAGCCGACCGAGGTGCTGGGCGGCCCGCCGCCCGAGCCGCCCGCAGACACCCCCGTCGGCGGGGTGCCCGCAGCCGAGGAGCCCGAGCCGTCCCGCCGTCGGCGGATCCTCCTGATCGTCCTGGCCGCGGTGCTGGTGGCCGCCCTCGGCGCGGGCGCCTTCTGGTTCTTCCGCGACACCGACGGCAGCGGCCCGGTCGCCCCGGTCACCCACAGCCCGTCACCGTCGTCCACCCCGTCGCCGACGCGCAGCACGACCGCTCCCACGACGCAGGCCCCGGCCCAGCCGACGTCGCGCCCCGAACGGACCTCGACACCCACCCCGACCAGCACGTCCACGCCCACCGAGACGCCGTCGGAGACTCCGACGCCGACCGAGACGCCCACGTCGACGCCCACGCCGACCGACGAGCCCACCTCGACGCCCACGCCGACGGACGAGCCGACGGACGACCCCACGCCCACCGAGCAGCCGACCGAGCCGGAGCCGGACCCCACCGACGAGGAGACCACGCCGCCGGAGGAGCCCACCGACGGTCCCGTCGACAACGCCGGCGGGTCGACGTCGAAACCGACGCCCTGACCTGCCGGCTCCCGGACGCCATGACTCCCGGACGCAGGGACTCCCGGACTCCCAGGAACCGCATAGGCCCGCGATCGTCGCGTCCCAGGTGCGCTCCCTAGCCTCCGGATCACGCGCTGCCTGCCTGGCGGCACCGATCCAGGGAGTCGAGGGTGTTGCTCCAGCGCTCACGGTCGTCCGTGACCTCACCGTCGTCGGGGGTCCCCGACGACCCGCCGGCCCGCCGCGGTCGCGTGGCCCTGCGGCTGCGCGGGCGCCGCCCCGGGCGCCGCGCGATCCTGCTCGGCGCGGTCGCCGTCGTCGTGGTGGCCGCGCTCGTCGTCTGGCTCGCGGTGCTGCGGCCCCGCGCCGCCGCCCCCGACGCGGCGGCCGCCACCCGGACCACCACCGCGCGGGCGAGCACCGCGACGTTCGAGGACTCCGTCACCACCACCGGCACGCTGACGCCGGCCGTACAGGAGGACGTCTCCTTCGCGGCGTCGGGCACGGTGCAGCACGTCGAGGTCGCCGAGGGCGACACCGTGGCGAAGGGCCAGACGCTCGCGACGATCGACACGCTGCAGCTCGGCGCCGCGCTCGCGCAGGCCGAGGCCGACCTGGCCCAGGCCGAGGCGGACCTCGCTGACGCGCAGGACGCCGACGACGGGTCGGACGCCGCCGAGGCCACGGTCGAGGCGCGCGAGAGCGCGGTCGCCGTCGCGCAGCAGTCGGCCGACGACGCCGAGGACGCGATGTCGGACGCCACGCTCCGGGCCCCTGCGGCGGGCCTCGTCACGTCCGTCGGGGTCGCGGTGGGCGACACGGTCGGCTCCACCTCCAGCAGCGGCTCGGCCTCCGGCGAGGGCGGGAGCGGCGCGATGCCGGGCGCCTCCGGCTCCTCGGGCGGGTCCGGGAGCTCGGGCTCCTCGGACACCGCGGACAGCGCCGCGTTCACGATCGTCGGCACCGACGCGTGGACGGTCGACGTCAGCGTGGGCGAGGCGGACGTCGCGTCGATCGCGACGGGCGACCAGGTCGAGATGACCTCCGACGACCTGCCGGACACCGTCTTCGGCACCGTGAGCCAGATCGGCAGGCTCCCGTCGACGTCGCAGGGCGCCGTGGCGTACCCCGTCACGGTGACCGTGACCGGCGACCCCGAGGGACTGCACGACGGCGTGAGCGTGGATGTCTCCGTCGTCACCGAGCGCCGCAGCGACGTGCTGTCCGTCCCTGCGGCCGCCGTGACGACGGGCGACGACGGGTCGTCGACCGTGACGCTGGTCGCCGACGACGGCTCCACCACCGAGCAGGCGGTGGAGACGGGCGAGACGTCCGGCCAGCTGGTCGAGATCACCTCGGGACTGTCCGAGGGCGACGCCGTGCAGTACACGACGTTCACCCCCGGCGCCGGGCGCGGTCAGGGCACCGGGCAGGGCGGCGGGCAGGGCGACCTGCCGGAGGGCTTCGACCCGTCCCGGATGGGCGGCGGCCAAGGAGGTCCCCCCGACGGCTTCGACCCGTCCCAGCTGCGCGGCGGCCAGGGCGGGAACTCGTGACCGCGCCGACCGCCGTCGGCGCCGAGGTCCTGAGCCCGACGTCCGACGCGGTGATCGACCTCCGGGACGCGCGCAAGACGTACCGCACGGGCGACCTGGAGTTCGAGGCGCTGCGCGGCGTCGACCTGCGCATCGAGCGCGGCGAGTACGTGGCGATCGTCGGGCCGTCGGGCTCCGGCAAGTCCACGCTCATGAACGTGCTGGGCTGCCTCGACCCGCTCACGTCCGGCAGCTACCGGATCGCGGGCGACGACGTGGACGACATGGACGAGACCGACCTCGCGAGCGTGCGCAACGAGCAGATCGGCTTCGTGTTCCAGCAGTTCAACCTGCTGCCCTCCCTGTCGGCGCTGCGGAACGTCGAGCTGCCGCTCGTCTACCGCGGAGTCGCCCCGGCGGATCGGCGCGCACGGGCCGTGCAGGCGCTGGAGCGCGTCGGCCTCGGCGACCGCACCGCGAACCGCCCCGGCCAGCTCTCGGGCGGCCAGCAGCAGCGCGTCGCGGTCGCACGGGCGCTGGTCGGCGAGCCCGCGCTGGTCCTCGCGGACGAGCCGACGGGCAACCTCGACTCGCGCTCCACGGCCGACGTGCTCGACCTGTTCGACGCCCTGCACGCCCACGGCCGCACCATCGTGCTCATCACGCACGAGCACGAGGTGGCCGAGCGGTCCCGCCGCGTGGTGCGGGTGCTCGACGGGCTGATCACGTCCGACGCCCCGAGCGGCCGGGCGGTGGCGTCATGAGCTGGGCGGAGACCCTCTCCACCGCGTGGCACGCGATCCGCGCGCACACGATGCGGTCGCTCCTGACGGTGCTCGGCATCCTCATCGGCATCGCCGCGGTCATCCTCACGGTCGGCCTCGGCCTGGGCACCCAGAAGGACGTGTCCGAGGACATCAGCTCGCTCGGGTCGAACCTGCTCATCGTCACGCCCGGGTCGTCCACGGACTCGTCCGGGGTGCGCGGCGGTTTCGGCTCCGCGTCCACGCTGACGACGGCGGACGCGGAGGCCCTCGGCTCCGACGTCGCCGTGCCGGACGTCGCCGCGGTCACCGCGGAGAAGGAGTCGTCGCAGTCCCTCGAGGCGGGCGACGCCAACTGGACCACGACCGTCACCGGCGTCACCGGCGACTGGCTGGACGTGCGCTCACGCGAGCTCGCGTCGGGCGAGTTCGTCGACGACGGCTCGACGGACGAGGTCGTCCTCGGCCCCGAGACGGCGACCGAGCTGTTCGGCTCCACCCGCGTCGTCGGGCGCACGGTGAGCATCGCCGGGACGACGTTCGACGTCGTCGGCGTGCTCGAGGCGGCCGGGTCGAGCGCGTCGACCGACCTCGACGACACCGCCGTCGTGTCGATGACGGCGATGACGTCCGGCATCACGGGCGGCGCCGACTCGTCGGTCAGCACCATCTACCTCAAGGCGACCGACACCGACGCGATCTCCGCCGCGTACCAGGAGGCGCAGTCGCTGCTCCTCGCGCTGCACGGCGCGACCGGCGCGGACGCCGCCGACTTCACGATCGACTCGCAGGACTCGCTCGTGTCCACGGCGACGTCGGTCTACCGCACCCTCACCGTGCTGCTGGCCGGCGTGGCGGGGCTGTCCCTGCTGGTCGGAGGCATCGGCGTCATGAACATCATGCTCGTGTCCGTCACCGAGCGGACGCGGGAGATCGGGTTGCGCAAGGCGCTCGGCGCGCCTCCCGGCGCGATCCGGCGGCAGTTCCTCACCGAGGCGTCGATCCTCGGCGTCACCGGCGGGCTCGTCGGCGCCGGCCTGGGCGTCCTCGCCGCCCTCACCCTGCCCGCGGTGCTCGGTTCGTCGATCGTCGTGTCGCCCGTCGCGGTGGCGGGCTCGCTCGCCGTCGCGCTCGCCATCGGGCTGGTGTTCGGCGTCTACCCCGCCGTCCGCGCCGCCCGCCTCGCCCCGATCGACGCGCTGCGCAGCGAATGACCGCGCCCGCACCCCACCACAGATCCGTCCCCCACGTCCCGGAGAGCTCCATGACCCCCCGCACCACACGTCCCCGTCCCGGTCTTCCCCCCACCACGGGCTCCGGACGCCGCCCGCGGGCCGTGCTCCTCGGCGTCGCCGCCGTCGGCCTCGCGCTCGCGCTCGCCGGGTGCTCGTCCTCGGACGCCGCCACCTCCGACGGCACGGCCGCGGCTGGCGACCAGGCGCGGGGCCAGGCCGCACCCGACGGCGGAGACACCCGCGGCGGCGACCGCGCCCCGGGCGTCTCGGGCGAGGTCGCAGCGGTCGACGGCACGACGGCGCAGGTCCAGGGTTCCGACTCCCAGACCGCCGTCACCTGGACCGACGACACCACGATCACGGTCACCGTCGACGGCACGCTCGACGACGTCGCGGTGGGCTCGTGCGTGGTCGCGACGACGGGCGGCACCGGCGACGACGCCGCGTCCGCCGACGAGGACGCGGCTGCGGCGACGGTCGCGGTGAGCGAGCCGACCGACGACGAGTGCGCCGGCGGGTTCGGCGGCGGCTTCCCCGGCGGCGGGGACGGGCAGCGACCGGAGGGCGCACCCTCGGCCATGCCCTCCGGCATGCCGACCGACATGCCGTCAGGTATACCCACCGACATGCCGTCCGGCGGCCCCGGCGGGGGCAGGGGCGGCTTCGGCGGCCTCACCTCCGGGAAGGTCACGGCGGTCGACGGGTCCACCGTCACGGTGAGCGCCACGTCGTCCGACGGCGAGTCGGCCGAGGAGACCGTCACGGTCGACGACGCCACCAGCTACACCGTGCAGCAGGACGGCGCCGCCGACGACATCGTCGTCGGGCAGTGCGTCACGGCGCAGGGCGGGGAGGACGACGGCGGCGCGGTGACCGCGACGAGCCTCGCCGTCTCGTCCCCCGGCGACGACGGCTGCTCCACCGGGTTCGGCGGCCGCGGCGGTTTCCCCGGTGGCGCGGGCCCCGGGCAGGACGGCGGTCAGGGCGACGGGCAGGGCGACGGGCAGGACGACGTCCAGGGTGACGCGCAGGACGGTGGCAGCGATGCGTGACGCCGCCCTCCGCCGGCGGCGGGCCCGTCGCCGCCGGATCGTCGCGGCGGGCGTCGCGGTGGTCGTGCTGGGCGCCGGGGGCACCACGTTCGCGCTGCGCCCGGCCGACGCCCGCTACCGCACCGTCGCCGCGACCACGGGCGACGTCGCGCAGCACGTCGCGGTCAGTGCGACCGTCGCGTCCGCGAGCCGCGCCGACACGACGTTCGGCACGTCCGGAACCGTCGCCGCGGTGAAGGTGTCAGCCGGCGACGAGGTCGAGGCGGGCGACACGCTCGTCACGCTCGACGCGGACGAGCTGCAGGACGCCGTCGACGACGCCAGCGAGACGCTGGCCGACGCGAAGCAGACTCTCGCCGACGACCTCGAGGCCCAGGCCGACGGGACGGGCGTCGCCTCCGGCGGCACCACGTCGACGGGCACCACCTCGACGGGCAGCGCCTCGACCGGCAGCGCGTCCGGAGCCGGTGACGTCCAGGCCAGCTCCGCGGCGTCCGGCACGACGTCGAGCACGTCGTCGGGGACGGCCTCGGTACGCCTCGTCAGTGCGGCGGCCACGACCACGCCGACCGGGGCGGCAGCCACCGCTGGTCCCACCGACCTCGGGGAGGCCGTCGCGGACGCACGCGCCGCGCTCGCCACGGCCGAGACGTCCGTGCAGCGGGCGCAGGACGCGCTGCTCGCCGGGTACGAGTCCGTGGAGGACGCGCTGCTCGACGGCACGACGGCTCTGGGCGCCTCGGGCGACGCCGTGACCGCCGCGACCGGCGACGACGGCGCGTGCGCCGACGTCCTCGCCGCGGACGACACGTCGGACGGGAAGGTCACGGAGGACGACCTCACCGCCTGCGTGGACGCGATCGTCGCCGCGCAGGACGCCCTCGTCCAGACCGACACCGCCCAGCAGGCGACCGGGAATGCAGAGGGCGCCCTCACCGACCTCGTGGCCGACCTGGACGACGCCGTGACGACGCTCGGCGCGAAGGCCGACGCGCTCGACGACGCCGTCCGGGCGCTCCAGGACGCCGACGCCTCCGACGGAGGCACGCGGGACGGCTCCGGCTCCGGCGACACTTCCTCCGGGCGGTCGCCCGAGGCGGGCTCGGGCGGTTCGGGATCGGGCGACGCACCGAGCGGCACCGGCGCGGGGGACGCGCCGTCGGGGTCCGCACCCTCCGGCACCGCGGGCTCGGGGGCCGGCGACCTGCCGAGCGGCGTCGACGGCTCGGGCACAGGCGGCTCGGGCACAGCCGGCTCCGGTCCCTCCGACCTCGACGGAGCGTCGGGCACGGGTTCGGGCGCGCGCACCGGGTCCGGGGCCACGCCGGGCACGGTGACTGCCGAGCGCATCCTCGCGGACCGCGCCGCGGTCACGGTCGCGCAGAGCGGCGTCGACATCGCGACGGCGGCCGCCGCGGCGGGCACCCTGACGGCGCCCGTCTCCGGGACGGTCGCGCAGGTCGACGCCACGAAGGGCGCGAGCGTCAGCGCGGGCGACGCGGCCGTGACGATCCTCGGCGCCGGCGGCTACGTCCTGTCCACGACGCTCGACCTCGCCGAGGTCGGGTCGGTCGAGGTCGGCCAGTCCGTCACCGCGACGGTGCCCGCGACCGGCGGCGACTACACCGGCACGGTGAGCAGCGTGGGCGTCCTCGACTCCTCCGACACCTCGACCCCGGCGTACGCGGCGACGATCGCGCTCGACTCGTCCGACCACGACTCGTCCGACCACGACGCGCCCGACCACGACGCGCCCGGCGACGACGCGTCGGCCGCGGCCGACCTGCCCGAGGGCGCGTCCGCGTCGGCGACGATCGAGGTCGCGACCGTGGACGACGTGCTCGTGGTCCCGACGTCGGCGGTGAGCGCCGACGGGTCCGCGCGGACCGTGCGCGTGCTCGACGGCGACACCGTCCGCACGGTCGACGTCACGACGGGAGCCGTCGGCCCGGAGCGCACCGAGATCACCGACGGTCTGGCCGCCGGCGACGAGGTCGTGCTCGCGGACCTGGACCAGCAGCTCGTGCAGGACGACGAGGAGGAGGGGTCGGGCGGGCTCAGCGGGCTCGGCGGCTCCGGCGAGCAGTCCGGTCCGCAGGGCGGGTTCCCGGCCGGCGGGTTCCCCGAGGGCTTCCAGCCGCCGTCAGGGGGCTCGCGCTGAGCGCGGGGCGGCGTCCGCCGTACGCCCGCGCGGCAGGCGCACGGTGAACGTCGTCCCCGTCGGCCCCGTCGGCCTCTCGCCCGCCGTGGCGGACCGGACGTCGATCGTGCCGCCGTGCGCGGTCACGATCGCGTCGGCGATCGCGAGGCCCAGGCCGGTCGACCCGCCGGCCCGGTGCCGCGACGCGTCGCCGCGCGTGAAGCGGCGGAACAGCGCCGGGCGCAGGTCGGGGGCGATGCCGGGCCCGTCGTCGGTCACCTCGATCTCGACCGCGCCCGGGCGCTCGCGGAGCCGCACCGCCACGCGGCTGCCCGTCGGCGTGTGCGTGCGCGCGTTCGCCAGCAGGTTCGCCAGCACCTGGCGCAGGCTCGCCTCGTCACCGGTCACGACGAGCTCCTCGGCGCCTCCCCCACCGCCGTCGCCGTCGCCGTCGTCGTCACCGCACGGCAGCGCGAGCGCCCAGTTGTGCCCGGGGCTCGCGGCGTGCGCGTCCATCACGGCGTCGACGGCGAGCGCCGCCAGGTCGACGGGCGCACGGTCGAGCGGCCGGCCGGCGTCGAGCCGGGCCAGCAGCAGCAGGTCCTCGACGAGGCCGGACATGCGCACCGCCTCGGACTCGATCCGGTCGAGCGAGCGCGCGGTCCCGCCGCCGGGCTCGTCCGGGGCGCGGCGCACGAGCTCGGCGTAGCCGCGGATGGTCGCGAGCGGCGTACGCAGCTCGTGGCTCGCGTCGGCGACGAACCGGCGCACCTGCTGCTCCGAGTCGTGCCGCGCCCGGAGGGACGTCTCGACGTTCTCCAGCATCCGGTTGAGCGCCGCGCCGACCTGACCCACCTCGATCCGCTCGTCGGTCAGCGGTGCCGGCACCCTCGGGATGCCGGCGACGGCGCCCTGGCCGAGCTCGAGCTCCGACACCCGGACCGCGGCCGCGGCGACGTCGTCCAGCGGGCGCAGCGAGCGGCGCACGAGCCACGCGCCGACACCGACCGCTGCCAGCAGGCCCGCGACGCCGAGCGCGGCCTGCACGAGGACGTACCCGCGCACGGTCGAGTCCACGGTCGCGGTGCTGGCGGCGACGACCGCGTCCTCGCCGTCGTCGCCGGTCCGGTGCACCGCCCGGAACACGCCGAGGTCCGGCACGTCGACGTCGTGCGCCCGGCCGTCCGCGGGCACCGCCCGGAGGGCGGCGACCTGGGCGTCGTCCAGGGTCGTGCGCTCCAGCGCGTCCGACACGTGGTCGGCGAGCTCCGGCTCGCCGTCCACGGAGCGCACGACGGCGCTGCCCGGGCCGAAGCCCGCGGGGAAGTCCGACGGGTCGTCGGCGGGGGCGGGCGGCAGGGCGGCGTCCTGGCCGTTCGGGGCGTCCGAGCCGTCCGAGCCGTCGACGCCGGGAGGCCGTGGCCCGGGCCCCTCGACGAGCCGCCGGCTCGCCTGCTCCAGCCGCTGATCGGCCTGGGCCACGAGCTGGGAGCGCAGCACCGCCGTCGAGGCCGTCGCGAGGCCGACCGTCACGACGACGACCACCGCGGCGAGCACGAGCACGAGGCGACGGCGCAGGGTGGTCGGCCTCGGTGCGAGGGCCCGCCGTCCCGCTCCCGCGCGACGGTCACGCACCGGCGCCACCCTCCGTCGTGGAGGCGGCCGGCTTGAGGACGTAGCCCACCCCGCGCAGCGTGTGGATCATCGGCTCGCGGCCCTTGTCGATCTTGCGCCGCAGGTAGGAGACGTACAGCTCGACGATGCTCGACTGGCCGCCGAAGTCGTAGTTCCACACGCGGTCGAGGATCTGGGCCTTCGACAGCACGCGGCGCGGGTTGCGCATGAAGAACCGCAGCAGCTCGAACTCCGTCACCGTCAGATGGATGTCCTCCCCCGCCCGGCGGACCTCGTGCGCGTCCTCGTCGAGCTCCAGGTCTCCGACGACGAGCACGCCGTCCTCGGACCGCGTCACCGCGCCCGCGCGCCGCAGCAGTCCGCGCGCGCGGGCGACGACCTCCTCGAGGCTGAACGGCTTCGTCACGTAGTCGTCGCCCCCGACGGTGAGGCCGGCGACCCGGTCCTCGACGGCGTCGCGCGCGGTGAGGAACAGCACCGGCATCCGCGCGCCCTGGGCCCGAAGCCGCCGCAGCACGGTGAACCCGTCCATGTCCGGGAGCATCACGTCGAGCACGACCAGGTCCGGGACCATCTCGCGCGCCAGCCGGAGCGCCGACCCCCCGTCGGGCGCGGCGGCGACCTCCATCCCCTCGAGGCGGAGGGCGGACGTGAGGAGCTCGGCGAGGTTGAGCTCGTCGTCCACCACGAGGGCGCGGACGGACGACCCGTCCGGCCGGGTGAGGGGCGGCAGGTCCGCACGCCCGGCGGGCGCGGCCGGGGACACGAAGGGCGACGACATGGGCGCCAGCCTGCGGCACCCACCCCCGCGCTCCCTGTGCCGAACCTGTGAGACCGCTATGTCTTCGCCCGCGACCCCGCCGATCTCAGCGGCTGCATAAGTTGCCCCGACAGTCTGCAGGCTCCCGGTTGTTCACCTGCCGGACGGCTCGTGTTCACCCATGACGCCGGCCCGGCACCGACGAGAGGAGCGTCCCGTGCGACGTCGGTCCCGACGTACCGAACCCCGTGCGACACCGAGCGACACCGAGCCGGACCGCCCGGGCCTCCCGGCGGGGTCCGCGAGCTCGGCGCGCACCGCCACCGCGAGCCGGCTGCACGCGTTCAACCGGTTCGAGATCAAGTACCTTGTCCCGCAGGACCAGGCCGACGAGCTCCGCGCCGAGCTGCGCCGGCACATGGACGACGACGCGTACTCCGGCGACCGGGGCTACCCGATCACCAGCGTCTACTACGACACCGCCCGGCTGAAGTTCTACTGGGAGAAGCTCGAGGGCCTGAAGTTCCGGCGCAAGCTGCGCGTGCGGCACTACGGCACGGCCGACGACCTGACCCCGGAGTCGACGGTCTTCGTCGAGATCAAGCAGCGCGTCAACCGGGTCACGCAGAAGCGCCGCGTCGTGCTGCCCTACCGGGACGCGCTGCGGCTCTGCTCGCCCGAGGGCTACGAGCCGGCCGGCGAGGTCGGCGCCCGCGAGCGCGCGTTCCTCGACGAGGTGTCGACCCTGGTCGGCGAGCTCGACCTGCGCCCGACGGTGACCACCGGGTACCACCGCGAGGCGTGGGTGGGTCGCGAGGCCGACCTCGGCCTGCGCGTCACGCTCGACCACCGCCTGCGCGGGCGGGACCGCGACTTCCACCTCGCGTCCGAGGCCCCCAACCGCCTCGTGCTCCCTGCCCGCCTCTCCGTCCTCGAGGTCAAGGCCGACGAGCGCGTGCCCGCCTGGGTCACCGACCTCACCGCGCGGATGAGCCTCGACGTCGTGCGGATCTCCAAGTACTGCCAGAGCGTGCAGGCCTTCGGCCTCGCGCCGCGCTCGACCATGCACGCCCCGGACGAGCTCGGGGCCGTCCTCGGCGACCCCGCCACCGAACCCACCACCCCGCCCGGCGTCGCCGACGCCCCGAACCGAAAGAGTGTCCTCGTCCGATGAACCTGCAAGATCTGAGCGGAACCTTCTCCGTCTTCGACGTCGCGATGACGCTGGTGCTGTCCTTCGTCCTGTCCTCGGCCATCGGCTGGGTGTACAAGCGGACGCACCGGAACATCTCCTACAGCCAGTCCTACGTCCAGACCCTGGTCATCATCGGCATGGTCGTGGCCGTGATCATGCTGGTCGTCGGGTCGAACATCGCCCGCGCCTTCGCGCTCGTCGGCGCCCTGTCCGTGATCCGGTTCCGCAACGCGATCAAGGAGACCCGCGACGTCGGGTTCATCTTCCTCGTGATGGCGATCGGCATGGCCGTCGGCACGCGCTTCTACCTTCTGGCCGCCGCGGCGACCGCGATCATCCTGCTCGTCGTCTTCCTCATGCAGCGCTTCGACTGGTTCAAGCTCGACATCCAGCGACAGGTGGTCAAGGTCCAGGTGCCGCCTGAGCCGCGGTACCAGCAGGACGTCGCCGACGTGCTGGTCCGGCTGACCCAGGAGTTCGAGCTGGTGAGCGTGGAGACCGTGCGCGGCGGCGCGCTGACGGAGCTGTTCTACTCCGTGCGCCTCAAGGGCGGCGTCACGACCGCCGAGGTCATCGAGGCGCTCGGCGCGATCAACTCCGGGCAGAAGGTCACCGTCCTGACCGGGTACGACCAGTCCGACATGTGAGCGGGTGACGGACCAGATGAACGTGAGCCTCGCAGGCGTTCGCAAGCGCCTCCCCGTCCGGCTGCGCCAGCACTGGAAGCCCCTCACGGCAGGGGTGGCCGGGGTGGCCGTCGCCCTGACGTTCTTCGGGGACCTGACGATCCGGCCGTACTCGACGAGCTCGGCAGCGGTCACCGACGAAGAACGCATCACGCAGGACATCACGGGGACGGTGGACCTCTTCGACGACTCCGTGGACCACGAGATCTCGCTGTCGTACACGCAGCAGCGCTACGACGAGATGCTCGACGCCTACTTCGCCGACGGCGAGAAGGAGTGGATGTCCGCCGACATCACCATCGACGGCACCACCATCGAGGACGTCGCCGTGCGTCTCAAGGGCAACTCCACGCTGTCGTCGCTCGTCGACGACCGCGAGGGGTCCGACACCGAGGGAGAGCGCGCCCCGGGTGGCATCGGCGGCATGGGCGGTGAAGGCGGCGGCATGCCGCAGCTGCCCGAGGGCATGGGGCCACCCGAAGGCATGGAACCGCCCGAAGGCATGGAGATGCCCGAGGGTGGCGAGATGCCGCAGGGCGGGATCCCCGACGGCGCAGAGGGTGGCGGTGGCTTCGGTGGCACGGGCGTGGCCCTGACCACCGACGAGCCGGAGAACCTGCCCCTGCTGGTGAGCTTCGACGAGAACGAACCCGGCCGTGCGTACCAGGGACGGACCGAGCTCTCGATCCGGCCGGCGAGCGCGTCGAGCACCTCGTCGCTCAACGAGGCGGTCGCGCTCGAGCTCACGGCGCGGTCCGGGCAACCCACGCAGGACTCCACGTTCACCACCTACGCCGTGAACGACCGCCCGTCCACGACCCGTCTCGTCGTCGAGAACCCCGACCCGCAGTACGCGGACGAGCTCGAGGGCGAGGGGGTGCTCTACAAGCTGCTGTCGACGAGCTCGTTCGAGTACCAGGGGGACGACCAGACCGAGTACACGGACGACTTCAAACAGGTCAACCTCGTCGGGAACCAGGACCTGCAGCCGATCGTGTCGTTCCTGAAGTGGCTCGACGGCGCGTCGGACGAAGAGTTCGCCGACGAGCTCGACCAGTGGGTCGACGTCGACTCCTTCGCCCGGTACCTGGGCACCCAGGAGGTGCTCGACAACTTCGACACCATCAGCGGCCCCGGCAAGAACGCCTACCTGTACTACGACCTCGACACGGGCCTCCTCAGCGTCGTGTCGTGGGACCTCAACCTGGCCCTGGGCGGCATGTCCGGCCCCGGTGGCATGGGTGGCGGCATGGGTGGTGGCACGACGCCCGACGGCGAGACCGCTGGAGCGCCTGACGGTGCCGCACCCGGCGGCGACGCCCAGGGCCCGCCCGGGGGCATGGAGGGCGGCCCCGGCGGGGGCGGCGGCATGGGCGGGATGATGAGCCAGAACGCGCTCGTCACCCGGTTCGAGGGCGACGCCGACTTCTCCGCGATGATCGACGCCGCCGTCGACGACCTGACCACCGAGTGGATCGAGAGCGGAAGGGCCGCGGCGCTGGTCGACGAGGTGGCGGCGCGCGTGCCCGTCACCGACGGCGTCGACCAGGCGACGATCGACGCCGACGCGGAGACCGTCCGCGGGGCGCTCGACGGTGACGACGGAGGCTCCGACGTCACCAGGTGAGTGGGCTGGGCCCCTCGGCGGCTCGCGCGCCCGACGTGGTGAGGATGTGCAGATCCCCGGCTCACCCGGCAGGCCGGGGCAGCCGTCCGTACCGTCGAAGAGACGCCCCGGGGCCATCCCCCCACTCCGAAAGGAGCCCCACGATGACGCTTGCCACCCTGCCGAGCAGCGAGCTCGGGACATCTGACCATCGCCACGACGTCGGCCGGTTCCGGTACGACGTCGCGGAGGGCGCCTGGTGGTGGTCGGACGAGACGTACCGCATCCTCGGCTTCGAGCCGCACGAGGTCGTGCCGACGTGGTCGCTCCTGCTCTCCCACCAGCACACGGAGGACCGCGACGAGGTGCAGGAGGTCCTCGAGACGGCGGCGCGTACCGGCGAGGCGTTCAGCAACGTCCACCGCATCACGGACGCTCGTGGACGCGAGCGCACGCTGTCGGACGTCGGCGAGGGCCGCTGCGACCCCACCACCCGGGCGGTGACGCACGTGGTCGGCTTTCACGCCGACGTGACGTCCGCCGTCGAACGCCTCGGCGACGCGCGGGCCACGGCCAGTATCCACGCGGCCGCGGAGAACCGGGCCGGCATCGAACAGGCCAAGGGCATCGTCGGCTACGCGCTGGGCGTCGACATGGACGAGGCCTTCGCGACCATGCGCACGGCGTCCAACCACACGAACGTTCCGGTGCGACAGCTCGCCGCGTGGGTCGTGGACGCCGCGACCGGGCCCCAGCGCGACGCCGAGCGCGTCGCGGACATCGTCACCGACCTGGCCGGGCTGTAGGCGACCTGCGTCCGGTCGCGGTCTCGGCGCCGACGTGGGTCCCTCAGGTCGTCGGGGCGAGATCGGCGAAGGAGTACGGCGGCCAGGGCCCGACGAAACGGATGCGGGCGGCGGGCTCCTCGTCACGAACCCGCGCGAGCTCACCTCCCACGCGCTCCACGCCGTCCGACGGCACCAGGAGGGCCACCGACAGCACGGGCACGACGCCGGCGGGCGGGTGCGCGCGACGGGTCTCCGTCACCTCCTCGGCCGTCGCGGAGAGGCGGCGCCGCAGGGCGGGGTAGAGGTCGTCGGCGAGGGCGTCCGTCGCCTCGCGCTCGAGCTGCTCCAGCCGCTTCGTCAGCAGGCGGCGGACGCCGGGCGGTCGCGACTCGAGCTCGGCCCGCAGCGCGTCGGCGCGGGGGTCACCCGCCGCCGCCTCGTGCTGGTCGATCCCGATCTCCACCTGGAGCTCCCCGCGCCCGGCGAGCTGCGCCAGGCGCGCGTCCAGCCGCTCGGCGTGCTCGCCCAGCCAGCTCGTCAGCCGCTGCCGCGCGGGCTGGTCCGAGGTCCCCGCGACGATCACGTTGAAGCTCATCGGCAGCACCGCGTCCGCGGCCTGCCACAGCCGGTCCACGACGTCGCTGTGCTCCACCACCCAGCGGCGCACGTCGTCGTCCGGACCGGAGTACGGCGCCGCGCCGTGCCGGTGCACGACGGCCGTCAGCCCCCGGGCCGTGACCTGCTCCACCGCAGCCCCGTCGATCCCCGTGCCGAGGTCGTCCGGGGCTCCGCGGGCCACCGCGTACACGTACAGGCCGTCGGTGGCCCCCTGGTCCGTGGTCGCGCCGTCCGTCCCGGCGGTCATGCGCGTCCCCGCGTCCCGGCCTCGTCGTCGACCCAGCGCGAAGGGTTCACGAGCCTGTCCACGACGTCGTCCACCACGTCGTCGAGGCCCTGGCGCAGGTCGGCGACGGAGGCCGTCAGGCCGTGGTCGGCCTTGATGGACTCGAGTGCGTCGTCGAGGTCGAGCAGCGCCTGTCCGAGCCGCTCCTGCTCCTCCTCGGTGAGCTCGCCGCCCTCGAGGCGGCGGAGCGCCTGGCTCTCCAGGGCCTCCTGGATCACCTCGACCAGCGTCACCACCAGGGTGAGGACGCCGTTCTTCAGGCTGTGTTCGTCGATCGTCAACGTCATGAGTCGCCTCCCCGGGGAGCATGGGCGGATGCGGCGAGGGCCCGTGCCCACGCGGCGTCGCGGGTGGCCAGCCGTACGGTGCCCGAGTCGCCCGTGACGACCAGCACCTGCCGGCCCACGGGGGCGCGGCCGGTCCGCGCCTGCACCTCTCGGACCTCGCGAAGGCGGACGGCGGGCCGTGCGTCGCCGACCCCCTGCCAGGTCAGGCCGTCCGGGCCGAGGGTGCCGGTGCCGCCCCGCCAGACGGACGGGCCCGCGCGCTCCTCGCGGTACCAGACCGGGGCCTGGTGGCCCGCCGAGGGCCGCGCGGGGCCGCTCGTGCCGCCGCTGCGCAGCAGCGCCGCCAGCCGGTCCGGCGCGGCGGCGGACAGCAGCGTGGTGCCGGCGGGCGTCGTGACGGCCAGCCGCTCGCGCTCCTCGCCGCCGATCGCGAGCTCGGTGCGCACCTCGACGTGGGTCACGTCGTCCAGCGCGGCCTGCCACAGCAGCTCGCGCGGGTCCGCGCGCCAGACGAGGAGGCGTCGCGTGGTGAGGTACACCGTGCCCGGGCGCCAGACGGTCGCCGGTTCGTCCTGGCGGTGGCCGCCCGCCATGCGGGCCACGACCTCCTCGTCCGGCTCCAGCGGCACGTGGCGAGCGAGGGACTGCCGCACCCAGGCACGGGTCTGCTCGTCCCAGTTCCGCATCATCCCGTGCTCGAGCATGGTCTCGATGCCCGCGATCGCCGCGCGGAGGTTCACCCCGATCAGCGGGATGTCCGCCACCGTGATGATGAGGTCGAGGTCCAGGTACACGCCCTTGTTCAGCAGGGAGTCCAGCAGGTCGGGCAGCGTGGCGTGCAGGTCGCGGGTCGGCTGCAGCGCGGCGCCGTCCTCCGCGGGCGCGCGGAGCGACGGCGTCGCGCGGGCGAGCGTGTCCGTCATCGTCCGCTCCCGCCCGTGGCCTTCCCGTCGGGCTCGTCGTCGTCGGACGTCGTGCCCTCGACCTCGGCCCGCGGGACGTCGCCGCGCTCCGCCAGGGCGCTCTGCCACCCGCACCACGGGCAGTACTCCTCGAGCAGCTGCTTCGTCGGTGCGGTCTTGCCGCAGCTCGGGCACGTCTCCTTCGGTTCGATCGCCTGCTGCCAGGCCACGGTGTCCCTGTCCGTGCCCGCCGGGAACTCGAGCCCGTACCGGGCGGCGGTGTCGAACGACGCGAGCGCCGCACGGATCCGGATGCCCAGCAGCTCGACGCCGGCGACCGACACCATGATGTCGGCGTTGACCACCAGGCCCTTGTCGAGCAGCGTCTCGACCACCTGCATGAGGGTGCCCTCACGCGCGCGCTGGGGTTCCATCGGGCCTTGTGAGCCGGGGACCACCGTCATGCTGCGCCGCTCCCTCCTGGTTCTGTTCGGGACGTCACTGATCGGGACGTCGGGTTCGCCTCGGCGCGTCTCGCCACGGCGGCGGTCACCGTTCCGTACGCCCTCGGACGTACCGGCGCCCGCGCGTCACGCCGCGCAGCCCGCCGTCCGCGTCGAGGCGCACCTCGTACTCCGCGAGGACGTCGGACGTGCTGGGCACGTGCGCGTCCTCCAGCACCTCCACCGTCACCGTCCAGCCCTCGTCGTCGTGGTCGATGCCCACCACCCCTTCCGGACGGTGGTGCGAGAGCTCCTTCAGGTGCTGGACGGCGCGTCGGGCCGCGCCCTGCGCGTCCAGCCCTCCGGACGGCGACGGCTCGGGGTCCGACGGCTCGTCGGCCCCGGCCGGCTCCTCCGGCGCCTCGCCCTCGCCCGAGTCCTCGTCCTCGTCGAGGCCGTCGTCCTCAGGCTCGTCGTCCGAGGCCTCGTCGTCGGGTGGCTCGTCACCTTCGGGCTCGTCGTCCGCTGCCTCGTCGTCCGGGGCCCCGTCCTCCGGGGCGGGGTCGTCGGGTGGCTCGTCACCTTCGGGCTCGTCGTCCGCTGCCTCGTCGTCCGCTGCCTCGTCGTCCGCTGCCTCGTCCGCGGACTGCTCCTGCGCGGCGTCGTCCGCGTCGTGCGTCGCGGGCGGTCGGCGGCGTCGTGCCGGGGCGTCGTGCGCCTGCGTCTTGCGTGCCGGGCTCATGCTCCACCTCCTCGGCGTCGTCGGCTCGACTCCATGAGCCGGGCGACGAGCTCACGCTCGGTCGCGTCGGCCTCGGCGTCGTCGATCGTGCCCTCCTCCCGGGCGCGGGCGACCTCGTCGAGCTTCCGCCGGATCGTGCCGGGGTCGTACAGCTCGCGCTCGGCCTCGGAGCGGACCTGCTCCGCCACCCACACGACGCCACGCACCGGAGCGAGCGGCAGGGTGACGAGGGCGGTCAGGAGTCCCACGGCTCACACCTCCTCGGCGAAGTCGTAGGCCGCCTGCGGTCCTACGAGGCGCACGGTCATGCGGTCGGCGACCTGGGCGGCGAGCGCCTCCAGGGCCTCCTCCAGCGCTGGGACGTCCTCACGCCGCACGAGGAGCGCGAGCTCCGCCACGTCGCCCGTCCGCGTCACCTCGTGGCCGCTGGTCGCGCGCGCGAAGGGGGCGACGGTGCGGGAGAGCCGCTCCGCGTCGGCGGGTCGCCGCGCGTCGAACCCTGCGACGACCAGCTCGCCGAGCCGGATCCGCTCGTCGTACGTGGCCATCTCGTCCCGCCCCCGCGTCCGCTCGCGCAGGTGGCGGATCTCGGGATCGTCGGCGACGAGCTCCGCCAGCACGGCCCCCTCGCGGTACCGCGCCGAGACGGTCAGCTGCACCGCGCCGTCCAGGGCGCGGAGGTCCGCCGCGTGCCGGTCCTGCCGGTCTGCAGGCACCGCCTCCTCGAGCGCGCCGGACGTCGCCAGCGTGCCGAACTGCACGGGGAGCACCGGGACGGCGTCCGCGACCGCGTCGAGCACGCGGGCGTGGTCGCGGACGTCGTCCGGCAGCCCCACCTCGCGGTCGGACGGGGCGTCCGACACGACCGCCCGGAGGCTGCCCAGCGGCTCGGCGCGCACGGCTTCGCCGGCGATCCCGGTGAGGCCCGAGGGCAGACGGGCGTCAGCCAGGACCAGCCCGTACAGGTACAGGTCGTGCGTGCCCACCACGGGGACTTCCTCGGTGCGGACCGTCACGAGGCCTCCTGGCGGCTGCTGCTGCGGCGGCGGGAGCGCTGCGGCTTCTCGTCGTCCTCGTCGTCCTTGCCCCCGGTCAGCGCTTCCTTGGCGCCGGAGACCATGCCCTTGGTCTTGCCCTTGGACCCGCTCTCCGAGATGTCGTCGATCAGCTCGGGCAGCTCGCGGCCCCCGGTCTGCTCCAGGTCGAGACGGTTCGTGGCCTCGGCGAAGCGCAGGTAGGTGTCGACGCTCGCGATGACGATGCGCGCGTCGATCGTGATCAGCTCGATCCCGACGACGGAGACCCGGACGAACGCGTCGATCACCAGCCCCTTGTCGAGGATGATGTTGACGACGTCGGCCAGCGACGACGACTGCGGGCGGTCCAGATAGCCGCCCGAACGGCGGGTAGCGACCTCACTCATGCTTCCTCCTCGCTGCGTGCTCGGTCAGACTCGTCTGTCTCAGCGGGACCGGCGACGCCTCGGCTTGGGCTCTTCCTCGGACTCTTCCTCGGGCTCTTCCTCGGGCTCCTCGTCGGACTCCTCGGGCTCCTCGGCGCCCTCTTCACCTCCCTCGGCGCCCTCCTCACCCTCCTCGGCGCCTTCCTCGTCCTCCTCGGCGCCTTCCTCGTCGCCCTGGTCCTGCTGTTCCTCGGCGACCACGTCCTCGTGCGAGCGGACGATCTCCTCGTCCTGGATCTCCGCCCGGTAGCCCTCGAGGTCGTCCGGGTGGAGCACGACGTCGGTCATGACGTGGTGCACGAAGAACTTGAGCTCGAGCCGCAGCCGGCGCCCGACGGGCCGCCACACGTTGGCGACCTTCTCCATGAAGCCGCGCGGGCGGTACTCGACGACCACGACGATGCGGGTCAGGTCGTCCGCCAGCGGGTGGAAGGTGACCGCGCCGCTGAGCGTCCCCTTGTCGCCGGTCGAGTCCCACACGACCCGCCGGGTCGCGATCTGGTCGACGATCGTCGCCTCCCAGCGCCGGTTCGACCAGAAGACCTTGCCCTCGAACGAGACCGTGCCCTCGTCCTCGTCGAGCTGCGCCTTCTCGACCTTCTTCATGAAGTCGGGCCAGGTGTCGTACTCCGTCCAGGCGTTGTAGACGACGTCGATCGGCGCGCCGACGTCGATCGCCTCGACGATGTTGATGAACCGGTGGCCGCCGCCGCTGCCTCCGTCGTCGCCCCCGCCGCCGAAGATGCCGGACACCTTGTCCTTCACCGCCGCCACGGCGGACTTCGCGCCCGCCTTGAGCGGCGAACCTCCCTCCGCGAGTGTCTTGGCGCCCTCGGCGACCGCGGAGCCGCCGGGGTTCTGGGCGTAGTCGGTCAGCTTGTCCGTGACCGAGCCGACCTTGTCGCTGACGGTGCTGACGGCGCGGTCGCCGAACGCCCGCGCGAGGCCGCCGATGGACTCCTTCAGGCCGCCGAGGCCGTCGGACGTGGGGGACTTGGCACTCTCGCTCATGACTCTCTCCACTCCGCTCGAGTTCAGGACGACGTGCGCGAGGATCGGGAGCCGGTCGACTTCGAGCCGGTCGACTTCGAGCCCGACGACTTCGAGCCGGACGAGCGCGAGCCGGACGACTTCGAGCCCGACGAGCCGGACCTCGACGACGAGCGGGACGCGCCGGACGACGACCGGCCCCCCGACGACGCCGAGCGCGTCCGCGTGGAACCGGAGGAGCTAGCCGCCGACGTCCCGCTCTGGGCGGACGCAGAGGTCTTGCGTCGGCGCGACGGCGCCTTCTTCTCCTCAGGCTTCTCCTCGGGCTCCTCCGCGGGCTCGTCAGCCTCGTCGTCAGCGCCCTCGGCGCTCTCGTCGCCCTGATCCTCGGACTCGTCGGCCTTGCCCTCCTCGGGCGCCTCCTCGTCCTCAGCGGCCTCCTCGTCCTCAGGTGCCTCGTCCTCGGGAGCGGCCTCGTCCTCCGGAGCCTCGTCCTCGGGAGCGGCCTCGCCCTCCGGCGCCTCGTCGTCGACGTCGTCGGTCGTCTCCTCGTCCTTCCCACGCCGACCGCCGGCCTCGAGCCGTGAGGTGAGGTCGTCGACCCGGCTGGTCACGGCAGCGAGCGCGGCGACCTTCCCGGCATCGACGAGCCGCCCGGTCACGTCGCCCGTCAGGCGCTTGATCTCAGGCGAGGAGGCGAAGTCGCGCAACCCGCCCAGGCCGTCGAGCAGCGCTCCGCGCGCCGACTCGTCCCGCAGGCGGTTGCCCGCCACGGCCGCGCTGAGCAACACGGCCGTCTTCAACTTCTTGGTCCTACCGAGGAGATACCCGCCGAGGAGTATCCCTGCGAGCTTCAGCTTGTCGTCCATCGCAACCCCAGGGGTGGTTGGTCGGAGGCCAGCGCTCTGCTTGACTGGTTTGAACAAGGTGGCACAAACGCGACCTGCTCGCCCGACCGTTGCTGTCCGCACGGAAACTGAGGGTGAGCGGTGGCGGCCCTCCCACTGGGGCCGACCCCGCCCGCCGGGTGGGCAGAAGCGCAGGTCACGGCGCTGCCCACTCCCGCGGGACGCGGGGTCCGACCCGTCCTCGACACATGCTCTCGCCGCCGGTCGACCCGCCGCGACGCACGATCATGAGGGTGGCTCGGAGCGCCGGCGGGCGCCGGTGCCCGGGGGCTTGCGAGCAGCGCCGGCGGACCTCATGCTGGGTGCGCGGTACCGGACAGCACTGTGCGGTACCGCGCCAGAGTCTCAGCGTCGAACTCCCCCCGACCGCGTCTTTCGACACCGGATACCCGCAGCCACCGGCAGTCCAGGGTTCACACGAAGACCCGTGGCGGCGCGTCGACGGGAGGCAGGATCGTGGGCGACGACCAGCAGCACGAGGAGGACCTCGAAGCAGCCCTCGCACCGGGGAGCCGGCCTCCGCTCGGCCGCTACCGGCTCGACCTCGCCACCGGCGAGTGGGCATGGTCGGACGAGATCTTCGAGATGCACGGCTTCCAGCCCGGAGAGATCGTGCCGACCACCGATCTGATGCTCGCGCACAAGCATCCCGACGACCGTGAGCGGGTCGACAGCGTCCTCAAGAAGGCTGCTGCGACGGGCGAACCGTTCAGCTCGGTCCATCGGATCCTCGACGCACAGGGCGGGACCAGGACACTGGCGGTGACCGGCCAGGGCCGAGCCGATCCCGTGACCGGGCGGGTCGCCGAGCTCTTCGGCTACTTCATCGACGTCACCGAGGCGAGCCGAGGGCTGGCCCAACGCGAGGCGACCGCGTCGATCCGGGCCGCCGCACAGAGCCGGTCCACGATCGACCAGGCCAAGGGAGTGCTGGTCGTCGGACTGTCGCTGGACGAGGACGAGGCGTTCAACCGTCTGCGTACCGCCTCGAACCACAGCAACATCCCCCTGCGGCAGCTGGCCGACAGGCTTCTGGCAACCTTCTCCCGACCAGGGACCACGTCGTTCCCCACCCGGGAAGACCTGACGGCGTTCCTCGCCGATCCGCGTACCCCGTCCGGCTCGCCGGGCGCGTGAGCTGCCCCGCCGGCCGGCCCGGGCTGCGGTCAGGCTCAGCCCCGCGACTCGTGGCGGTACTGCTCCGTCAGCAGGCGTGCGGCACGGTCGGCGCCCGCCGGCTCCTGTCTCAGTCCCTGCAGCATCGTGTCGACCTTCTCCTGGGTTGACCTGGGCGGCAGCAGCGGTGTGTCCGGGTCGACCACGGCGTGGATCACCACGGGCCGGTCGGCATCGAGGGCACGACGCCACGCCGCCTCGACATCCTGGGCGCTCTCGACCCGGGTGCCCGCGAGGCCCAGCATCTCGGCGTACTCCGCGTAGGGGAACGCGGGCACGCGCTGCGAGTCTCCGAAGCGCGGGTCCCCCTCCATCTCGCGTTGCTCCCACGACACCTCGGCCAGGTCCCCGTTGTCGAGAACGAGCACCACGAAGCGTGGATCGTCCCAGTCGCGCCAACGGTCGGCGACGGTGATGAGCTCGGACAGCCCGTTCATCTGCATCGCGCCGTCGCCCGCGAGCGCCACCACCGGCCTGTCGGGGTGCAGCAGCTTGGCTGCGATCCCGTACGGCATGGCGGAACCCATCGAGGCCAGCGTGCTGGACAGGTGGGCGGGCACCCCCGGTGGCAGCCGGAGGAACCTCGCGTACCAGTACGTGACCGAGCCGACGTCGACCGCGACCTGCGCGTCGCGAGGCAGGTGCGCGGACAGCTCGTGGATCACGCGCTGCGGGTTGAGCAGCCGGGTCTCCTGGGCGACGCGCTGCTGGGCCACGCCCCGCCAGGCGGCGACGGTGCGTTCGACCTCCGGTCGCCAGCCTGCCCTCTCGGGCAGGAGCGGGAGCAGGGCGTCCAGCGTCTGCCGCGCGTCGCCCACGAGCGCGACGTCGACGGGGTGCTTGGTCCCGATGTGGCGGGCCGTGATGTCGACCTGGACGGCCCGGGCCTGGCCGGGCGGCGGGTAGTACTCCGTCCAGGGGTCGTTGGACCCGACGATCAGAAGGGCGTCGCACCCGGCCATCAGGTCGGCCGAGGCGGTGGTCCCGAGGTGTCCCATGACGCCGCAGTGGTAGGCCAGCGTCTCGTCCAGGAGCGGCTTGCCCAGCAGCGACGTCGTGAGGCCGGCGCCGAGCCGCTCGACGACCCGTCGTACCTGGTCCTCGGCCCCGGCGGCGCCCTGGCCGACGAGGACGGCGGCCCGCTCGCCCTCGGAGAGCACGTCAGCGGCTGCCGCCAGCGCGTCCTCGTGGGGGATCGTTCTCGGCGTCGCGAACGCCGTCGAGCTCGGCACGAGGCCGTGCGCGTGCCGGCCCGGCTCGGGTGCGTCCGCCTTCTGCACGTCGTGCGGGACGATGATCCCCACCGGGCGGGAGGTGGCCAGGGCCGTGCGGAAGGCGTCGTCGAGGACGTGCGGCACCTGCTCCGCGGTCGTCACGCTCTGCAGGTAGGGCGCGCAGGCGTCCTTGAGCACCGAGTGCAGGTCCAGCTCCTGCTGGTAGCCGGACCCGAGCGCGGTGCTCACGACCTGCCCGACGATCGCGAGGACGGGCCGCCCGTCGAGCTTCGCGTCGTACAGGCCGTTGAGCAGGTGCACCGCTCCCGGTCCCTGGGTCGCGAGGCAGACGCCCACCCCGCCGCCGTACTTGGCGTGCCCCGACGCCATGAAGGCCGCCATCTCCTCGTGCCGCGCGGTGACGAGCTCGATGTCCGCCCGCCGCCGGCGCAGGGCGCCGAGCAGGGGGTCGACGCCGTCGCCGGCGTACCCGAAGACCCGCTCGACGCCCCAGTCGAGGAGCCGGCCCACGAGCGCGTCGGCGACGGTCCCCGCGTCGGTGCTCACCCCTGGCCGCCTCCCGGCGACGTCGCGGAGGTGCCGTGCTGGGTGAGCTGCCCGAGGAACTCGTGGCACCGGTGCGCCCGCTGCGAGTCCTCGGCCATCACCTGCTCGAAGAAGGCCGCGATCTCCTCCTGGCCGGCGTTGCGCGCGTCGCGCACGTACTGCCCGTAGTCGTGGCCCGCCTTGAGCGAGTGGTACTGCACCGACACCAGGTCGTAGGTGACGTCGTCGAAGCCGGTCTCTCCGGTGGCCATGGTCGTCCTCCGATGGCGAGAGGGGACGGCCCGCTGCTGGACCTCTCACCACCGTCGCAGTCCTGCCCGTGCTCGCAAACCGACACCGGCGCCGCTCTCGTCACCGACGTCGCACGGGCTTCCGGTCAGGCGAGGTCACGCCACCTCGTCGCGCGCGCGGGTCGTGCGTGTGGCCACCCAGCGTGTCAGGAGGTAGACGACGAGACCCACCGCGACGAGCACACTGGCCAGTGCCCAGTGCTGCGCCTCCTGCTGGGTGAGCAGGACGAGGCAGGTGGCGATGGCGAGCACCGGCAGCGCCGTCGGCGACCGGAAGTGGTCGTGATCGACGTCGTCGCGGCGCAGCACGAGCACGGCGACGTTCGTCGAGAGGAACACGAACAGCAGCAGGAGGACGACGGTCGAGGCCAGGTCGACCAGCTCCCCCGTCGCGGCGAGCACGATGGCGACGGCGGTGGTCACCAGGATGGCCACGCCCGGCGTGCGTCGGCGCGGCAGCACCCGCGCGAGCGGGGCGGGCAGCAGTCCTTGCTTCGCCATGCCGTACGAGAGCCGGCTCGTCATGATCATGGTCAGCAGCGCGCCGTTGGCGACAGCGACGAGCGCGATGACGGCGAACAGCTCCGGCGGGACGGCGCCGGCCACGCGGACGACCTCGAGCAGCGGCCCGGAGGACGCGGCGAGCTCGGCCGGCGGCACGACCGCCGGCGCGACGAAGCCGAGGAGCACGTACACCGCACCCGCGGTGGCGAGCGCGCCGAACAGGGCCCGCGGATAGACCCGCGAGACGTCGCGGACCTCCTCGGCGAGGTTCGCCGACGTCTCGAAGCCGACGAACGAGTAGAACGCCACCAACGCGCTCCCCAGGACGGCGAGACCCACCGACGTGTCCTCCGGAGGGGTGAACGCCCCGCCGAGATCGGCGTCACCACGGCCGATCACCCATGCCCCCAGGACGATGACCAGCACCAGGCCGGCGGCTTCGATCACCGTCATCACGACGTTGGCGCGCAGCGACTCCTTGATGCCCCAGGCGTTGACGAGCGCCACGACGAGCAGGAAGAAGATCGCCGCGGGGACCCGCGGGACGTCGAGGAACGCGGTGAGGTACTCCCCCGTGAACGCCAACGACAGTCCGGCAGCGCTCACGACTCCCGCGGCCAGCATGCAGAAACCCACGAGGAACGCGACCAGCGGGCTGCGGAACGCCTTCTCGGCGAACACCGCCGACCCGCCCGCCCGCGGGTACTTGGTCACGAGCTCGGCGTAGGAGAACGCCGTCAGCATGGCCATGGCGAGCGCGATCGCGAAGGACAGCCACACCAGGCCTCCTGCTTCGCCGGCCATCTCACCGATGAGCGCGTACACGCCGGCACCCAGCACGTCCCCGAGGATGAACAGGAACAACAGCGGCCCCGTCACCGCTCGTCGCAGGCTGGCGGGGCCGGCAGCTCCACCGGATCCGGACGTCTCAGTGCTGGTCATCCGGAGAGTCTGGATGGCGCGGGCCGTCCACGCCCGCCGGGGGTGCGGCACGGTCCCGCCGTCCGCGGCCGCAGTGAGGCGAGGAGGGCGATGACGTCCCGCAGGTGACTCGCGCTTCCACCGGGGTTTCCGCGGTTGCGGACTCCTGTCACCACCCCGACGCTAGGGGTTCGGTCCAGAGGGGGCCGCACCACCCGCGCCACCGGAGGACGACCAGGCCATGCCCCTGCACACCCACCAGCCCGCTCTCGGATCGGACGGACTTCCTGCACCGGGCGACACGCGGCCGGGTTGCCTGCTCGACGGCGAGGATCTCGCCGCCGTCGGTGGGCTCGGGACGGACGTCCCGTCGACGCTCGCCTGGGTCAGCGGAGCCGCACGGCGCCTGCCGGGCCCGGGCGAGGGGCAGACCGCCGAGCTGTGGGCGTCGCTCGCCGCGGTCGCGGCCGTCGACGTCGGCGTCGCGCGGGCGCTGGAGCCGCACCTCGACGCGCTGGCGATCCTGGACCAGGTCCCGGAGCCCGTGGCGCTCGACGCGCTCGGTGCCGGGCCGGGCAGCACCTGGGGAGTGTTCGCCGCCGAGGCGCCCCCGGCCCGTCTCGAGGCGAGCCGCTCCGACGAGGGCGCCTGGACCCTCGACGGGACCAAGCCGTGGTGCTCGCTCGCGAACCAGCTCAGTCACGCGCTCGTCACCGCGTGGACGGACGACGGACGGCGGCTGTTCGCCGTCGACCTGCGCGAGCCCTCGGTCGCCCCCGCCGAGGGGCCGTGGGTGGCTCGCGGCCTGGCGCAGGTGGTCAGCGCACCTGTGCGGTTCACCGACGCTCGCGCCCTACCCGTGGGCGCGGCCGGCTGGTACCTCGAGCGGCCTGGCTTCGCCTGGGGCGGGATCGGGGTCGCGGCCTGCTGGTGGGGCGGCGCGGTGGGCCTCGCGAGGACGCTGTGGGAGTCGCTGGGCCGTCGCGAGCCCGACCAGCTCGCGCTCGCCCACCTCGGCGCCGTGGACGTGGCCCTCGGCGCGGCGCGCGCGACGATCGCCGAGGCGGCCGCCGCGGTGGACGACGGCCTGGACGGTGCGGCCGCCGCCGTGCTCGCGCGCCGCGTACGGACCACGGTCGCCGACGCCGTCGACGAGGTCCAGCGCCGGTGCGCCCACGCCCTGGGCCCCGGCCCGCTCACGACGGACGAGGAGTTCGCCCGCCGGGTCGCGGACCTCGGCCTGTACGTGCGTCAGCACCATGCCGAACGCGACCAGGCCGCGCTGGGCCGCGACCTGCTCGCCGCCGGGGTCCGCCCGTGGTGAGCTTCGACCACCGCGAGCCCGGCACGCCGGAGGACGCGTGGGCGCGAGCCGGCATCCTCGACCGGCCTCGCGGGCTCGACCTCGACGACGTCGGCGGTCTCGTCGTGGTCGCCGCCCATCCCGACGACGAGACGCTCGGTGCGGGAGGGCTCCTGCGCCACCTCTCGTCGCGCGGAGTCCCCGTCACGCTCCTGGTGGCGACGGACGGCGAAGGCTCGCATCCCGGATCCGCGACGTCCCCGAAGGAGCTGCGGGCCGTCCGCCGCCGGGAGCTTCTCGACGCCGTCGACACGGTCGCCGAGGGCGCGCGCGTCGTGCTGCTCGGCCTGCCCGACGGGGGCCTGCGCGAGCACAGGGACGACCTGCTCGCCGCCGTCACGTCCGTCGTCGACCTCGCCGCCTCCGACGGCGCCCCGCTCCTCCTCTGCGCCCCGTGGCGCGGAGACGGGCACCGCGACCACCGCATCGCCGGGCAGGTCTCTGCCGAGGTCGCGCAGATGCGCGGCGTACGGCTCCTCGAGTACCCCATCTGGCTCTGGCACTGGGGCGACCCGGCGGGTGACGACGCGCCGTGGGACGCGATGCGCGGGCTGCGGCTCACGGACGACGAGTCCGGCGCGAAGGCGAAGGCCCTCGCGGCGCACACCTCGCAGACCCGGGCCCTGACGGGGCGACCGGAGGACGCTCCGGTCGTCGGGCACGAGATGGTCCGGCACGCGACGCGGCCCGTCGAGGTGTTCGTCGAGACCGGCCCCGGTGCCGCGCCCTCACGCTCTCTCGACCGCGGCTTCTTCGACCGCTTCTACGACGGCCGCACCGACCCGTGGGGCTTCGAGTCCCGCTGGTACGAGGAGCGCAAGCGCGCCGTGCTCCTCGCGTCGCTGCCCCGCCGCCGGTTCCGGAACGCCCTCGAGCTCGGCTGCTCGACGGGCGTGCTCACCGCGGAGCTCGCCCGGCGTGCCGACGACACGGTCGGGGTCGACATCGCGGACGCGCCGCTCGCCGCCGCCCGGCGTCGTCTCGGCCAGGGACCACGGCTGCTCCGCCTCGACACCCCCGCTGAGTGGCCGGACGGCACGTTCGACCTCGTCGTGCTGTCGGAGGTCCTGTACTACTACGGCCGCGACGACCTGGACCGCGCCCTCGACCTCGCCGTCGGCTCGCTCGCCGAGGACGGGGTCCTGGTGGCGTGCCACTGGCGGCACCCCGTCCCCGAGTACCCGCTCGGCGGCGACGAGGTGCAGGCGCGCGTGACGAGCCGACAGGACCTGAGCGTCGTCGCGCACCACGAGGAGGAGGACTTCCTCCTCGACGTGCTGGTCCCCGGCCCGGCACGGTCCGTCGCGCGCGAGGCGGGCCTCGCGTGAGCGGCACGGATCAGACCGGCGGGGAGGCGCCGATCGAGGCGGTCCTGGTCGTCGTGCCCGTGCACGACGAGGAGGACCTCCTCCCGGCCTGCCTGGCAGCGGTCCGTGGTGCGGTCGAGCAGCTCGCGTGCGAACGGCCAGGTCTCGGGGTCGCGACCCTCGTCGTGCTCGACGGGTGCACCGACGCGAGCGCCGACGTCGTGCGCGGTGCCGGGGTCTCGTCGCTCGTCACGGAGCGGGCGGGTGTCGGGCGTGCTCGGGCCCTGGGCGTGACGGCCGGCCTCGCCCGGCTCGGCACGGTCTCCCCCGCGCGGACCTGGGTCGCGTGCACCGACGCCGACTCGGTCGTGCCGCCCCGGTGGCTGGTGCGTCAGGTCGAGCTCGCCGACTCGGGCGCCGACGTGGTGGTCGGCACGGTTCGCCCCCGCCTCCACGACCTCTCCCCCGACCGAGCGGCCGCCTGGCGGGCACGGCACGTGCCGGGGCGCGCCAACGGCCACGTGCACGGCGCCAACCTCGGGATCCGCGCGGCGACGTACGACGCAGCGGGCGGCTTTCCGGCGGTCGACGTGCACGAGGACGTCGACCTCGTCCGCGCTGCCCGCCAGGTCGGCGCGCGGGTCGTCGCCGATGCCGGCGCCGAGGTCCTCACCTCCGCCCGGCTCGTCGGACGTGCGCCGGGCGGCTACGCCCGGCACCTGCGCGAGGATCTCGTGGCGACCGACCGCCTGGCGTGACTCAGGGAGCCCCGGACACGCACCGAGTCGTCGGCGTTGGGCGTGATCAGGAGCGACGCGGTCGCCGATGTTGAGGATCCGCGCAGCATCCACGCGAGCGCACGCCCCAACGACCTCCGCCGTCTCCCCACGGCGGGGATCCACGGCGTCCAGCGAGACGGCGAGCGACCACATGCCCAGAGATGCCACCGCCAGTGCGCCGCTGAGGCCCCGGAGGGACTCCTCGCGCGGGGCCCGACTGGGCCCCGCTACTCGACCCGGAGACGCTTGAGCAGCACGCCCAGGTCGGCGACGCGGTCCGGCCCGACGGCGGCAGACGCGATGTCGTGCGCGATCTCGCGCAGGGGCCGGTTGGTGTGGTTCGACGCCTCCCGCAGCCGCGCGAACGCCTCCTCGTCATCGACGCCGAGCGCCCATCCGACCAGCGCCTTCGCCTGCTCGATCGTGGCACGGTTCGCTGCCGACGCTCGGATGCTGGCAGTGGCCCGGGCAGCCGCGACACGCTCCACCGCCTCCGTGACGTCGATGAAGTAGCCGACGAGCTCGCAGACCGCACCCGTCTCGTCGCGGTGCCCTTCACCGACCACGGAGAGGGTCCGCTCCTTGCCGTGCGCGTCCATGATGCGGTGCACGCTGCTGAACGGCGCCCCCGTGGCGCACGCCTGGCGGAGCACCTGACTGACACGGTCCCGGTCTTCGGGGTGCTTGTGCGCGAGGATCAGCTCCGTCGTCGGGACGACGTCGCCGGGCTGGAACCCGTGGATGACGAATGTCTCGTCAGACCACCACCAACGCTCACTGCCCAGGTCGAACCGGTACCGGCCGACGGGAAAGCTGGCACCGAGAGCCAGCGTTCCCTCGACGTCCCACGGAGTCACAAAATCTGTCACGGTGGTCCTCTCTCCAGCCCCCTGGCTTTCGATCAGGCCGTCGCAAGACCCGACTCCGACCGTAGCCCGCTTCCGTGCCATTCGTCAGGTCCGGGTGAAAACTGCCTGGAATGGTGCGCGCACGCTCCGACGTCGGCAGTGTGGGAAGCGCCCGGCCGCCTCTCGCGGTGGGTACGGGCCGGGTGTCCAGCAGCGTGGCACCTGGTTCCCCGCCACACGTGAAGGACAGGGGACCACGTAGGGCGAGAGCGCCCTCACCTGCGGTCCGACAGGTGAGGGCGTTCTTCCCCGGAATCTGCGGCACACCCTTGGCGCAGGGCCCCGCCGGGGGCGACGTCTCCGAAACCTCGTTCCGGGTGCCCAGATCCGGTCGGGATCTGCCCGTCGAGCTCAGGCGTGAGCACCCAGAACGCATCGTGGTCGCCATCACGTGCGGCCACGGCTCCCCCGACCGACGATCGAGGTGGGGCGCAGCCCGCGCCCCACGACAGAAGGAGACACGCCGTGAGCGGCAAAGAGCACTCCGATCCCACCGAGCCGACGAGCCCTGGCGCTCCCGCCGGTCCCCGAGGAGCACGTCGCGCTACCGACGCCCCCGACGAGCCCAAGAGCCCCGGCCCGCCGGCGCCTGAAGAGGCGTCCTCTCCCTCGGCTGACTCCCTTGACGAGCCCAAGAGCCCCGGCCCGCCTCCGGGCTCGGTCCCCGGACAATCGGCCTAGACGGAGGGAGACGCGGCAGAGAGCGCACGATCCGCGCCCGGCTCGAGGCCGCCGGCGGCGAACGCGTGCCGTTCGTCGTGACCTACCGAGCGAGGGCGTGGAGCGAGTGGTTGCGGCGCGCCGCAAGAATGGCGGGGGATGGTGGGCCCGGAGGGACTCGAACCCCCGACATCCACGGTGTAAGGCTCGGAACGGGCGCTGACCTGCAGCTTTGCTCCCCAAGAGGTGTCCGCGGGGGTCCAGCGGGGGTACGACGGTGCGCAATGCTGCATCCCTCTACCGTGCCACGCCATGGAGTGGGAAACGCAGTGTGCAGCGAAAGCGACGGACTGCCGGACTCGGGAGAACGGCGCGTCAGTTCAGGTTGTCCGCGATCCAGTCCTCGGTGAGATCTCCGGCCTTCATCACGTCGAGGCAGACGTCGGCCTTCAGGGAGTTACCCCTCACCGAGGCATGCGCGACCGCGAGCTTCCCCGATGCCTCGAGTCGGTCGATCACCGGCAGAAGGTCGCTCGACGTGACAGGTGAAAGGGCGCCGCAGCGTTGGCCGTCGATGCGGACCTCGACGACGCGCTGGCCACTCCTCGATCCCGGCTTGTCGATGCCGTGCAGCGACACCCACACGCTCGTGCGTTCACCCCGCGCGTAGGGGGCGAGCACGTCCGCATGCTGCTCCTCCCCAGTCACCTGCACGGTGCGGGAGTTGGGCGGGATCTCGACGACATCTCCGCCGGGCGGCTCGTTCACCGGGACGATCTCACCCGGATCACCCAGGGCGATCGTCACCCGTGCGCGCCACGTCCCGTCAGCGTTGGTCGCCCAGACCCGGACGGGGGTCACCGCGACACGGGCTCGCTCAAACAGGTCGTCGAGGATCGGGCGATATCGCGCGGCGTCCTCCCGAGGCAGGTAGCCAACCGCCACGTCGTCGACGTCGACACGCACTGCGTTGGCGTCATGTACGTTGCCCCGCTCCGGGATCAACACCGCCTCACCGTAGAACTCCTGGCCTGGAGCGAGTGACCGCTTCTTGTAGATCTTCCGGAACGCGTCGCGGCGGTAGGCCTCTCCGACAACCTCGAAGTCGGGACGGCGAGAACCCCACAGCTCGAACGTCCGGAGCGTGACGGTCCCCTGTGCGGTGACAGGCGTCGGCGCCGACTGCGGGGCGTCGGGGGCCGCAGGCGCAGGTGCCGGTCCGGGCGCAGGTCCCGACGACTTGTTCTGCTCCTGCTTGCGGCGCCGTGACGACCGGTTGGCAAGCCAGAACAGAACGATCGCGACGATGATCAGTCCGACAACGATCTCCATGTCGACCGAGGCTATCGGCGCCGGAGAGTGCCGCAACGGGTGGTCTGGGTGAACTCAGAAGCCATGGCGCAGCGGCGCCGTCGACTCCCGATCTACGTTCTCCTCCGCGCGCTCGCGCTTTCCCGTTCATCGATGAGGACTCAGGTCTCCCGTGGTCCGCAACGACGACGTCCCGTTCCGCCGCCCAGCGCCACCGCGTCGACGGTCACGCCTACGGTCCGGCACGCTCTACCGGGGCACCTTCGCCTCGGGCGCCCCGGGTCCGAGGCGACGGTGCCCAGGCCGGGCCTGACTGACGCGTAAGCGACGCGGCGCGACGCCAGGCGTCATGAGCCATACGCAGGTCGCCCGGCGCCGCGATCGTGTCGCTCGGGTGCACTAGCGGCCGCGGCCCACGGACGCCGTAGACCTCTCGGCATGCGGCGACCACCGTCAGGTCTCCCAGCCATCGTTCTCGATCGCTCGCATCGGTGGGACATTCACCTATCCCCCTCACCCATCTCGCTCCCTGGTCTACTGCGACCTCAGCGAGAGCGCGAGCGCGTTGCTCGATGAGGTGACGCCTCTCCTCGAGCGCGCGGGCGACCTCGGCCGACATCGGTCCTCGGGCCGCCGGGAGGAGGCCCGCGATGAGATCTGGTGTGGTGCCACGAACGGGACGGCCCGAGCTTCGCGCCAGGCGGGCGCACAACACGGCCGCGACGTCTTCGGCGTCGTGCAGGCCACGCTGAGAGACGAGGCGGGGGAGCAATGTGTCGACGTCGTGGCCGAACGCCTCGGCTCGGCGCAGCCCTGCGGTCAGGACGTCGAACGCTTCAGAGCGGATCACCTGGTCGGCCTCTTCCCGAGTGAGTCCGCCGGCTTGCCGCAGCGCGTCCCCCAGAAGGCGGGTCCAGCGCCCTCGCTGTGCGTTGGTGGCGATGGCCTCGTACTCGGCGACGAGCTCGCGGATGCCGGCCCACCGGGTCTGCTCGGACTCGACCTCCTGATGTGCCGAGTTCTCGACGCCGGAGTGGTTCAGCACGCCCAACAGCACGCTGCGCGCGGTCACGTCCGGGTCGGCCGGCGTGGCGTGGAGCGGGTCGGGCTTGTCCAAGGCGACGTAGGCGGTGTTGGCATCTCGGCCGCGGGTCATGGACACGTAGAGGTTCTCTCGCGTGCTCGACGGCGCGACGACCACATGCGCCGTGTCCACCGTCAGGCCCTGCGCGCGGTGGGCCGTGACCGCGTAGCCGAGGTCGACGTGCACTGCTACGTAACCCGCGGGCAGGATCACGCTCCCTCGGCGTCGGCCCTCGGGGCGGACTTCGAGGCCGCCGTCCAGGCGCACGTGGGTCACCGTCCAGCGGTCGCCGTTGCGGACCCAGCCCGTTGCGCCGGTGCGTAGGCGGCGGTCGTTGCGGCGCGTGATGATCACGTCGCCTGCTGACACGCGGGTGTCGTCCTTTAGCGCGACGTCGCGTCCGGTGGAGGTCAGCCCGAGGCCGATGCGTTCGGCGCGGGCGCGGTCGTTGAGCTGCCGGACGGTTGCGGCGGCCTCCGTGACCAGGATGCTCGCCCGTCCGGCATCGACGTCGTGTCGCCAGGCGGTGTAGGCGGCGTCGACCATCTCGTCGGTGCTGCCTTCGCGGAGTCGGCCGTGCGCCTCGTACTCGTCGATGACGGTGGGGTCGCCGTCGCGCAACCCCAGCGAGGCGGTCTTCTCCCAGTCATGGATGAACCGGTGCACCTCGGTCAGCCACGGCGCGTCCTCGCCTCGTGCCGCGACCAGCATGGCGAAGGCGCCGCCGGCATCGACGGACTGCAGCTGAGCGGGGTCGCCGACGAGGACGACCTTGGCTCCGACCTGAGCGGCGCGGGCTGTGATCGTGTCCAGGGCTCGAGTGGAGGCGAGGGTCGCTTCGTCGAGGATCACCAGCCGGCCCGGCGCAAAGTCTGTGCGGACGCGGCGGTGGTCGTAGATCCACTTCGCGGTGTTGTCGCACGGGATCTGGAGGTCGTGGGCGAGCACCTGAGCGGCTGCAGCCGATGGCGCCATCCCTACGACGCTCCCCTGCCCGTGCGTGGCGATCCATCCGGCGGCCAGGGCGCGCATCGCCGTGGTCTTGCCCGTGCCGGCCGGGCCCACGAGCGTGTCCAGCCGCCTTCCTGAGGTGAGCAGTTGCGCCACGGCGCGAGCCTGCTCGGGGTCGAGCTGGACGCCGTCGGGCGTGCGTCCCGCGACCACGCGCGCCGCCGTCGTCCGATCGACAACCGACCCGCCGTTGTCTTCGGCGAGGTACAGGAGCCTGTCTTCCATCGCGAGCAGCTCGTGGCTGGTGAACTGCTCGCTGTGCCGCGGACGCAGGGTGCTCGTCCCGTCGGGCCGACACATCGCCGCCGGAGTGCTGGCCAGCTCGCCGGGTGTGAGCTGGACGGATCGGCGAGTGGCGGCGTCGGTGATCATCGCGACGACCTGCTCGCGATCGCCCGCCGTGGCGAACCGCAGGTGCATCGTGCGGCGCGAGGCCTCGGCCCACAGGTTCCAGTGCTGCCACGTCGACCTCTTCTGCGAGACGTTCGCCACCACCTCGGCCGCGACCTGCTCGACGACGTCGAGAGGCACGGCGTCGGCAGTCAGGGACCGGACGGTTCCTCCGACGGTCCGGTCGCGCGCCCACTCGGTCGGACCACACCGCATCAGGCGTGCTGCCCGACGTCGCCAGCCGGCGGTGAGGTCCGCCAGGGAGTGGATCGACTTCTCCGGCCGCGTGGCGAGGGTCGCCTGGGCGCGCAGCCTCACGATCGCCCGCGGCGAGGGTCGGCGGCCATGCGCTGCCTCGTAGTCGGCGATCAGGCGATCGGTGGCGACGTCGATGTGCCGAGACCGGGAGGAGAACTCCGCCAACAGCTCGTCCGGGACGCCGGCGATCTCCCACTGCGTCGACCTGTCGGGCCCGCGGTCGCGCCGCTCCCATCCGATGCCGAACGTGTTGGTGAGCCGGTCGGCCAGGACGGCGTTGTAGTGCTCGGACAGTGCGACCACGGCATGGTGCAGGGCGCGCGAGTCCAGGGTGCGCCACTTGCCGTCGTGGGCGGCTTTGACCTTGTTCGAGATCACCAGGTGGGTGTGCAGCTGTGGGTCGTTCGCGCGCGAGTCCCAGTGGTCGTACGCCGTCGCCGCCACCCCGACCACAGGGACCTGCGCCACTCCCCCATGCCCCGTCCGGGTGGCGGCGACCTCCCGCTCGAGGAAGTCCAGCACCTGGCCGACGGCGTCATGGTGCGCCGCGACGATCAGCTCCTGCGTCGTCGCGTCCGCCAACCCCCACAGCACCGACACCGACTTCGGCACCGAGAACGTCAGATCGAACCCCGCCGTCGCCGTCTGGCTCCCGCGCGCCGCCTCCTGAGCCTGGATCCGTGCCACCTCGGCGTCGAACGCCGCCGCAGGCAGCGAACGATCCACGTCTCGAACCCGGACGGCCGCACGCTCCTTCGCCGTCGGATACTCCCGGAACGGGCGCCCCAGCGGCTCGCCGGTGACCGGGTCCACCCCGTGACCGAGCAGCGCCTGCAGCTGCGACGGCGTGACCGTCATCCCGGGCACCAGGACGCCGTCGCCGAGGTGCTCGACGCCGCGGCCCATCCACACCCCGGGCGGTGTACCCGCCTCCGTGAAGTACCGCGTGAACGCCGACGTCTGCAGCTCGTTCCCGTCACTGGTCACGACCGACCGCAGCAGGTAGGCATAGCCCTGCCCAGCCGAGATCACTCGCAGCGAAACCGTCACACCTGACAGGTGTGGAGCTCTACCCGCCTCGGGTGCCAGAGGTGTGAACGCCCTCGCCCGTAATCGCGGACCGACAAGCCGTGGACACCTGCCGCCGCCCTCGTCACACGGCAGGAGCTACGGGATCCACCCAGCTCAGGCTCGGCCCCGAGCTCCGCACGGTCGGTGGACTTGCCGGCGACGACCGCACACCTGGGCGTTCGAAGCAGGTTCTGGGCACGCTGGCACGCTGGTAGGCGATTCGGCGGTCGAGTCACGGTGCGGCGATGTCGAGGGACTTCTCCTTGAACTTGGTGGCGATCGCGGCCCGCATGAGTCGGTTGGTGAGCTTGTTGCTGGTGACCTTGGACATGACGTTGCGGGTGGCGAGGTCGCGTCGGGTCTGCGGCACGAACATGGACAGTCCGTCGGTGCGGCCGGAGCGCTGCTGGATGTCGACGAAGGGGCGCAGGCGCTGCTCCCACTCGCGCAGGGCACGGGTGATATTGCCGGGGTTCCGGGCGAGCGTGGTGCCGAGCAGGTCGGCGCCGGCGAGGCCCAGGGAGGCGCCCATGCCGGAGTAGAGGGTGAGGCACCAGGCGGAGTCGCCGACGAGGACGACGCGGTCGGTGTGCCAAGTGGGCATGTCGACCTGGTGGACGGAGTCGAACAGGCTGTCGTCGGCGGCTTCGAACTGCTCGAAGAGGTTCTCGAGGATCGGGCCGGCTGGTTCAGGGCCGTAGGCGGCTCGCAGGGACTCGATGGGAGTCCGGCGGAACTGGGCGTCTTCGTCGTCGGTGCGGTAGGAGAACAGCACGCCGGGTGCGTGGTCGGCGAAGGGGAACACCCAGGCCGAGCGCCCTTCTTCGGCGAGGGTCAGCCCGTCGGTGGGCCGGAATCCGGGCACCTGTTCCTTGAGGAGGGTCGCGCCGATGATGTGGTTGAGCGGGCGCAGCAGCTCGGAGTCGGGCCCGAACGCCAGTCGGCGGACGGTCGAGCGCAGTCCGTCGGCGCCGACCACGAGGTCGAACCGTTCGGTGGTCTCGGTCGTGGCCCAGCCTGGTCCGGTCCCGGAGGTGGTGCGGAGCGTGACGTCGACGCCGTCGTCGTGCTCGTCGATCGCGACCGGGGTGGTGCCGTACCGGATCTCTGTGGTGGCGGCGATCTGGGGGTAGAGGGCGGCCTCGATGTCGCCGCGCATGATGAGGCGCGGCTCGCCGGGCAGGTCTCCGTACCCCATGCTCGGGCGGCGTCGGGTGCCGGTCCGGTCGACGTCGTAGGAGTTGCCGTCCGGATCGGCGCGGTTGCCGATGGCGTCCAGCACGCCCATCCGCTGCGCCGTCGCGCGGCCGGTCTCGAACAGGCCGACGAAGTAGCCGGCCGGGCGGCGCTCGGGCGCGCGCTCCACGAGCACCGGTTCCCAGCCGACTTCTCGCAGCCGCATGGCCGTGGCCAGTCCAGCGATACCCATCCCGACGACCAGTGCTCGCGGTGCAGTCATTTCCCATCACTCCCAATAAACGGAGACCTGTTCTCCGGTTCTGCAACGGAGCGTATCACGATCCGGAGGTATGACCTCCGGTTCGTTGGTAGGATGGATGCATGAGCACGTCATCAGCCCCCGACGCCAGGCCGCTGCGCGCCGACGCCGAGCGCAACCGTCAGCGCCTGATCGCCGCCGCCCGCGACCTGTTCGCGAGCCGCGGGCTCGACGTCACGCTCGACGACGTGGCCCGGCACGCGGGCGTGGGTGTGGGCACGGCCTACCGGCGGTTCGCGAACCGCAGCGAGCTCGTCGCGGCCGTCCTGGACACCGCGGTGCAGCGCGTGGTCGAGCGCGCGGAACAGGCCCTCGTGCTCGACGACCCGTGGGAGGCGTTCGAGCAGTTCTTCCTCGCGGCGACCGCCGACTTCGCCGAGAACCGCGGCCTGCGGCAGATCCTCCTCGAGGGCGGCCATGGCACCGGCGTCGCCTTCGACATCGCGAGCGAGCGGCTCTCCCCCGCGGTCGAGGGGCTCATCGTTCGCGCCCAGGAGGCAGGGCAGCTGCGCACGGACATCGAGCCGTCGGACTTTCCGCTGATCCAGCTCATGCTCGGCGCGGTCACCGAGCGCAGCCGCGACGTCGCGCCCGACCTGTGGCGGCGCTATGTCAGCCTCTTCCTGGACGGCCTGCGAACACGGCGCGACTTCCCCAGCCCGCTCGCCGCCCCCGCACTCACCAACGACGAGTTCGACCGCAGCCTGACCTAACCGGGCCGGCGTTGTGCCGCCCAGCGAGATGCCGTGGGCGCTCGTCGCCCGTGCGGGCTCGGCGTCGCGCGGTGCTGACGCGGCGGGTCGGCTGACGGTTCAGTTCTGGCCTGTCAGTCGGCGGACGGCGTCGAGGACGTCGATCTCGTCGTCGGTCTCGGTCTCCAGTGCTCGATGGATGGTCATGCCTTCGATGAAGGCGTCGAGGATGCGGCAGGTGCGGGGGTCGAAGTGTCGCCCGAGCGCTTCGCGGCTGCGCCGCATCCAGTCGTTCGTGAGGGTGCGGAACGCAGGGTTGCGGGCGGCGAGGGTGTAGAGCTCGTGGGAGATGATGAGGTCGCGCTGGGTGGCGAAGACGTCGATGTCGATGATCTGGACGACGGCGCGCAGCGCGGCGTCACGATCGGGCGCCTCGATCATGCGTCGTTCGAATCCGGCCGCTGCCTGTTGCGCGAAGCGCCCGAACGCCTCACGGAGCAGCTCGTCCATCCCGCTGAAGTGATAGGTCATCGAGCCGAGCGGCACGTCGGCGGCCACCGCGACGCGGCGGTGGGTGGTCCCGGCCACGCCGCGTTCGGCGATGACCTCGAGGCACGCATCGATGATGCGGTCACGGCGGTCCGGGTCGTGTCGACGACGCCTGGGTGAGGGCGCACGGAGCGCTGGCGCGTAGGTCATGCGTTCATGATCGCGCTCTCCGGCTGGGGCGTGCGCACTGCCGCGGGGCGTCCGGAAAGCACCCCTGCGACGAGGACGACGACAAGCCCCGCGATCGGTACGACGAGCAGGCCGGCGCGCAGGCTGCTGGCGTCGGCGACGAGGCCGACGACGGGTGGCGAGAGGAGGAAGCCGAGGCGCATCAGCCACGACACCGCGGTCAGGCCGGTTCCGGCCCGCAGGCCAGGAAGTCGATCTGCCGCGTCCATGGCGGCGGGTACGAGGGTGGCTACCCCGAAACCAGCGCAGGCAAATCCTGCGATGGTTCCCGGGATCGAGGGGAACGCGAGGGCGAGCCCCATGCCGCCGGCCACGAGCGCTCCTCCGGCGCGCGCGACGGCGCGCTGGCCGAACCGGTCGACGAATCGATCGCCCAGGAGGCGGCCGATGAACTGCGCCCCGGTCAAGGCGATGTAGCCCGTCGCCGCGATCGCGGCCACTGCGCCGAGGTTCCCCGACAGGTACACAGCGGCCCAGGAGTTCCCTGCGTCCTCCACGAGGGTGCCGGCCACGGCCACCAGGACCAGCGCGGCGAGCACGAATGCCGTCCGGCCACGACCGACGGTGCTGACCACCCCCTGGGACACCGCCCCGGCCTCGTCGTCGGCGCCGTCCAGGCCCGGCAGGCAGTAGCGCAGGGCCACGAGAGCGACCACGGAGAACAGCGCGGCCGAGATGCCCAGGTGCATACCCCTGGGCATGTCGAGGGCGATCGCCGCAGCGGCCATCGAGCCGCCCAGCACCGCACCGACGGACCAGACCGCGTGGAACGAGTTGAGGATCGACCGGCCGTATCGCCGCTGGACCCGCAGGCCATGAGCGTTCTGGGCCACGTCCGTGATCGCGTCCATCGCGCCCCCGGCGAACAACGCGAGAACGAGGAGGACGAGGGAGGGTGCAAGACCGGCTGTCAGCACCCCGATGCTCGTCAGCACGGTGCCCGCTACCGCGACGCGTGCGGAACCGAAGCGACGGATGAGCACGCCGGCAGCCAGGCCGGCCGCGATCGCGCCGGCCGGGAACGCGGCGACAGCCAGCCCATAGGTGGCATTGCTGATCTGCAGGTCGGCCTTGATCTCGGGGTAGCGCGGGATGAGATTGGCGAACAGGGCGCCGTTCGTCAGGAACAGCGCCGCCACGGCTGCGCGGGCGCGTCGGTCGGCCGGCGTGGGGCCGAGGTCTGCACGGGTCATATGTACGATCGTACGCACCGAACGGACGATTGCCTACCGGGTGGTAGAAAATCCGACGGCGGCGCACTACTCTCATCGAGTTGCGTACATCGGTACGCAGCACGGGTGGGAGCGGTCCCACACCGGACGGACCTGGGCACAGTCCCCACATCAAGGAGTGAGCTGCGTGGAGAGCATCACCAAGAACCGGCAGTCGACGGCGACCCTGCGGGCGATGATCGAGCGCGCCTACGGCCCGCAGCAGGTGCCGGACGGGGACGACTTCGCGACTGAGCTGTCGTACGGGTTCTTCAACGCCCTGTACCGCATCCGGTTGCGCGACGGGGCGCAGGTGGTGCTCAAGATCGCGCCCCCGGCGGACGTCGCGCTCATGGCGCGCGAGCACGGGATGATGCGCAACGAGCTCGCCGCGATGGAGCTCGTGCGGCGAGAGTCGGACGTCCCGATCCCGCGCCTCGACTTCGTCGACCTGACGGGCGAGCTGATCGACGCGGACTACTTCTTCATGGAGTACGTCGACGCGCCCTGCTTCGGCATCGCGGCCGAGGCCGGCGAGTTCTCGCCTGAGGAGGTCGAGAACGGGTTCGAAGACCTGGGCGCGGTCAACCGGCGCCTGACCGAGATCGTCGGGCCGCACTTCGGCCCGCTCGAGGGCGAGGGGTTCGCGACCTGGCGCGAGGCCGCGTCCGCGTGGTTCGAGGACGTCCTGACCGACGGCGAGAAGGCGGCTGTCGACCTCGGGTGGAAGTACGACGCCGTGCGCGAGGCCTGGGACGCGCACGCCGACGTGCTCGACGACGTCACCGAGCCCCGGTTCATCGAGGTGGACCTGTGGGCGAAGAACTCGATGATCCGTGACGGGCGGATCGTGGCCGTCATCGACCACGAGCGCGCGATGTTCGGCGACCCGCTCATGGAGGCCGGCCTCACCGGGCTGGACCTCACCGTCTTCCCCGACCCCACGCCCTTCATGCGCGGCTTCGGGCTGGACGAGCTCACCGGCTCCCAGCGCCTGCGCCGCCACCTCTACACGCTGTGGCTGGGCGTCACCATGCTCGTGGAGACCACCTACCGCGGGCAGACCCCCGAGCAGTACCGGTGGGCCTGCGACCAGCTCGACATCGCCATGGGCCTGCTCGGCCGCGTGAAGTAGTCCCGTGTCACGACCCGCGCCCTCGCCGGACCTGCTGGGCAGCCGCCCGATCGGGCGGCTGCTGTGGCACACCTGCTCGCAGACCACCCTCTCGGTCGGCGTGTACGGGATCTACGCCCTGACCAACGCCTGGTTCGTCGCGCGCGGCGTGGGCCCGACGGCCATGGCCGCCGTCAACCTCGTCGCGCCGATCCTGCTCGGCCTGGGCGCGGTGTCGACCACGGTCGGCGTCGGCGGCGCGTCCCTCGTCTCGCGCAGCCTCGGCGCGGGCGACCCCGCACGGGCCGCCCGCGCCGCCGGGAACGCCTTCGTCGTGTTCTGGGCTGCCGCCATCCTGACCACCGTGGCCGGCCTGACGTTCCTCGGGCCGCTCCTCACGGCCCTCGGCGCCACTGGCGCCACGCTGGGGTACGCCCGCGACTACGCCGTGATCATCCTGGCCGGCGCCATCGTCTCCACCGGCTTCTCCGCCCTCGTCCGCGCAGAGGGCCGGATGCTGTACTCCACGATGCTGTGGCTCGTGCCCGTGCTGGTGCAGATCACCCTCGACCCGCTGCTGATCTTCGGGTTCGACATGGGCGTACGAGGCGCAGCGCTCGGCACCGTCGGTGGACAGGCCGTCTCCGCCGCGATGAGCATCTGGTTCTTCTTCATCCAGCGACGTCGCCCCTATCGGATCGGGTGGACAGGCCTACGACCCCACGGACCGACCATCGGCGCCGTCCTCAGCATCGGTGCGCCATCCTTCCTCGCCGGCGCCGGCACCACCCTCCTGACCGTGCTGGTCAACCTCTCCCTCTCCCGGGACGACGCCGCCACGGCCGGTGCGGCGGCCGGCGGCGCCGTCGCCCTCGCGGCCTACGCCATCTGCGCCCGCATCCAGACATTCGTCACCATGCCCCAGACCGGCATCAGCCAGGGCCTGCAACCGATCGTCGGATACAACGCCGGGGCTCGGCTCACCGACCGCGTCAACCGCGCACGCAGGCTTGCGCTGCGCGCCACCCTCCTCTACGGCGTCGCCGCCGCGGGCCTCGTCGCCCTGGCGGCCGAGCCGCTCGTCCGACTCTTCGTCGACGAACCGGGCGTCGTCGCCGCAGCGACCGACGCCATGCGCATCATCGCCATCGGCCTCGCCGTCGCCGGAGTCACCCCGCTCGTCTCCGCCTACTTCCAGGCCCTCGGCCAGGCCAGGCCCTCGTACCTCATCTCGATCGGCACCCTGCTCGCGATCAAGATCCCCCTCGTTCTGACCCTGGGAGGGCGAGGCCCGACCGGCACCTGGACAGCCCTGGCCGCAGGAGAGGTCCTCGCAGCGACCGTCTCCCTCATCGTGCTGAATCTGGTAGCCCGAGCGGATGCTAGGTCCGGAACCGCACGCAATGTCGGATTCCTGGGTCGAGCGACTGTCAGGGCAGGTGCCAGAAGGGGCCGGTGAGCCCGACTCCGTCGAGGAGCTGCTGGTTTTTCTCGCGGTCGTGGGGTTCGAACTGCGGGTCGAGGCGGTCGCCGTACCAGGGCGTGGCCAGTTCCCAGACGGTGGTCGCTGCGGCGATGTAGCCCTCGCCGGACGCGTGCTCAGCGGTCCACAGCTCGGCGTGGTCGCGCGAGCAGAAGGTGCGGATCATGGTGCAGGTCGCCACGACGTCGTCCCACCACCGGTCCGCGGGACGGGGGAAGCGGACGGCGAGGTCGCCGGGCGGTGGCGTCCCCGGACCGGCGCGGTAGCTGAGCTGCGTCGCGCAGTGAGGGCAGGCGGTGTCGATCCGGACGTCGAGGCGCAGTGCAGCGCTGATGCCGAAGGCGTCCCAGGCGCACCCGCCCCACCATCGTCGGTCGTCACGTCCGTCCTGGGGTGTGACGACGAACGCCATCGGTGCGGCGGAGAACGGGTGCGCCATGCGCACGGCGTCACCGTCATCGCTCAAGACGAGCGCATGGGCGTCTGCGAGGTCGTGCAGGGCGTGGTGAACGTCGGCCGGGGTCGTGCCTGTCCGGCGGGCGAGCTCGGCGACCGACGGGGCTCGTCCCTCGGCCGCGAGCGTCTGGTAGACGAGGTCTCGGACCTGTCGGCGGTCAGGGCTGGTCATGGGTCGTCTCCTCGTGGTTCCCGTCGCGGTGTCAGTGGTGTCGACGAGCGCCCTTGACGACGCGGTCGACGGCGTTGCGCGGACCGCGCACCGCCAGGCCGACCAGGTCCAGACGCGCCGCGTCGGCGGACGCAAAGGCCGCCCGGTTCGCCCCGTCATGACCGGTCGAAAACAGCTCGCGGGTATACGCCGCCATCGGGATACCGCGCCCGAGGGCACGTTCCCGGGCTGCGGCGAGGACGCCGCCGTCCCCCGTCAGGACGACGACGGGCTGGCGCAGCATCGGCAGGTAGGCGTTGCCTTCGCTGTCCCGGTAGGGCTCGCCGACCAGGCCAGGCTCGCTGGTGGCGATGCCGCTCATGAGGAAGGCGGTCGCGTTCAGCTCCTGCCAGGGCAGCAGGTCGTCGCGCAGGACGACCACGACCTTGGTGTCGAACCGGACGGCGTCGGGAACCACGGCGGTGGCCGTGTCGTGCATGGTCATGACCTCAGTCTTTGCCGTGAGGCAACCAGACGTCTTGTACGTTCCTTGCATGGGTGAATCGGTGCGGGCGTGGCACCCGTCGGTGCCCCAGGTGCGCGAGGTGCTGCACGCGACGTTCGAGCACCACGCCTACCCCGTGCACACCCACGACGCCTGGACCGTGCTCCTCGTCGACGACGGGTCCGTCGCGTACCAGCTCGATCGAGCACCTCACGACGCGGCACCGGCGTCGATCACCCTGTTGCCACCCGGCGTCCCCCACGACGGGCGCTCCGCCAGCGGGCTGACGTACCGCAAACGAGTCCTCTACCTCGAGGACGACTGGCTCCCTCGGTGGGCGCGGGACGCCGCTGTCGCCGCACCCACGCTGCGCGACCCGGCCGCGCTGGCCACGCTGAACCGCGCCCACGCCGCGCTGCGCTCCCCGGCCGACAGCCTGGACGCCGAGGTCGAGATCCTCGCGCTGCGCGAGTCCGTCAGCGCGCACCTCGGATCCCCGACGAGCACGACCGGGGACGTGCCGCTCGCCCGCCGACTGCGCGAGTTGCTCGACGACCGCGTCCTGGAGTCGTTCACGATCGAGGACGCCGCGCGAATCCTGGGCGCGCACCCCAGCCACCTCGTCCGGACGTTCTCCCGCGCGTACGGGATCGCCCCGCACCGCTACGTCGTCGGCCTGCGGGTGGATCGCGCCCGACGTCATCTCCTCGACGGCCTCACGCCCGCCGAGGCCGCCAGCGCGTCCGGATTCCATGACCAGGCACACCTCACCCGCCACTTCCGGCGGACGTTGGGCACCACGCCCGCCGCATTTCGAAGCGGCCGGGCTCAGGTGCGAGCCCAGGCGCAAACTGGGTAGCCGGAGCTCACTTGCGCCGTACGCGACCCGCAATGCTTCGGAATCTCCAGCGACGCGACGCGCATCTGCCACCTGGGGATCTGCCCCCCCGGAATCAGTGGAGCCGACGGTTCGAGATTCGCAGTGACTTCTCCCCGTACGTATGATGACCTGCGCCGATACTTCGACGAAGGGTGCGTACGGGGTGCGTACGGGGTGCGTACGGGGTCGCTACCCCGTAGGTTTTCGGTAACGCACTCGAGGGACGATCCACGGCATGGAACGAACCTCTGCGGCGCTCGAGCGGACCCAGGCACCCGTCGGGTCCTCGCCTGCCTGCCGGTTCGGGGACCCTGCACCGGCAGGGACGGTGGTGATGAGTCGTCGCGACCGTGGGGTCCCGCTCGTCTCGAGGAACGCCAAGGTGGTGGTGATTCACCACCACCGCCGTCGGCCGCGCACTTCTGCACCGGCTCGGGACCTCTCGCCAGCACGACCGGCGCCGCGGAGTCGCCGGGCCCGCGCATTTGGGGGGATCCCACGGTGGTGCGGACTCCACACCACCGTGGGACCTGCATGTTCACTGTTTTCGCGTCCCGAACGCGCGCTCCGTGTCCGCGAAGACCCGATCAGCGTCGAGAGACGCGGACGTTCACGGCCCGCTGTCACGCCCCGAGTCGCCCCCTCGTGGCCGGGATGGTCACGGCGAGTCGTTCGCGCAGTTCGTCGAGGTCGACGCGGATGAGCCTGCCGACGCGGTAGCCGGTGACGGTGCCGTCGGCGATGCGACGGCGGATCGTCTTCACCGAGACGCTGAACTCCTCTGCCGCGTCGGCGAGGGCGACGAGCTTCCCGTGGCTCCGCGTCCGCTTCTGGATGCCTGTCGATCGCATGGTTCCGCTCCTCCCCGGGCGACGCGCTCGCGCCGCCGTCACGACTCAGGTGTGCACACGTCGCCAGGGGTGGACCCCGGCTACGACAGCACGGCAGGGCTCTCGGCGCCGAGACTCATCACCCCGACGCCGCACCGCGCGCACGACGCGCGGCCAGCTCGTCCTCGCGAGCCATGGCCGCCATACGCTCGGCGATCATGCGGTCCCGGTCGGCGGCGGCGTGCTGGTAGATCATCGCCACCCGGGCCTCGGAGTGCCCGGCGCGGTGCATCAGCTCGGCGGTAGTCGCACCGGCCCGGGCCGCCATGGTCAGACTGGTATGCCGCAGGTCGTGCGTGCGCACATCCGGTAGCCCCGCCTTCTCGCGCGCGCGGATCCACGCGTACCGCCAGGTGCCCTCGGGCAAGACTCCCCCGGAACGCCCCGGGAACAGCAGCCCGTCGCGCCCCGGCTGGGCGAACCGCTCGATGTGGGCCTGCAGGACGAGCGCCAGCTCCTCCGGGATTGCCACCGTCCGGTAGCCCGCGTCCGTCTTCACCCGTCCGACGACGGCGTTGATGCCCTTGCCGCCCTGCGAGACGTTCTGCGCCACACTGACGGACGCCGACGCCGAGTCGCGCAGGTCCACGTCCCGACGCCGCAGCGCGCGGGCCTCGCCGATCCGCAGCCCCGTCCAGCTCAACAGGTCGGCCAGGGCCCGCAGATGCTCGGGCAGGGCTTGGGCGAGCGCCTGGACCTCTGCCGCGCTGAGCAGCACCGGCTGCCGCTGTCGCTGGTGCCGGCCGCCGGCGACAACGCGTGCGGGCGAGGCGTCGATGAGCCCGCGGGCGATAGCCGCCTTGAACACGGCCGACAGGAACTTGTAGGTCTGTGCGGCCTCTCCCGAGCCGTCGGTCGCCCGGTTCGCCTTCCGGGCTCGCGCCCGAAGGTCTTTCTTCAACCGCGCGTGCCAGGCCGCGACCTCGGCCACGGTGACCTCGTCCAGGTACTTGGTACCGATCGTGGGGTCGATGTGCACCCGCAGGATCCGCGAATAGTCCCGCAGCGTCCCGGGCGCCAGCGTGCGGCCCTCGATGTACTCGGTGGCCCACTCGCTCAGCGTGAGTCGCTCGACGGCGGCGTCGCGCCGGTCGGGCGGGAGCCACTCGTCGCGGTCGATGAGCCGGCGTTCGTCGACGAGCCAGGACTCGGCGGCCATCCGGTCGCCGAAGACCCGCGAGTGCCGGGCACCGTCCGGGCCGATGTACCGCGCGCGCCAGCTGATGACCTTGTGGGTGGTCTTGCTCCGACGAGCCTCGAGCTCGCCGAAGGAACGCTTACCGGCCACCGTTGCCACCCCCTCCCGCGAGGAAGGTGGGGGCGCTCCGCCATTCCCCCGCGGGGGTGTGGCGGGGGAATGAACGGCCATTCGGGGGCTCTGGTGTCCATCCGTGTCCACGGACGGTGGGAGCAAAGCTGCAGGTCAGCGCAAGAAATGAGGGGGTGGTGGGCCCGGAGGGACTCGAACCCCCGACATCCACGGTGTAAGCGTGGCGCTCTGACCAGCTGAGCTACAGGCCCTGGACAGCCAGCAAAGAATACCCGGCGAGGGGCGTCCCGCCGGACACCTGCGCGCCCGTGCTCCGAGTCAGATCTCGGCGAGCGCCTCGCGGTATGCCTCGAGGTCGCGCCGCTGACCGCGCGGGTTGACGACCGACCACCGCACGATCCCGTCGGCGTCGACGAGGAAGGTGCCGCGCAGCGCGTGGCCGCTCGTGGGGTCGAAGACGCCGTAGGCGTCGGCGACGGCGCCGTGGGGCCAGAAGTCGCTGAGCAGGTCAAAGCCGAAGCCTTCCTGCTCGTGCCAGGCCTTGAGCGTGAAGACCGGGTCGGTGGAGACGGCCAGCAGGCGCACCCCGGCCGCCTCGAAGTCCTCGATGTTGTCGCGCAGCTCGCACAGCTCGCCGGTGCAGATGCCCGAGAACGCGAACGGGAAGAACACCAGCAGGACCGGCTCGCCGCGCAGGTCGGCGAGATGCACGGGCGTGCCGTGCGTGTCGGGCAGCGTGAAGTCGGGCGCGGGGTCGCCCGCGCGCCACCGCACCTCGGGGGTCGCGCCCGTCACCGGGTCAGCGTCCGCGGCCGCGGTTGGCCAGCTTCGTGGCCGACCAGTCGGGCGCGACGGCGAACGTGCTCGTGGCGTGCAGGCCGGCGGTGGTCGCCGCCTCCTGGATCTCGTCGTGGCCGACGTGGCCGTCGCGGCCCGGCTTCGGCGTCAGCAGCCAGATGAGGCCGCCGTCGTCGAGCACCGTCAGGACGTCGACGAGCATGTCCGTGAGGTCGCCGTCGTCGTCGCGCCACCACGCGATGACACCGTCGGTGACGTCGTCGTAGTCCTCGTCGACCAGCTCGCTGCCGACCGCGGCCTCGACCTCGGCCCGCAGCGCGTCGTCGACGTCGTCTCCCCACCCGAACTCCTGCACGACTTGCCCGGGCGTGAACCCGAATCGAGCTGCCGGGGATTCCGCCTGCTTACCCACTTTGGACCTTCGTTCCTCTCCGTCTGACCATCACCGACGCGTACGGACGCGCGCGGGGCGCACGTCTGTGTGTGCGCCAACGTAGTCCACCGGAAGCACGTCCGCCCGGCAACCCCCGTCCGCCCGTGGTTTGCTCGGAGCGGGGCTGCACAGTGACCTCGGCAACATCGCCGGCCCGCGGCATGACGTAGATCACGGATCCTTGACCGCTCGATGGTGTTCCCCCGGCCCGTCTGGGGACACAATGAGTGATGACCACCCGTTCGGGGGCCGCACCGCCGCGACCACGCGACGCGGTGACCCACGACGGGATGCCTGACACGGACCGGGGCGGCGACCATGTGCCGCACACCGTCCGAAGATGAGAGAGGTTGCTGGTGGCTTCGTACGACGAGACCGGACCGTTGATCAACGGCCTGCTCAGCGCCGTCCCGGACATCGACCCCGCCGAGACCGGCGAGTGGGTCGAGTCGTTCGACGGTCTGATCGACGACAAGGGCGGCCCGCGGGCGCGCTACGTCATGCTCAACCTGCTGCGTCGCGCGCGGGAGCGCAACGTGCACATCCCCGCGACCGTGGCGACGCCCTACGTCAACACGATCGCCGTGCACGACGAGCCGTACTTCCCGGGCGACGAGGCGATGGAGCGTCGCTACCGCTCCTGGATCCGCTGGAACGCGGCCGTCATGGTGACGCGCGCCCAGCGCCCCGAGATCTCCGTGGGCGGCCACATCTCCTCCTACGCATCGGTCGCGACGCTGTACGAGGTGGGTCTGAACCACTTCTTCCGCGGCAAGGACCACCCGGGCGGCGGCGACCAGGTGTACTTCCAGGGGCACTCCTCCCCCGGCCAGTACGCCCGCAGCTTCCTCGAGGGCCGCATGTCGGCCGAGACGCTCGACGGCTTCCGCCAGGAGAAGTCGCACGCCGGCGGCGGCCTCCCCTCGTACCCGCACCCGCGCATGCTGCCGGACTTCTGGGAGTTCCCGACCGTCTCGATGGGCCTCGGCCCGGCCTCGGCGATCTACCAGGCCTGGACCAACAAGTACCTGCACAACCGCGGCATCAAGGACACGAGCCAGCAGGACGTCTGGGCGTTCCTGGGCGACGGCGAGATGGACGAGCCCGAGTCGCGCGGCATGCTGCAGCAGGCGGCGCACCAGCAGCTCGACAACCTGACCTTCGTCGTGAACTGCAACCTGCAGCGCCTCGACGGGCCGGTCCGCGGAAACGGCAAGATCATGCAGGAGCTGGAGGCCCAGTTCAAGGGCGCCGGCTGGAACGTCATCAAGGTCGTCTGGGGCCGCGAGTGGGACGCCCTGCTCAACGCGGACAAGGACCGCGCCCTGGTCAACCTCATGAACGCCACGCCCGACGGCGACTACCAGACGTACCGCGCGGAGTCCGGCGCGTTCATCCGCGAGCACTTCTTCGGCCGCGACCCGCGGACCAAGGCGCTCGTCGAGAACATGACCGACGACGACATCTGGAACATGAAGCGCGGCGGTCACGACTACCGCAAGATCTACGCGGCGTACTCCGCGGCCCGCGCCCACACGGGCCAGCCGACGGTCATCCTCGCGCAGACGGTCAAGGGCTACGCCCTCGGCTCGAGCTTCGCCGGCCGGAACGCCACGCACCAGATGAAGAAGGTCAAGAACTCCGACCTCAAGGCGCTGCGCGACAACCTGCACATCCCGCTGACGGACGAGCAGATCGACGCCGACCCGTACCTGCCCCCGTACTACCACCCGGGCATGGACGACGAGGCGATCCAGTACATGCTGGAGCGACGCCGGCACCTGGGCGGCTTCCTGCCCGAGCGCCGCTCGACGCCGAAGCCGCTGACGCTGCCGGAGCCGAAGGCCTACGAGATCCTCAAGAAGGGCTCGGGCACGCAGCACGTCGCCAGCACGATGGCCTTCGTGCGCCTGCTCAAGGACCTCATCAAGGACAAGGAGTTCGGCAAGCGCGTCGTGCCGATCATCCCCGACGAGGCCCGCACGTTCGGTCTGGACGCGATCTTCCCCAGCGCCAAGATCTTCAATACGCAGGGGCAGAACTACCTCGCCGTGGACCGCGAGCTCATGCTGAGCTACAAGGAGTCCGAGTCCGGGCAGATCATGCACACGGGCATCAACGAGGCCGGCTCCGCCGCCGCCTTCCAGTCCGTCGGCACGTCGTACGCGACGCACGGCGAGGCCATGGTGCCGGTCTACATCTTCTACTCGATGTTCGGCTTCCAGCGGACCGGCGACCAGTTCTGGGCGGCCGGCGACCAGCTCGCCCGCGGCTTCATCATCGGCGCCACCGCCGGCCGCACCACCCTCACGGGTGAGGGCCTGCAGCACGCCGACGGCCACTCGCCGCTCATCGCCGGCACCAACACGGCGATGGTCCAGTACGACCCGGCGTACGGCTACGAGATCCGCCACATCATGCGCGACGGCATCGAGCGCATGTACGGCGACGGGTCCGACGGCCGCGACCAGAACGTCATGTACTACCTCACGGTGTACAACGAGCCGATGATCCAGCCGGCCGAGCCGGAGGAGGTGGACGTCGACGGCATCCTCCGCGGCATCCACCGGATCGCGACGTCCGACGTCGAGGGCCCCAAGGCGCAGCTCCTCGCCTCCGGCGTGGGCGTGCCGTGGGCGCTCGAGGCGCAGCAGCTCCTCGCGGAGGACTGGGGCGTGTCGGCCGACGTCTGGTCCGTGACCAGCTGGAACGAGCTGCGTCGTGACGCGCTCGCCGCGGAGAAGGACGCGCTGGTCGACCCGACGGCCGAGCCGCGCGTCCCGTACCTGACGCAGAAGCTGTCGGGCGCCCAGGGACCGTTCGTCGCGACCAGCGACTACGACCACCTGGTGCCGGACCAGATCCGCGCCTGGGTGCCGGGCGACTACGCGGTGCTCGGCGCGGACGGCTTCGGCTTCTCCGACACCCGCGCGGCCGCGCGCCGCTTCTTCCTCATCGACGGCCCGTCGATGGTCGTGAAGACGCTGCAGCAGCTCGCCCGTCGCGGCGAGGTCCCGGCCGACGTCGTCGCCAAGGCGGTGGAGAAGTACCGCCTGCTCGACGTCAACGCCGGCACGTCCGGCGTCGCGGGCGGCGACAGCTGACCCGCCCGCCGAGGTAGCGCAGAGGCCCCGAGCCGTCCGGCTCGGGGCCTCTGCGCGTCCGGCGGCGGTCGGGCCTCGCGCGGGGGCCCTATCTCGGCGAGGCCTGGTCGCGGGCGGCGACGACGCGGGCCAGCTCCGCCCGCAGCTCTTCGGTGCCGGGGTGCAGGGCGAGCGACTCCAGGTGCTGGCGCGCCTCCGCGACGCGGCCCGCCTCGAGGGCGGCCAGCACGAGCTGCCGCCCCACCTCGGGGGTGTGCTCGCGGGCCCGCCAGTGCCCGATGCCGAGACCGAGCGCCTCGGTCGGCATGCCGGCGTCCCGCAGGATCGCCAGGCCCTCGGCCAGCGCCTCGCCGCCCGGGTCGCGCTCGGCCGCGGTGGCGAGGCGGCGGGCCGCACCCTCCGGGTCGTCGGCGACGGACAGCCGGCCGAGCTCGAGCAGCGGCCGCCACCCCCGCGGATGGCCGGCGAGCTCCTCCGCGAGCGACCACACGGCGAGGTCGGCGGCGCGCTGCTGGGCGGCCTCGTCGGCCGGCGCCGTGAGCGGGTCCTCGGGGTTCGGCGACTCGGCCGCGCGCCGCCGCACGATCTCCGCGAGCGCACGGAAGGCGGGCGCGTCGTTCGGGTCGTCGGTGAGGATGGCCCGCAGCGCGTCCTCGGGCACCGTGTCCCCGTGCTCCTGCGCGGGCGACGGCCGGCGCGCCGCCACCGTCGAGGCGGAGAACGGCCGGCGCAGCAGCTGCCGGAGCCGGGGCATGAGGGCCATGGGACCGACACTATCCAATGACCCCCGTCGAAGCCGGGGGCCGCTCCGGACGCCCGGACGTTTGTGCACTCCCCACAACGACGCCCGTATCCTCGACCCATGACGAGCACCGGCACGCCGACCTCCACGAGCGACGGGACCGCCGTCCCCGAGGACGGCACGGACGGCGCACCCGTCTCCCGGGGCGAGAACGTGCAGCGCGTGCGCGAGGGCATGGGGCTGCTCACGTCGACCGCGATGCGCCGCCTCGAGGAGGTGCACTGGTACCGGCAGCTCCCGGCGGAGGACCGGTCGTACGTGGCCCTGGTCGCGCAGTCGGGCATCAACGCCTTCGTGAGCTGGTTCGCCGAGCCCACTCCCACCCCGCACGGCGTGGGCGAGATGTTCGCCGCCGCGCCGCCCGAGCTCACGCGTTCCATCTCGCTGCAGCACACGCTGCAGCTCGTCCGCCTCATGGTCGACGTCGTGGAGCAGCACTCGGACGAGATCGCCGCCCCCGGGTACGAGCGGGAGCTGCGCGAGGCGGTGCTGCGGTACTCCCGCGAGATCGCCTTCTCGGCCGCGGAGGTGTACGCCCGTGCCGCCGAGGTCCGCGGCGCCTGGGACGCCCGCCTCGAGGCCCTGGTCGTGGACGCGCTGGTGCGCGGCGACGGCGACGGCTCGCTCCGCTCGCGCGTGTCGGCGCTCGGGTGGAGCGGCCGCGGCCAGGCGCTCGTGATGGTGGGCGAGGCGACGACGCGGCTCGACGACGTCCGCACGGCCGAGCTCCGGCGGCTCGCCCGCCGCGCGGCCGGCGACGCCCTGGTCGGGATCCACGGCGACCGGCTGGTGCTCGTGCTGGGCGGCGAGGGCGACCTGGTCGCCGCCGCCACGTCCCTCCTGGACCGCTTCGGTCCCGGGCCCGTGGTGATCGGCGGCGTCGTGCCCGACGTCTCCGACGCGGCGGCGTCCGCGGCCGCCGCCCTCGCCGGGCTGGCCGCGGCACCCGCGTGGCCGCAGGCGCCGCGCCCGGTCCTCGCCGACGAGATCCTGCCGGAGCGCGTGCTGACCGGCGACGTCTCCGCACGTCGCACCCTGGTCGCCCAGGCCTACCGCCCGCTGCAGGAGGCGTCGGGCTCGGTGCTCGAGACCCTGTCCGCGTACCTGGGCACGGGCCGGTCGCTCGAGGCCGCCGCACGGCGCCTGTACGTGCACCCGAACACGGTCCGCTACCGGCTGCGGAAGGTCTCCGAGATCACCGGCTGGGACCCGCTCGACGCCCGCGAGTCGTTCGTCCTCCAGATCGCCCTCGCCCTCGGCCAGCTCGAGGGGGACCCGGGCGGCGTCTGAGCGCGTCCCACCTCTTGGAGGATTCCCACAATCGCTTTCCACGAGGTTCGTGCGCGTCGCGACGACGCACCCCCCGCGCGAGGTGACACCGTGGGCACGTGCTCGCCGTCGTCTGCCCTGGACAGGGCTCTCAGACCCCCGGGATGCTCAGCCCCTGGCTGGAGCTGCCCGGCACCGCCGACCTGCTCGACTCCTTCTCGGCCGCGGCCGGGACCGACCTCGCCCAGCACGGGACGACGTCGGACGCGGACACGATCCGCGACACCGCCGTGGCCCAGCCGCTGATCGTCTCGTCGTCGCTCCTCGCCCTGCGCGCCATCCTCGACGGACGTCCTACGACCGAGGTCGTGGACGTCACCGCGGGCCACTCGGTCGGCGAGCTCAGCGCCGCGGCCGTCGCGGGCGCGCTCGACGACGCCGGCGCCGTCGGCCTGGTCTCGCACCGCGCCCGCGCGATGGCGGAGGCCGCCGCGGCCGCGCCGTCCGGCATGAGCGCCGTCGTCGGCGGCGACCCCGAAGAGGTCCTGGCCGCGATCGAGGCGGCCGGCCTGTTCCCCGCGAACGTCAACGGCGGCGGCCAGGTCGTGGCCGCCGGCGACCCGGAGCGCCTCACCGCGCTGGCCGCCGACCCGCCGACCCGCGCACGCGTCATCCCGCTGCAGGTCGCGGGCGCGTTCCACACCCCGTTCATGGAGTCGGCCCGCGTCGCCTTCGAGCAGGTCGCGACCGGCTGGCTCGCCACGGACCCGCGCCTCCCGCTGCTGTCGGACGCCGACGGGGCCACCTACGACACCCTGGCGGCCGGCTCCCACGGGCACGGCACCGCCACGGACGTCCTCGCGCGCCTCGCCGCGCAGGTCACCGCCCCGGTGCGCTGGGACCTGTGCCAGGCGACTCTCGCGGAGCGCGGCGTCACCGGCATCCTCGAGCTCGCCCCGGGCGGCGTCCTCACGGGCCTGGCCAAGCGCGCGCTCAAGGGCGTCGAGTCCGTCGCCGTGAAGTCCCCCGACGACGTCGAGGCGGCGCGCGACCTCATCGCGCGCCACTCGGTCGTGGGCGGCGCGGAGGCGTCCGCGTGACCGACGGGACCAGCGGCGCGCGCCGCGCGCTCCGCCAGGCCGAGCCGGTCCGCTTCTCGCGGATCCTGGCTGTCGCCGGCGAGCGGGGCGAGCGCGTCGTGACGAACGACGACGTCGCCGGCCCGATCGACTCCTCCGACGAGTGGATCCGCCAGCGCACCGGCATCGTCACGCGGCGGTACGCCGCCCCGGACGTCGACGTGCTCGACCTGGCCGAGGCGGCCGCCCGCAAGGCGCTCGACGCCGCCGGCCTCACCGGCGCCGACGTCGACGTGGTGATCCTGTCCACGGTGACGTACTTCCACCAGACGCCGGCGGGCGCCGCCGTCCTGGCGGAGCGCCTCGGCGCCACCCCGGCCGCCGCCTACGACGTCTCGGCCGCCTGCGCCGGGTACGCCTACGGGATCGGCCAGGCGGACGCCCTCGTGCGGTCGGGCGCCGCCCGGCACGTGCTGGTGATCGGCGCCGAGAAGATGTCCGACTTCGTCGACCCGACCGACCGCTCCATCTCGTTCCTGCTGGGCGACGGCGCGGGCGCGGCCGTCGTCGGGCCGTCGGACACCCCCGGCATCGGCCCGACGGTGTGGGGCTCGGACGGCGCGAAGTCTCAGGCCATCTCGCAGACGCGCGGCTGGTCGGACCTGCGGGCGGAGCCGACGGCCGGCTGGCCCACGCTGCGCCAGGACGGCCCGACCGTCTTCAAGTGGGCCAGCTTCCAGATGGCCCCGATCGCGGCGAAGGCGCTGGCGGAAGCGGGCGTCGAGCCCGAGGACGTCCAGGTCTTCGTGCCGCACCAGGCGAACATGCGCATCATCGACCAGCTCGTCAAGCAGCTCCGGCTGCCGGACGGCGTCGTCGTCGCGCGTGACATCGCCGACACCGGCAACACGTCCGCCGCCTCGATCCCGCTCGCCACGGAACGGCTGCTCGCCGAGGGGCAGGCCCGCTCCGGCGACCTGGCCCTGCAGATCGGCTTCGGCGCCGGCCTCGTCTACGCGGCCCAGGTCGTGGTGCTGCCCTAGCCTCTGGTGCGACCCTGGCACTCGGACGCGCGACGGTCGCGCGATCGGCTGCCCGGGGTCGTGACCGACCCCCGTGGTGCGGGACAATCGCACCGCAACACCCCACGGTGCCGGACGGCCGGTACCCCGTTTCAAGGAGAGACGCACCCCATGGCTTACACCTCCCAGGAGATCCTCGAGGGCCTCGCCGAGATCGTCGCCGAGGAGACCGGTCTGCCCACGGACGCGGTCGTGTCGGAGAAGTCGTTCACGGACGACCTCGACATCGACTCGCTGTCGATGATGACGATCGTGACCCACGCCGAGGACAAGTTCGGCGTCCGCATCCCCGACGACGAGGTCAAGAACCTCACCACGGTCGGCGACGCCGTCTCGTACATCGAGGGTGCGCAGGCCGCGTGACGCCGCGGGGCGCTCGCCCCGCCGCGCGGGCGGGCCGGTGAACCCCGGCCCGCCCGGCAACCTGAACCACCCGTACCCGCTCTCACCTCAGGAGTGACCCACCCATGACTGCCGCACCCGCCTCGCGCGACGTCGTCGTCACCGGCCTCGGCGCCACCACCCCGCTCGGTGGCGACGCCCCCAGCACCTGGGCTGCCGCCCTCGCGGGAGAGTCGGGCGCGCGCACCCTCGACAACGACTGGGCGGAGAAGTACGGGATCCCCGTCACCTTCGCCGCCACCATCAAGGTCACCCCCGACCAGGTGCTGTCCCGGCCCGAGACCAAGCGCATGGACCCGTCCACGCAGTACGCGATGGTCGCCGCGCGCGAGGCCTGGCAGGACGCCGGCGCCCCCGAGGTCGACGGCGAGCGGCTCGGCGCCGTGGTCTCGTCCGGCATCGGCGGCATCTGGACCACGCTCGACGGCTGGGACACGCTCCAGGAGCGCGGCGCCCGCCGCATGCTCCCGATGACCGTCCCGATGCTCATGCCCAACTCCCCCGCGGCCTACGTGTCGCTCGAGTTCGGCGCGAAGGCCGGGGCCCACGCCCTCGTGTCAGCCTGCGCGTCGGGCGCCGAGGCGATCGGCTACGGCGTCGACATGATCCGCGCCGGCCGCGCCGACGTCGTCGTGTGCGGCGGCACCGAGGCGACGATCCACCCGATGCCGATCGCGGCCTTCGCCGCGTCCCGCACGCTGTCGCTGCGCAACGACGACCCGCAGGGCGCCTCCCGCCCGTACGACGTCGACCGGGACGGCTTCGTCATCGGCGAGGGCGCCGCGATCGTGGTGCTGGAGAGCGCCGAGCACGCGGCCGCCCGCGGGGCCCGCGTCTACGCGAAGATCGCCGGCGTCGGGCTCTCCGCCGACGCCTTCCACATCACCTCCCCGGACCCCGAGGGCACCGGGCAGGTCTCCGCGATGCGCCGTTCGCTCGAGGACGCCGGCGTCACCGCCCGCGACGTCGTGCACGTCAACGCGCACGCCACGTCGACCAAGGTCGGCGACCTCACGGAGACCGCGTCGATCCGCACCCTCATGGGCGGCGAGGCCGACCACGTGCGGCTCTCGGCCACCAAGTCCATGACGGGCCACCTGCTGGGCGGCGCCGGCGCGCTCGAGACGCTCTTCACCGTCAAGGCGGTGCACGAGCGCCTCGCCCCGCCCACGATCAACGTGGCCAACCCGGACCCCGAGCTCCAGGTGCCGCTGGTGCGGGCCACCCCGGAAAAGCTGCCCGACGGCGACATCGTCGCGCTCAACAACTCGTTCGGCTTCGGCGGCCACAACGTCGCCCTCACGGTGACGAGCGCCTGAGACGCCCGTTCCACCCCCGACGTTCGCGCCGTCATTCGCGCAGGGTCGTTCGTCAGCTGACGGTATCGGGGCGGCTCCCCCGCCCCGATACGGACGACGAGACCGTCACCACGCCCTGCGGCACGTCACCGCCGCGGTGACCCCGGCCGCCGTGCTCGGAGCCTGCCCCGCACGGGCCCGGGGATCTGCTCTCGCTGAGCCTGCTCGCGCTGCTGCTCCTCACCGCGGGTGCGACGACGCGACGACGCGGCGACGGGCGACGCCGAAGGGCTGACCGCCCGCGGGCACGACGACGCCCCCCCCCCCCGGCCGGGGCGGCGGGCGCGGCGTGGGGGGTGGTCAGCGGGGGGAGCGGGGGGGC
>NZ_JBHTVZ010000001.1:575713-657145 GCF_042792715.1 Isoptericola sp. NPDC056618 | reverse complement strand
GGCCCCCACACCGCCACCCCGCCGCGGGGGGGCGGCCCCCCGACCAGGTCGTGCGCCGGCCCCCGTCGGGCCGCGTCGGGAGCTCAGCCCGCGATCGCCGCGCCCTCCAGCCCCGCACCGGGGATGGCGGCGAGCAGGTCGCGCGTGTACTGCTGGCGCGGGTTGTCGAACACCTCGTCGGTGGTGGCCTGCTCCACGACCCGACCGTTCTGCATCACGACCACCGAGTCGGCGATCTGCCGCACGACCGCGAGGTCGTGGGTGATGAACAGGTACGAGAGCCCCAGCTCCTCCTGCAGGTTCCCGAGGAGCTCCAGGATCTGCGCCTGGACGAGCACGTCGAGGGCCGACACGGCCTCGTCGAGCACGATGACCTCGGGACGCAGGGCGAGCGCCCGCGCGATGGCGATGCGCTGCCGCTGACCGCCGGAGAGCTCGTTCGGGAAGCGGCGCATCGCCGACTGGGGCAGCGCCACCATGTCGAGGAGCTCCCGCACCCGCTTCTCGCGCTCCTTCTTGCCGCCGACCCTGTGGAGGGCCAGGGGCTCCTCGATCGACCGGAAGATGGAGAACGTCGGGTCGAGCGAGCCGTACGGGTTCTGGAACACCGGCTGGATGCGGCGGCGGAACGCGAAGGCCTCCTTGGGCGAGTACTTCGCGACGTCCGCGCCGTCGAACTCGACGACGCCCGAGGTCGGGTCCAGCAGACCCAGGACCATGTTCGCGGCCGTGGACTTGCCGGAGCCCGACTCGCCCACCAGCGCGAGCGTGTGGCCCTTCTTGAGCGTGAAGCTCACGTCGTCGACGGCCTTGAAGTCCGTCGAGGCACCGGGGCGTCCGCCGCGGATGGTGAAGACCTTCGTGAGGTTCTTCGCCACGACGAGGTCGGGCTGTGCCGCCTTGCCGGCGCCGTGGAGCGGGATCGTCGCCTCGAGGTCGGGCGCCAGCAGCTCGTCCGACTCCTCGCCCTGCTCGTGCGCCACCTGGATGCGGCGGGACGCGAGCGACGGCGCGGAGGCCACCAGACGCTGGGTGTAGGGGTGCTGCGGGTTCGCGAGGATCTGCCGGGCAGGGCCGGACTCGACGACGCGGCCCTTGAACATCACCACGAGGTGCTCGGCGCGCTCCGCGGCCAGCCCCAGGTCGTGGGTGATGAACAGGACGGCGGTGCCGAGCTCCTGCGTGAGCACCTCGAGGTGGTCGAGGATCTGCCGCTGCACCGTGACGTCCAGGGCCGACGTCGGCTCGTCCGCGATGAGGAGCTTCGGCCGAGAGGCCAGGCCGATCGCGATGAGCGAGCGCTGGCGCATGCCGCCCGAGAACTCGTGCGGGAACTGGCGCGCCCGCCGCTCGGCGTCGGGCAGCCCGGCCTCCTGGAGCAGGCCGGCGACGCGCTCCTTGCGCTCCCGCTTGCCGCCCTCGAAGCCGTTGGCCTTGAGGGCCTCCTCGATCTGGGTGCCGATGCGCCACACCGGGTTGAGGTTCGACATCGGGTCCTGCGGGACGAGGCCGATGTCCCGGCCGCGCATCGCCTCGATCTCCGTGCGGGGCAGGCCCACGATCTCGCGACCGTCGAACTTGATGCTGCCGCCGGTCACCTTGCCGGTGCCGGGCAGCAGGTCGATCACGGCGTGCGCGGTGGTCGACTTGCCCGACCCGGACTCGCCGACGATCGCGACCGACTGACCGGGGTACACGGTGATGTCGGCGCCGCGGACGGCGTGCACGACGCCCTCCGAGGTCGTGAACGACACCTGCAGGTCCCTGATCTCGAGCAGGGGCTTGTCGGTCCCCGCCTCGTAGCTGCGGCCGGCGCCCTCACCGACGGGCTGGTTGCCGTTCGTCACTGGGAACTGTGTCGTCATCGCTTCCGTGCCTTCGGGTCGAGGGCGTCGCGCACGACGTCGCCCATCATGATGAAGCCGAGCACCGTGATCGCCAGGCCCGCGGCCGGGTAGAAGAGGATCTCCGGCGCCTGGCGGATCGCCCGCTGCGCCTGCGAGATGTCCCCGCCCCACGACACGGTGCTGGGCGGCAGGCCGATGCCGAGGAAGCTCAGCGTGGCCTCGGCGACGATGAACGTGCCCAGCGCGACCGTGGCGTACACGATGATCGGCGCCGCCGAGTTCGGCAGCACGTGCCTCAGCAGGATCTTGCCGCGCCCCATGCCGAGCGAGCGGGCGGCGGTGACGAACTCGTTGTTCTTCACGGACATCACGGTGCCGCGCGTGATACGGGCGATGGACGTCCACCCGAACGACGCGAGCACCAGGGCGACGGTGAAGCTGGTCCGGTTGGTGGTGATCGACATGATGACGATGGCGGCCAGCACCAGCGGGATGGCGAAGAAGATGTCGGTGATGCGCGACAGGATGACGTCGAACCAGCCGGCGAAGTAGCCGGCGACGGCGCCCATGATGGTGCCGAGGATCACGACCATCGCCGTGGACATGACGCCCACGAGCACGGACGCACGGGCACCGTAGATGGTGCGCGCGTAGATGTCGCAGCCCTGCTTGTCGAAGCCGAACGGGTGCCCGGGCTCGGGGCCGGCGAGCGACTTGGCCAGCTCGCAGTCGAAGCGCGGGTGCACGGACGTGAACCAGCCCGGGAAGGCCGCCACCGTGATGACGAGCAGGATGATCGCGGCCGCGACCCAGAACATGGGGCGCCGGCGCATCTCGCGCCACGCGTCGCGCCACAGGCTGGAGGGCGCCTCGTCCGTCTTGACCGCGTCGACGGCACCCAGGCCGCCCTCGTCGACCTCGGCGGCGAAGTGCTCCTGCCCGGGGCGCGGTCGCCGTCCGCCGGGCACGGTCTCGTATCGGTTCTCAGGCATAACGGATCCTCGGGTCGAGGGCGGCGTAGAGGAGGTCGACGAGCAGGTTCGCCAGGATGTAGACGATGACCAGCACGGTCGTGAGCGAGACGACGGTGATGTTCTCGCCGCGGATGATCGCCTGGTAGAGCGTCCCCCCGACGCCGTTGATGTTGAAGATGCCCTCCGTCACGATCGCGCCACCCATGAGGTTGCCGAGGTCGGCGCCCAGGAACGTGACGACGGGGATGAGCGAGTTGCGCAGCACGTGGCGGCCGGTGACCTGCGAGCGACGGAGCCCCTTCGCTCGCGCGGTGCGGACGTAGTCGGCACTGAGGTTCTCCGCGACCGACGTGCGGGTCAGGCGGATCACGTACGCGAAGGACGTCGCTGCCAGCACGATCGCCGGTAGCAGGAGACTGTAGAAGTTGGGGTCCCTGCCGACGGTCACGGGGAACCAGCCGAGCTTCACGCCCATCACGAACTGGAGCACGAAGCCGATGACGAACGTCGGCACGGAGATGACGAGCAGGCTGATCACCAGCACGGTGCCGTCGAACCAGCCGCCCTTGCGCATGCCGGCGAAGAGCCCGAAGAGGACGCCGAAGACGCCCTCGATGACGAGCGCCATGATCGCGAGCTGGAACGTGACCGGCAGCGCCGCGCCGATGACGTCCATGATGTCCTGACCTCGGAAGTCGACGCCGAAGTCGAGCGTGAAGACGCCCTTGAGGAACAGCAGGTACTGCACGATGAACGGTTCGTTCAGGTTGTACTGCTCGCGAATCTGGGCTTGCACGGCCTCGGGGAGACCGCGCTCCCCGCCCAGGCCTGCCACGGGATCTCCGGGCCGCAGGAACACGAGTGCGTAGAGCAGGAGCGTCGCTCCCAGGAACACAGGGATCACCTGTAGGAGCCTGCGTCCGAGATACCAGAGCATGTGTGTTGTCTCCTCGTTCGCCCCGGGATTCCCAGGGCCACGGGTTCAAGTTTCGGGCCTCGTTGCCAGGACGACGGCCACGACGGGTGTGGCCAGGACAAGGATAGGGGGCAGGGTGTGCTGCATCGGCACACCCTGCCCTCCGGACGTCGGTGGGCCGGCCGCGAACCTACCGGACGCGGCCGGCCGTCACCGAATCGGGCGTCAGCCCTGCTTCGTGACCTGGTACAGGATCGGGTCGCTGTCCCAGCCGAAGACGACGTTCTCGACGTCCTCGCCGAAGCCACCGGTGGCGTTCTGGTACCACAGCGGGATACCAGGCATGTCACCGAACAGGATGGTCTGCGCCTCCTGGTAGGCCTTGATCGCGGCCTCCGGGTCGGTCGCGCCGTTGCCCTCCTTGAGCTTGGCGTCGAACTCCTTGTTCGAGTAGCCCATGTCGTTCGAGCCGGCGTTCGTGCCGTAGATCGGCCCGAGGAAGTTGCTCAGCGCCGGGTAGTCGGCCTGCCAGCCGCCACGGAAGAGGCCCTTGATCTGCTCGTTGTCACGCGCGTCGAGGAACTCGTCGAAGGTGGCGTACGGGTCGAACTCGCACCCGATGCCGAGCGTGCTACGGACGTTGTTGCAGACGGCGTCCACCCAGGTCTGGTGGTCGGAGTCGGCGTTCGAGGCGATCTGCAGCGTGAAGTCCTTGCCGACCGGGTCCTCGCCCTCGGCCTGGTCCCAGAGCTTCTTGGCCTCGTCGGGGTTGTACTCGAGCACCTCGTTGCCCTCGACCGTGTCGGACCAGCCGTCGATGACCGGCGACGTGAAGTCCTTCGCCGGGGTGCGGGTGCCGTTGTAGATCGTCTCGGTGATCTGGTCACGGTCGATCGCCATGGAGATGGCCTTGCGGCGCAGCAGGCCCGCGTCGCCCTCGAACTCCTTGACGTACTCCGGGACGTTGATGACCTGGATGACGGCCGCGGCCTGGTTGACCGCGCGGTCGCCCAGCTCGTCCTCGAACGTCGCGAACGACGACGACGGCACGTTCTTCACGATGTCGAGCTGACCGCCGAGGAGGTCGTTGTACGCCGTGTCCTCCTCGGTGTACGCGACCAGGTCGGCGCCGTCGTTCTGCGCCTTGCGCTCACCCTTGTAGTCGGGGTTCGGGCGCAGCTCGATGACCTCGTTGTGCGTCCAGTTCTCGACCAGGTACGGGCCGTTGCCGATCGGCTTGTCGGCGAACGCGTCCGGGTTGTCGAAGAACGCCTCCGGGAGCGGCATGAACGCGGAGTACCCCAGGCGGATCGGGAAGTCCGACTCGGGCTGGGCGAGCTTGACCGTGAACTCGGTGTCGCTGACGACCTTGAGGCCGCTCATGGTCTCCGAGGCGGGCTTCTCGCCCTCCTTCGGGCTGCCGTCCTCCTGCAGCTGGTCCTCCGCGAAGTTCACGTCCGCGAAGCCCTCGATCGGCTCGAAGAAGTAGCTGAGGTTCTGGGCGTTGGGCCCGTACGCGCCGTAGTTCCAGGCGTCGACGTAGCTCTGCGCCGTCACCTTCGAGCCGTCGGTGAACGTCCAGCCGTCCTTGATGGTGATCGTCCACGTCTGGTTGTCGTCAGACTCGATGGACTCCGCCATGTCGTTCTGCGTCTGGCCGTCGGCGTCGTAGTAGACGAGGCCCGCGAAGACGTTCGAGATGGCGAGCGAGCCGTTGGTCTCGTTCGTCATCGTGGGGATGAGCGGGTTCTGCGGCTCGCCGTTCTGCACGGTGATGATTCCGGCGTCCGAGCCGCCGCCGCCAGCCTCGGGGTCGTCGCCCGAACCGCCACCGCACGCGGACAGGAGCAGGGCCGAGGCGAGGGTGAAGGCCCCGATGCCTGCAAGTCGTCGTCGAGGTGTCACGTGTCCTCCTGAGTTGAGTCGCTCACCGGCGGGGATCACCCCTCGGTGAGGTGCAGGCGCGTGTGCCCGCGCACTGCACTGTGCGCGGGTGACTCTAGTCACGGTTCGAGGCCCGCACATACCCTTCGCCCGCTTTGCACCCGGAACCGTGACCAATCCGGTATCTGGGCGCAACCTCCGGGACACGACCGGCGGCCGGCCCCGGACGCCGTCATACCGTCGCCAACCGGCCGTCGCGGACCACGAGGACGCGGTCCGCCACGGCCACCAGCTCCGGGTCGTGGGTCGCCACGACGGCGGCCACCCCGCGCGAGTGCACCAGGTCGCGCAGCAGCGCCATGACGCGGGCGGCCGTCGTCGAGTCGAGCTGGCCGGTCGGCTCGTCGGCGAGCAGCACCCGCGGGCGGGCGACGAGCGCGCGCGCCACGCCGACCCGCTGCTGCTGCCCGCCCGAGAGCTCGTACGGGCGCTGCTCGGCGTGGTCCGCGAGGCCGACCGCCTCGAGCGCCTCCGCGACCCGGGCCGCCCGTTCGGCGGCGTCGACCCGCGCCAGGCGCAGGGGCACCTCCACGTTCTCGGCCGCCGACAGCACAGGGATCAGCCCGAACGACTGGAACACGAAGCCGATCTCGGTGCGGCGTACCGCGTGCAGCTCGTCCTCGCCCAGGCCGCCCAGCTCGCGCTCGACGGCGCCCGGGCCGCCCTGCGCCGCGGGGTCGGCGCCGAGGTGCACCGTGCCGGTGGTCGGGCGGTCGAGCCCGCCGAGCAGGTGCAGCAGCGTCGACTTGCCGGAGCCCGACGGCCCCACCACCACGACGAGCTCGCCGGCCCCGACCTCGACGGACACGTCCTCCAGCGCCCGCACCTCGCCCGCGCCGCTGCCGGAGAGGCGCGAGACGCCCTTCGCGCGCAGCACCGTCGTCGTCGCCGTCGTGCTGGTCATCGCCGCTCCCCCGCTCCCTCGCGCCGGCCGTCCGGCCGGACCTCGACGTGGTCGGGCTCCAGGGCGAGGCGCACCCGGTCCCGCAGGTCCAGGGCGCTGACGAAGTCCTGCGGCAGCTGCAGGCGCCCCACGCGGTCCAGCACCGCGAACTCCTCCGCGACGTGCCGCTGCGCGCCGTCCTCGTCCACCTCCGTGCGGCGCAGCACCTCCGTGGACGTGCGCCCGTCGCGGATCTGCACCGTCCGCGCGACGTGCTCCGAGACGGCCGGGTCGTGCGTGACGATCAGCGTCGTGACCCCGGTCGCCGCGTTCACCCCGCGCAGCGCCTCGAGCACCTCGACGCTCGTCGCCTCGTCCAGCTCCCCCGTCGGCTCGTCCGCCAGCAGCACGCGCGGCGCGCCCGCCACCGCGACGGCGATCGCGACCCGCTGCTGCTGCCCGCCCGACATCTGGCCCGGCAGCCGGTCCGCCACGTGCCCGACGTCGAGCAGCTCGAGCAGCTCCGCCACGCGCGCCGCCCGCGCGGCTCGGGAGCCGGAGCGCGCGATCTCGAGCGGCACCCGGACGTTCTCGGCCGCCGTGAGGTACGGCAGCAGGTTCCGCCCGGTCTGCTGCCAGACGAACCCGACGATGGAGCGCTGGTAGCGCACGCGGTCGCGCCGCGTCATCGCCAGCAGGTCCGTGCCCGCGACCACCGCGGAGCCCGCCGTCGGCAGGTCCATGCCGGACAGGATGTTGAGCAGCGTCGACTTGCCCGAGCCCGACGCCCCGACCACGGCGACCAGGCCCCCGCGGTCGACGGTGAGGTCCAGCCCCTGCAGCGCCTGCACCTCGATGCCGTCCGTGGCGAAGATGCGCACCAGCCCGCGGCAGCGGATCTCGTCGGGCTCCGAGCGGGCGGCGTCGGCCGGCGGCCAGCCGGCCTCCTCCTCGGTCACCACCATCGCGTCACCACCGTCCCGTCGCCACCGTGTCGTCACCGTCGTCGCCGTCGCCCATCAGCCGTCCTCCCTCATTCCGCCGCCTCCCGCAACCGCTCCGGCGTCGCGCCGCGACGCCCCGCGACCGCCGCCAGCACGGCCCCGACGACCACCGTCGTCATGAAGCCGACCACTCCCCCCGCCACGAGCACCGGGTCGACCGTGAGCGCGGGCTGCGGCCCGCCCCCGGTCAGTGCGGTGAGGTCGACGCGGGCACGCAGCAGGGCGGGCACCGCGACCCCGACCAGCGCACCCACGACGAGCGCGCCGAGGGCCCAGGGCGCCACCTCCCACGCGACCAGCCCGCGCGACTCCGAGCGCCGCACCCCCATCGAGCGCAGCACCGCGAGCAGGCGCTCCCGGTCCGGGGCGGCCAGCACCAGCGTCAGGGCCACGGTGAGCGCGACCAGCACGCCCGCCAGGGCGACGGAGACCCGCGCCCCGGCCGCGATCCCCCGGGCCGCCGGCGACTCGAGGAGCTCCGCGGCGACCGTCGTGCGGTCGTCGACGGTGGCACCGGGCACCGCGTCGCGCAGCGCCGCGGCGACCCGCGCCGGGTCCGCGCCGTCGTCGAGCGCCACGAGGGCGGTGCGCGGCTCGGTCGCGTGGTCGAGCGGGCCGGCGAGCACGCCCGCGTCGAGCACGAGGGTCGACGGCGCGTCGATCACGCCGGGCACCCGGTCCGTCGCGCCGGCCACCACGACGTCGGCGCTCTCGTCCTGCAGGTCGAGGACGAGCCCCGTGGTGCCCGCCGCGACGTCCGGGACCCGCAGCGAGAGGACCGGCAGGGCGCCGTCGGCGGCCGGGCGGGCCAGCTCCACGACGTCGAGCGGGGCGTCCGGCACGTCGGCCTGCACCGCGGCGAGCTCCACCGCGTCCACGGCGACCACCTGCACGGAGCGGGTCCGCCCGTCGGCCGACCTCAGGTGGCCGGTCTCGGGCACGCGGGACGCCGTCGCCACCGCCGCGACGCCGTCGACCCCGCGCAGCGTCGTCACGGTCTCCTCGCTCAGCGCGGGTCCCGAGACCCGCAGGTCCGCCCCCAGCTCGACGTGCGCCTGGCGCGCCACGCCGGCGTCCAGGGTCGACAGCAGCACCGCCGACGACGCCCCCACGGAGACCGCGAGCACCAGCGCGAGCGCGGGCACGACGCCGCCCGCGGGGGCACGGGTGGCCCGGGCCGCGCCGAGGAACGGCACCAGGTCGCGGCGCCGGGACAGCAGCCGCTCGAGGCCGCGCGCCAGCAGCGGGATCACGCGCACGGCGAGCAGCGCGGCCGCGGCGGCCACGAGCAGCGGGGTGGCCGCCACCAGCGGGTCGACCCCGCCGTCCCCCGCGCCCCCCACGACGCCGCGGCGCGCCAGGAGCACCGCCGCGAGCGCCGCGACGCCGACCACCGCGAGTTCCGCCGTCCGGCGCCACCGTCCGCCCGTGCCCGCCGCGAGGTCCCGCCGCTCGCCGCGCAACGAGCGCGGCACCGTCACGGCGGCCGCCGCGACGGCCGGCGCCAGCGCCGCCGCGGCGGCCCACAGCAGCTGGGTACCGGTCACGGCACCGGGACGGACCAGGAGGCCGAGCAGCACCCCGACGACCGCGGCCGGCAGGCTGACGGCGAGCCCCTCGGTCGCCGTGAGCAGCCGCAGCCGGGTGCCGGTCGCGCCGCGCGCGAGCAGCACCGCGAGCGCCGACCGGCGTCGCTCCACGACCAGGCGTGCCGCCAGCACCACGACCGCGCCGAGCGCGCCGAGCGGGCCCACCACGAGCACCACGAGGACGGCGTCGGTGGTGACCCGTTCCCGCAGGAGCGCGTCGAGCACGTCCGAGAGGGCGGTGCGCGCCTGCAAGGTCACCGGGTCGCCGGGCAGAACGGTCAGCGTCTCGTGCGTGAAGCCGCGCACCTGGTCGGCGAGGGTGGCGACGTCGTCGGACCGGAGGCCCTCGACCGTCACGGGGTACCAGAGCTCGGTCTGCGCCTCCCGGAAGGCGAGGGAGCCGATCATCGCCGGGTCGACGTAGACGGCCGCCGTCGCGATCGTGGACCCGGACGGCGTCGTGCCGAGCTGCGCGGTGCGACCGAAGGGCTGGTGGTACCACGTGCTCGCGTCGGGGTCGACGGGCTCGGTGAGCCCGACGACGCGCAGCGGGGGGAACTTCCAGACGTCCACGGCGTAGGTGCCGCCGAGCTCCCACCCGAGCGTCTCCGCGGCCGAGCGGGACAGGACCACCTGCACGGGCTCGTCGCCCTCCGGGCCGTTGAAGCCCGTGACCACCGGCGTCGCGGCGGGCCACTCGCCCTCGACCAGCCGCAGGTCCTCGGCCATCCGCACCGACGCCCGCATGACGACCTGCGGGATCTCGATCCCGGACCCGGGCACCTGCTCGGTCACCGCCTCCCGGGAGGAGACGGCGAACGACGGCTCGCCGAGGACGTCGCGCAGCGGCCGCGGCTGCTCGTCGCGCAGCCGCACCATGCCGTCGAGGAACTCGTCCCACCGGGGCTCGGGCGGCACGGCGGGCTCGCCCGCCGGCCCGGTCATGACGGCGTCGGTGGCCGACAGCCCCCCGCCGGGCACCACCGACGACCGGGACGAGACGTCCCGGCGCTGGGGCGAGAGCTGCTCGGTGGCGTAGGTGACCTGCTCCGAGCGCATCTCGCCGATCGCGCGGGTGCCGGCAGTGGCGGCGCCCGACCCGAGCACGGTCACGACCGCGAGGACCAGCGCGGTCCCCCACGCGGAACGCAGGTGGCGGCGCAGCAGCAGCCACAGCATCAGCGCACCTCCTCCCGGTAGCCGCCGTCGCGCGCCTGCGCGGCGACCGCCGCCCGCACGACCAGCGCGACGGCGGCCAGACCCGCGACGAGAAGGCCCCCGGGCACGAGCGCCGCCGCGGGCGCGTACGCCGTGTCCGGGGTCGGGACGACGGCGAACCCGGTGAGCGTGGCCGCGGCCAGGCCCGGCACCGTCGCGGCCGCCAGGGCCCACCCGGCCAGGAGCCCCGCGACCAGCGCGGCGGCCGTGACGACGGCGAGCTCGGTCGCGCGGCTCGCGCCCTGCGCCCGGGGCGGGAGCCCGACGGCGCGGAGCACCGCGACCTCTCCGCGCCGCTCCCGCACGCCGGCCACGCTCACGGCACCCACGCCGACCAGGGCGAGCGCCGCGGCCGCGAGCGCCGCGACCGCGAACGCCTGGCGCACCGGACCCGCGGCGTCGGACCCCTCCGACCCGGTCGACGTCGTGACCTGGACCGGCGCCGTCCCGGCGGCGTCCTGGGCGGCCGCGGCCAGCCGGTCGACGTCGGCTCCGGGCACGGCACGGACCCACGTCTCGGCGGCCCCGGGGACCACCGTGGCGAGGCGCAGGGACGCCGCCTGGAGCTCGTCGAGCCGCACCATCGCCGCGTCCCGGTGCAGGGAGCCCGGCACCACGTCCACGACGTCGACCACCTGCACGGACAGCCGCCCGCCCTCGCCGAGCGGCACCTCCGTCGTGCCCCCGGTGGTGACGTCGAGCAGCCGGGCCAGGTCCTGGGACAGGACGGCGCGGGCCGGCTGCCGCCCGGAGCCCGCGACCATGACGCGGAACGACGAGGGCATCGCCTCGTGGTCGACCTGCGTCGCGAGGCTCAGGCCCGAGCCCTGGCGGGCGCCGTAGACGGCGTCCGCCCTCGGGTCGTCGCGGGCGGGGGCCCAGTCGGCGCCCGCGACGTCCACCTGCGTCGTCGCGCCGTCGTCGGCGGTGACGACCACCCCGTCCACGGAGAGCCGCAGCGTCGTGAGCGTGCTGCGCGACGACGGCAGCTGGGTGTCGAGCGCAACGACGGTCCACTCCCCCGGGTCCCCGTCGGCGCCCGCGGGCGCGGGCGGCACCTCGGCGCGGAGCTCGAGCGTGCGCTCCTCGGGCCCGACGGGGCGTGCCCGGTCCAGGCCGCCGTCGAGGTCGCCGTCGAGATCGACGTCGAGGTCCTCCACGTCGACCGGGACGCGCTGCCCGTCCGGGTCGGAGAGCCAGAGCGTGATCCCCACCGTCGACCCCTCGAGCGCGAGCAGCGGCCCCCGGTCGGAGGCCATGGGCCCGTCCTCCGCGACGAGCGAGTCCCAGGAGGCCGGCTCGCCGCCCACCCCGGCCGTGGACGACTCCGCCGTGGCCGCCTCGTCCACGACGTAGTACTGCCCCGTGACGTGCAGCACCAGCCCGGTGGAACCGGCCGGGAGCCGGGGGTTGTCCGCGTACGGGCCGGGCCCGTCCAGCGCCGCCGCGATCTCGTCGACGCCCTGCTGCCCGTGCGGCCCGCGGGCGACCGACGCGACCCGGTCGGGCGGAAGGCCCGTGGTGGACAGCGGGACGCCGTCCACGACCGCCTCGGACACCCGCGCGGGGGCGGCGTCCGCCGCCCCCGGCAGCGCCGCGTACGTCGCGACGGGCCCGGGCGTCCCCTCCGTCGCGACGACGCGCACGTCGCTGCCCGCGGCCACGCCGGCGGCCGCCTCCCGCAGGTGCTGACCGGTCCCGGTGTACGCGGAGGCGAGCACCACGCTCCCCGCGGCCACCACGACCAGGACCACGGGCACCGCCGTGACCGCGAGCCGTCGGGCCACCTGCCGCGCCGCGAGCACCCGCGTGCCCGGGCGGCGCGCGGTGAGCGCCGCCCAGGCCCGCGACAGCGGTCCCAGCAGCGCCACCGCCCCGACGGCCGCGGCCGCGAGCACGAGAGCGGGCGCCGCGGCGGCCGCCGGGTCGGTCTGGCCGCCGTCGGGCGTGGGGACGAGGGGCGAGCCGTACCGCCGCAGCAGCCACGTGGTGATCCCGGCGGCCACGGCCACCAGCACGACGGTCCCCCACGTGGCGGCCCGCCGCGCACGACCCGACCGGTCCGTGACCCGCAGCCCCGCGGCGGCCCGGGCCTGCAGGCCGCCGACCGCCACCAGCAGGAGCAGCGCACCCAACGCCGTCGCCACGACCGAGGGCGCCAGCATCCCCGCGAGGGATCCCGCGGAGGCGCCCTGGGCCGCCAGCACGGCCGCCGCCGCGCCCGCGCCCACGGCCGCGCCGCCCACGACGACCAGCGCCGCCTCCGACGCCGCGGACGCCGTCAGCTGACCCGCCGACGCCCCGCGCGAGACCAGGAGGTGCACCTCCCCCGCCCGGGTGGCCGCGAGCAGCCGCGCCACCTGGGCGACGGCGACCGCGCCCGCCAGCGCGAGCACGAGCATCGGCACGAGGGCCACGGCCTTCGCCGCGGCAGCCGCGGCGGCCGCGGCGGCGGCCCGCTCCGCGAGGTCCCCGGTCATGGTCGCGCCGCGCACGGCGACGGCGTCGTCGGCGAGGACCGTGTCGAGGAGAGCGTCGGACCCGGCGGCCAGGACGGCGAGGTCCGCGGTGCCGGTGGCGGCGACGTCGGGCGTGAGCGTCCAGCGCACGAACGGGTCGTCGGAGTCGTCGTCGGGCACCTCCTCGCGGACCAGGTCGTACGGCGCGGGGGCGAAGAGCGCGTCGACGTCGGCGCGCAGCGCCGCGTCCTGCGCCGCGGCGTCCGCCTCCGGGGCGAGCCGGGTGGTCACCTGCACCTCGGCCGGGACGCCGCCCCGGGTGAGCCCGTCGTGGACGACGTCCGCCTCGGCGGCGCGGACCGCCCCGACGGCGGTGCCGAGCGCCGCCGCGACGGTGGCGACCAGCAGCGCGACGAGGACCAGCAGCCCGCGGCGCGCGCCCGAGCGGCGTGCCAGCAGCCGGCCGCGGCTCACCGGCCTGCCCCGACGACGGGCGCTCCGCGGGGCGCGGTCACGGGCGGTGGCCCCGCTTCTCGTTGCCGCGCCGGTAGTTGCCCGTCGCGCGGGCCAGCAGCTCCTGGTCGGTCTCGGGGTCGCGGCCGAGCAGCGCGGCCAGGCGGGCGGCGCGCGCCCCGGCCACCGTGACGACCGGCCGGCCGCCGCGGCTCACGAGAACCTTGCCGTCCTTGGTGACCCGGTGCTCGAACGGGTCGTCCTCGAGGCCCACGGAGCCCCCCTCAGCGACGCCACTCGTAGGGCGTGGTGGTGGACACCTTCACCAGGCCGGAGCGTTCCAGGATGGGGCGGGAGAACTCGGTCGAGTCGCTGTGCAGGTACGTCTTGCCGCGCTCGACGGCGGACCGGGCGCGCGCCGCGGTCAGCGCGCGGTAGATGCCGCGTCCCCGCCACTCGGGGCGGGTCGATCCGCCCCAGAGCCCGGCGAACTCGGTGCCGGGCACGGGCTCCAGGCGCCCGGCGCTGATCACCTGACCGTCCGCCTCCGCGACCCAGAGCTCCATCTCGGGGTCGCGCTCCTGCCGCAGCAGGATCTGGTCGGCGTGCCCCGACGTGGCAGGGTCGTCGCCGAAGACCTCGTCGGCCATCGCGGCCATCGCGCGCACGTCCGCCTCCGCGGTGATACGGCGCAGGGTCACGCCCTCCGGCAGCGGGACGTCCGCGACGAGGAGCCGCGCGTCGCCGATCATGATCGACTCCGGTTCCTCGGGCACGAAGCCGTGGTCGACCAGCGCCTCGTGCAGGCCGGGCGCGACGTCGTGGCCGCGGGTCTTCCACTCGGCGCTGGTGATCGTGGCGTCGTCGCGGAAGTGCGCGAGCGCCGCGGCGACGAACCCGCGGATCGTCGCCGCGTCGGCGCCGCCGAGGTCACGGTAGGTGACGAAGCCGCGCCCGCCCGTGAAGGTGACGAGGCGCAACGGTCCGAGGCGGGTCACGGCGACGGCGCTCGGTGTCTCGGCGTCGGTCCTCAGCTGGTCGTCGTAGGCGGCGAGGAGGCGCGCGACGTCGACGTCGGCAGCAGGTGCATTCACGGCGGACACCCTTCCAGAGCCCGGCATGCGGGGCAACGGTTTTCACAGGGATGCATGGAGCGGGCATGCACTTCCGGTCCGTGAGCATCGGCGCCCCGCCCTGGTGGACTCTCCTACGCCCTGCTCGCCGACCGGAGGTCGTGGCGGCTGCGCGCGTCGGAGCGCGCCCGGCGCCGGCTGGGCCGCGCGTCCGGCGGGATCTACCTGGCGCCGCCCGGCGCCGCGGTCGTGGTCTGATCGCCGTGCGGCACGGAGGTCACCGGCACGGAGTTCAGCGGCGCCAGCCCCTCGCTCGCGGCCATCCAGGCGGCGAACGTCACGGCGCCCAGCTCGAACGCCACGAGCCGCCGGTCCCAGCGCCGGCCCGGGCCGGCCGCCGCGCGCACGAGCGCCAGGCCGCCGGCCAGGTTGGCCGCGCCCCACACGAGGTTGACCAGCGGCGACGACCCGCGTCCCGCCAGCGGCGTGAGGTGCTCCCGTCCCGTCGCGGCCGACGCCAGGTGCGGCGCGCTGTTGGCCACGAGGAGCCCGCCGACGAACGCGGCGAGATGACGGCCCCGCGTCGGGGGCACGGGTGCGGGTCGGCTCATCCGGCCGACGCTCCCAGGCCGGCGGAGGCCGCGCAAGCCCGCCCGCCGCACGGACCCGGCCCGTGCGGCAGCGGCGCTCAGAGGTGCCGGGCGACGACCGCGCGCCAGGGCCGCGGCCACCAGCCGCGCCGGTCCGCCTCGACCAGCAGGCGCAGCAGCAGGCCGCCCACGAGCAGCCCGCCCACCAGGTCGCTGATCCAGTGCCAGCCGAGGTAGTAGGACACCGCGACCGCGTTGAGCGCGACCAGGCCGACGCCGAGCCGCAGGGTCGTCATCGTGCGCGACGACGCGTTCGTCCAGCGCCCGACGAGGTAGACGGCCGTGCCGTAGATCAGCACCGCCTCGGCCGCGTGGCCCGACGGGAAGCTGATGCCGCTCCAGCCGAGCTGGCGCAGCCCGCCGTCGAACAGGTCGGCGTCGTCCGTCGTGGGCGCCGGCCGCGCGAGGACCACCTTGAGCAGCCCCACCCCGCCGTAGAACGCCAGCTCGGCCATGGCCGCGCACCACAGCGGACGCCACGTGCGGTGCCGCCGCGAGAGGGTGGCCGCGACGGCCAGCAGGACCGGCAGGCAGACCGCCTGCCCGGCGATCGGGTCGAGCACGTGCTGGATGAAGGGCTGCAGCCCCGGCGTCAACGACCTGGCCCAGTACCCGTGCGCGTCCTCGTCGACGCCCCGGAACGGCCCGGCCGCCAGCAGCGTCACCGCGACCAGCCCCCCGAGGAGGGCGGGTGCCGTGGTCAGCCGGCCGAGCGGGTCCTCCGGCCGCCGGGAGCGCCCCGCCCGGGGGGCGACGCGCGAGCTGTCGAGGGCGCGCGCGGGCGCAGTAGGAGCCTGGAGCAACATCGCGCCCAGGGTAAGCAGCCCGCCTGGGCGTCACCTGGTCGACCGTGTGTGGTGTGCCGCACGTTCTCCGTCGGGCCGGGTCAGGCGCGTGGCGCCAGCGCCGACGCGAGCCACGCGTTGCGGGTGTGCAGCAGGCGCGTCATGTACCGGGTGAGCACCAAGCGCTCCACCAGTCGCCCCAGCGGCCCGGCCGGGGCGGCGAACTCCACCGTGTCCGTCGTCCGGGTGCCGCCGGGCGTCGCCTCGAACCGGTGCTCGTGCCACCAGCGGCGGAACGGCCCGGCCACCTGCTCGTCGACGAACCAGTGCGGGGCGTCGTGGGCGCTGATGCGCGACGTCATGCGGAACGGGACGCCGAAGTGGCGCGCACGCCAGGTCACCGTGTCGCCGGCCCCCATGACGCCCGACGTCACGCCCGCCACCGCCCGCTCCCCCGAGCGGCGCATCGACGCCGTGTGCGCGTCCACCGACAGGCTCGCCGCGAAGCACGCCGGCGGGGACGCCGGGATCTCGGTGGTCAGCACGATCGTCGGCACCCGGCGATGGTAGGCCCCCGACGGCGGGCGCGGTCACGCCCGCGGCAGCGGGAGCCCGGCCGGCACGTCGTCGCGGCTGCGGTCGTAGGCGCGCATCGCGACGGTCTGCCGCTCGAAGAAGCCGGCCAGGCTCGCGGCTGCGGACGCCGGGACGCCGACGTCGTCCAGCGCCCGGCGGAACAGCCCGACGCAGACCTCGTCGAGCTCGGCGTGCTCCCCGTTGCCCGCGTGCATGCGCTGCACCCTCGACTCGTCCCCGTAGCCGCCGGTGTACAGGCGCGGGCCGCCGAGCGCCTCGGCCAGGTACGCGGCGAGGCGCTCGTCGTGCTGCGGGTGCAGCGTGCCGTGCGAGAACGGGTGCGCCGCCACCGGGTCGGCGAGGCAGAGCACGTTCCAGCGGCGGCACACCGCCAGCAGGACGTCGAAGCCCCCGACGTCGTCGTACAGGGTCATGCCCCCAGTATCCACGCCGCGCACGCGCCGCCCACCTGTGAATCACGATTCACAAGATCCGTGACTTCCGGCCGGCGCGCTGCCACACTCGGGCACGACGACGCACGAGACGACGCACGAAACGACGACGCGAGGGAGCCCGCGATGCCCGACCTGCTCGACCCGGCGGCGGCGACGGCGGCCCGGGCGGCCGTCGTCCGCGAGGCCGGGGGCCCGGCGATGCTCACGGACGTCACGCTCGATCCTCCGGGCGACGGCGAGGTGCTGGTCCGCGTCCACGCGTCCGGCGTCTGCCCCACCGACCTCTTCGGCATCGCGGGCGGCGCCGGCGACCGGTTCCCCGCGATCTTCGGGCACGAGGGCGCAGGCGTCGTCGAGGCCGTCGGGCCGGGTGTCGGCTCGCTCCGGCCCGGCGACCACGTCGTGCTCAGCTTCGACTCGTGCGGACGGTGCCGGTCGTGCGCCGCCGGCCACCCCGCCTCCTGCGACGACTTCGCCGGCCTCAACTACCGCCCGCGGTCGCGCGCCCACGCCGACGGCGCCGCGGCGACGACCGGGTGGATGGCCCAGTCGTCCTGGGCGACGCACGCGCTGGCACGCACCACCAACGCGGTCCGGATCGACGACGACGTGCCCTGGGAGGTCGCGGCCCCGCTCGGCTGCGGGGTCCTCACCGGCGCCGGGACGGTGCTGCACGTCCTGGCCCCCGGCCCGCACGACACGCTGCTCGTCGTCGGCGCGGGCACGACCGGGCTCGCCGGCGTCATGGCGGCCCGGCACCGCGGCGTGGGTCGCGTCGTCGTCAGCGACCCCGACCCCGGCCGCCGCGCCCTGGCGCTCGAGCTCGGCGCGACCGACGCCTTCGCCCCGCAGGACGTGCCGGCCCGCACGCTCGCGGCCACGCACGTGCTCGACACCGTCGGGCGGCAGGAGACCACCGACCTCGCCCTCGCCGCGCTCGCCCCGCGCGGCGTGTGCGCCACCGTGGCGCTGCACGCCGGGGCGAACCGGGTCACGGTGTCGCAGACGCAGGTGCTGTGGGGCCGCACGCTCACCGGCGTCATCGAGGGGGACGCCGTCGTGCATCGCGACGTGCCCACCCTGGTCGCGCTGTGGCGCGCTGGCCGGCTGCCGGTCGAGCGGCTCGTGCGCGGCTACCCGTTCGCCCGGGTCGGGTCGGCGATCGACGACCTCCGCGCCGGCCGCACGATCAAACCCGTGCTGCTGATGGACGACGGCGCGGTCCCTGCCGCGCCGGTCGTCCCGGCCGACGCGGCCGCCCTGGCGGACCTGCTGCGGGACGGCCGCGTCCCGGCGGCCGACCTCCCCGCGCTGTGGCGCTCGCTCCCGCCCGTGCGGACCGACGAGCTGCGCGGGCTGTGGCGCGGCTTCGGGGTGAGCACCGAGCACCGCACCCAGCGCCTGCTCGTCCGCACCGGCTGGTACGGGAAGCTGTTCCGCGCCGACGACGACGTGTCCCCCCTGGTCTGCGAGACGCCCGACGGCGCCCTCGTCGCGGACGCCCGCCTCGCCCGCGGCGGCGCCACCCTGCGCGCGGTGGAGCACGACGGCGTCGTCACGGCGTCGATGGTCTACGACGGCCAGCCCGTGATCGACCACTTCACCCGCCTGTCGGACCACGCCGTCCTCGGCGTGATGACGGGACGGGACACCGCCGACGGCGGCGCGCTCTACTACTTCGTCCTCGAGAGGGTCGCCGACCGGGAGGTCGCCGACGCCGGCTGAACCGGCCGGCGACGACGCCTCACGCCCACGTGCCGAGGAACGCCAGGGCGCGCTCACTCAGGAGCGCGGCCGCCGCGGGGTCGTGCCCCCGCACCGACCGGTCGGCGAACAGGTGCGCCGTGCCCGGGTAGAGGAAGAGCTCGGCCGTCGGCACGGAGCCCGCGAGCGCGCGAGCGGACTCGAGGTCCTCCGCGAACCAGTCGTCGTCCACGCCGCCGTGGATCTGCACGGGCAGACCGTCCGGCCAGGTCCCGAACTCCTCGACCGGGAGGCACGCGTCGACGAAGAGCGCGCCGACGGCGCCCGGCCGCGTCTGGGCGAGCCGCTGCGCCGGCATGACCCCCATCGAGAAGCCCGCGTAGACGAGCTCCGCGGGGAGCTCCTCCGCGGCGGCGACGCCCCGGGCCATCACCGTGTCGAACCCGAGCTCCTGGGCGTGGGCGACGCCCGTCTCGACGTCGTCGAAGGTCCGGCCGTCGAACAGGTCGGGGACGTGCACGGTGTGCCCCGCCGCGGCGAGCTCGTCGGCGAACGCCCGGATCCCGGGCGTCAGCCCTTGGGAGTGGTGGAACAGGATGATCTCGGCCATGGCTCCTCCTCGAGGATCCAGCAGGTACGATCCAAAAACTTCGAACGTTCCAGAACGTTAGTATCGTCGACCATGGACGGCAAGACCCCCGACTACGAGCTCGAGGACCGGATCGCCCTGACCGGCCCCGACCAGGTCCGGGCTCTCGGCAACCCGCTCCGCACCACGATCCTCGGCCTGCTCCACGAGCGCGCGGCGAGCGTCACCGAGCTCGCCGGAGCGGTGGGCCGCCCGAAGAGTACGGTCGCCCACCACGTCAAGGTGCTCGCCGACGCCGGGCTGCTGCGGGTGGTCAGGACGCGCCGGGTCCGCGCCGTCGAGGAGGCCTTCTACGGCCGGACCGCCCGGCTGTTCTACGTCGCGCTCGACGGGGCGGACGCCGGGGCCGACGGCGCGAGGCCGGTGGACTTCAACGACTTCGAGGTCGCGGCCCGCGAGTCCCGACCCGCGTACCTCGAGGGAGAGCTGTGGGGCTTCCTGCGGCACGCGCGGATCGACGAGGCGCAGAAGCAGGAGTTCTGGCAGCGCATGGCGGCGCTCGTGGAGGAGTTCGACGCCCTCCCCCGCCGCGGCGACGTCGTGCACGGGTTCGCGGTCGGCGTCTACCCGGTGGCGGACTACCCGCAGCTCCCGCCGGCGTCGGACGACGAGCGATGACCGGCGCCGGGCACGGGCGGCCGGGCCCGGGCTACCTCGACAGCGTGAGGTGCAGCAGCGGGTAGGGCCGGCCCTCGTCGTCCACCGGGCTCCGGCCCGTCACCGTGAACCCGGCGCGCTCGTAGAAGCCGAGGGCCTGCGCGTTCTGCTCGTTGACGTCGACGGTCGTCACGCCGCACCGGTCGACGACGTGGGCCAGGAGCGCGCGCCCGACGCCGGTCCCCCGGTCGGCCGCGTCGACGAACAGCATCTCGAGCGCCCCGTCGGAGACGCCCGCGAAGCCGACGGCCCGGCCGGCCCGCTCGGCGACGAGCACCCGCACGTGCGGCAGGTACGCGCTCGCCAGCCGCTCCTCGATCCGCGCGCGGTCGTCCTCCGCCAGGAAGGCGTGCGTCGCGTCGACCGCGGACCGCCAGATCTCGACCAGGCGGGGGTACTCCTCCGGCCCCGCCCCGGGGCGGACGCTCAGGTCGAGCGACTCGGGGACGCGGTCCGGGTCGAGGTGCGGCGTGGTCATGGGGTCATCCTCCCAGGGCCCGTGCCGGCCGACGGAGGTCCGGGTAACGTCCTGCGCAGGGTCCCCGACGACGTCGACGAGGCGAGGAACGATGAGCCACTACCTCATCTACTTCAACCAGCAGTGGGTGGGCGACCACAGCCCTGACTGGTTCGCCGAGCGCGGGCCGCTCGCCAACGCCGTCGTGGGCGACATGAGGGACGCCGGCGTCCTCGTGTTCGCCGCCGGCGTGGACGAGGACGACGGCGCGGCCTTCACCGCCGACGCCACCAGCGGCACGCCGGTGGTCACCGCCGGGCCGTTCGCCCCGGCGGAGCAGCGCATCGGCGGCCTGACGATCGTCGACGTCACCGACGACGACGCCGCGAAGGCGTGGGCCGGCCGGGTCGCCGAGGCCTGCGGCTGGCCGCAAGAGGTCCGCCGGGTGTTCTGAGGGCGCTCCCGACCTCTCCCCGTCGCCGCGGCAGCGCCGCCGCCACGCAGAGCGCCGGTCCGGCGACGAGGGACCACGGACCGGGGCCGGCGGGAGAGAGCACGACCTCGGGGTGCACCCGCAGCACGTTGACGGCCAGCGCGCAGCAGAGCACGCCGGCGACGAGGACGACGGCGCGCGCGACGCGCCCGGATCCACGACGCGAGTACCGCCATGCGACCGCCGCGATCGCCCACAGCACCAGGCTGAGCCCCGTCCCGAAGATCAGGAACAGCGGCCAGGAGGCCTCCCGGTCGGAGGCGAGGCCGAGGGCGTTCGTGACCGTGTGGGCGACGCCCAGCCCGACCAGCGCGAGCGTGCCGACACCACCGGCGATCCGGCGGGGGCGGGAGAACGGGCGGGTCGGGACGAGGGGGCGCGGGTCGGTCGTCGTGTCCATGCCTCCAGGCTGACCGGGTCAGCGCGCCCCGGGATCCTCCGCAGGAGGCAGACGGCTCACCCTCGCGGGTGAGCCGTGGCATCGGGACGAGACGTCAGACGTTGAAGCGGAACTCCACGACGTCGCCGTCCTGCATGACGTAGTCCTTGCCCTCGACGCGCGCCTTGCCGGCGGAGCGGGCGGCCTGCACGGAGCCGGCCTCGACGAGGTCGTCGAACGAGATGACCTCCGCCTTGATGAAGCCGCGCTCGAAGTCGGTGTGGATGACGCCGGCGGCCTGCGGGGCGGTCCAGCCCTTGCGGATCGTCCAGGCGCGGGACTCCTTGGGGCCGGCCGTGAGGTAGGTCTGCAGGCCGAGCGTGTGGAAGCCGACGCGCGCGAGCTGGTCGAGCCCCGCCTCCTCCTGGCCGGAGTCGGCGAGCATCTCCTTGGCGTCGTCCTCCTCGAGCTCGACGAGCTCGGACTCGAACTTCGCGTCGAGGAAGACGGCGTCCGCGGGGGCGACGAGGTCGCGCAGGCGCTGCTGCATCCCCGTGTCGGCGAGGCCGGCCTCGTCGGTGTTGAACACGTAGATGAACGGCTTGGCCGTGAGCAGCTGCAACGACGCGACGTCGGCGAGGTCGAGGCCCTCCGCCTTGGCGCCCTGGAAGAGCGTGGTGCCGGACTCGAGGATCTTCTGCGCGGTGGTGGCGGCCGCGAACAGCGCGGCGTCGCCCCGCTTGATCTTGACCTCCTTCTCCATCCGCGGCAGCGCCTTCTCCAGCGTCTGGAGGTCGGCGAGGATCAGCTCGGTGGAGATGGTCTCGATGTCGCCCTCGGCGTCCACCGAGCCCTCGACGCGGACGACGTCGCCGTCGTCGAACACGCGCGTGACCTGGCAGATCGCGTCGGCCTCGCGGATGTTCGCGAGGAACTTGTTGCCCAGCCCCTCGCCCTCGGAGGCGCCCTTGACGATGCCCGCGATGTCGACGAACGACACCGTCGCGGGCAGGATCCGCTCGCTGCCGAAGATCTCCGCGAGCTGGTCCAGCCGCGGGTCCGGGAGCGGGACCACGCCGACGTTGGGCTCGATCGTCGCGAACGGGTAGTTCGCCGCGAGCACCTGGTTGCGGGTGAGGGCGTTGAAGAGCGTGGACTTGCCGACGTTGGGCAGGCCGACGATGCCGATGGTGAGTGCCACGTCGGGAGAGTCTACGTGGCGGGGGTCAGCGGGCCGCCCGGGAGCGCTCCTCCAGGGTCGCCAGGTCGCGCTCGACGAACTGCAGGTGCGCCCAGTGCTCCCGGGCGACGACGCCGAGGCTCTGGTGCACCGCGCGCGTGAGGCCCTCGGGCGCCCACGGCGGGAGGCGCGGGGCGTCGACCGTGACGTCGGTGCCGGTGAGCTCGTCGTAGACGGCGTGCACCTGGGCGATCCTGTCGGCGTGCGTCGCGAGGGTCTCCGCCAGGGACGGCGTCGCCGCCAGGTCGACGCCCAGCGCCGCCACCTCGGGCTCGTACTCCGTGAACGGCAGCCCGGCGTACCAGAACGGGTCGTCGATCCCCCGCAGCCCGTACCGGATCCAGCCGTCCATCGCGAACACCAGGTGCCGCAGCGTCTGCGCCGTCGACCACTCGCCGTCGACCTGCTCGTCGACCGCGCCGGGCGCCAGCGCGGCCGCCCGCGCGAGGTGCGCGTCCCAGGCGCGCAGCGCCGCGTCCAGCGACGCCCGCTGCTCGGCGAGGTCCGCCGACCGGGCCTGCTCGCGCCCCGGGTACCGCCGGTTCAGCTCCGCCTCGACCAGCGGCGCGACGTCGACGCCGTTGACGCGCAGGCCGGTGATCTCGCCGTCGATGTCGGCGTCCGAGAGGTCGACGCCGCGCATGACGGCCCCCGGCATGAAGCTCTGGTCGAACCGCACGCCGTCGAGCCGCACGAGGCGGAACGTGGCGCCCGTCATGTCGGCCTCGACGAAGCGGGCGCCCCGCAGCTCGTCGTCCGGCCCGTACGTCGTCATGCGCCGACCGTAGGTCCGGGCACCGACACTCAGACGTCGACGTCCTGGTGCCAGGACTCGGTGACGTAGGACGTGCGCCAGCCCCAGCTCTCGTACAACGACGCGGCGCCGGTGGGGCTGTCGGCGTCGACCTCGAGCCCCACGCGGTCGCGACCCCGCGCCGCCGCGTCGCGCACGACGGCGAACAGCAGCGCCGTCGCGACCCCGCGGCCGCGGGCGCGGCGGTCGGCGCCCAGGTACTCGATGTAGCTGCCCTCCTTGCCCGACGCGCCGGAGGGCAGGACGGCACCCACGAGGGCGCCCATCGGCTCGGGGGCGGCGTCGGGCTGCTGCGGGTCGGAGACGAACGCCAGCCACCAGTGGTCCCACCGGTGCCCCGGGTCGGAGCGCAGCCGCACCAGGAACTCGCCGAAGCTCTCCCGGTAGGAGTTGAAGTGGTCCTCGAACGCGCTCTCGAGCACCCGGTGCACGGTCTGCAGGTCCTCGGCGACGGGCATCCCGTCGTCGTGCGTCGCGACCCGGCGCACGGTCACGCCCGGGCGCGGGTCCGGCAGCACGCCCCGGTGCGCCTCCTCCGCCACGACGGGCCGGGACATCTGCAGCCACGAGCGGGCCTTGGCGTACCCGGCCGCGGCGAGCCAGGCCTGCTGGGCCGTGTCGCCCGCGAACGCGCCGGCGTCGAGCTGGGTGCGGCCCACCCCGCGCTGCGCCGCGAGCTCCCGCCCCTGCCGGGCCGCCCAGGCGTAGCCCGCGGCCGCCAGCTCGTCGGCCGCGGGGGCCGCGCGGTCGACGTCGACCCCCACGACGACGCGCCCCGCGGCACGGTCGTGCACCCACGCCCAGCCCTGGACCACGCCCTCGGGGTCGCGCGCCACGACCTGGCGGCGCGTCCACGACACCGGGCCCGCGACCTCCGCGGCGAGCGCGTCCTGGTTCACGACCGACGAGCCCGTGAACGGGGCGGCGACGGCCCCGCGCAGCTCGCCGAGGCGGGGCAGGTCGGCCAGGTCGGGGGCCGACGTCGTCCAGCCGTCGGGCAGGGGCAGGTGCTCGAGGTTCTCGGAGGTCACGCGCCCTATTGTCGCAAAGGGTCCCTTGGGCTCCCCATGACCGCCCCGTCACGAACCCCGGAGCGAGCCCGTCGGGGCGTCACCCGAAGGCCATCACCTGCTGCAGCAGCTCGGGCAGCCGACGGTCGTAGGTCCGGGCGCCCCAGCGCACGCCCAGCAGGAGCACGAGCACGCCGGTGACGAGGCCGACGCCGAGCGCCGCCCAGCCGAGCGCGGCCTGCGGCAGCAGGATCGCCGGCAGGGCGAGCGCGAGCGTGGGCACGCTCACCGCGAGGATGATCCCCATCGTCGCCATCTGGGCGAGCATGGTCGCCATCGTGGCGCCCTGCGGGGACTTGAACGGGCTCTCCCCCGGCTTCGGCACGGGGTAGACGAGCCGCGCGGACACCGCGCTCGAGATCCCGAGCGACGCGCCCAGCGTGCCGGCCGTGAGGCCGAGCATGGCGGGCAGCGCGTCCCAGCGGCCGGCGACGGCGCACCCCACCACGGCGAACGCGACGCACAGGGGCAGCCCCGCCACCAGCACGGGCAGCACGCGACCCCACCGGTCGACCCGCCCCCGGACGCCGGTCGCGACGTGCAGCGCGAACGCCGTGTTGTCGTAGCCGACGTCGTTCGAGATGCCGAACCCGAGCAGCCACGCCGCCAGGGGCGCCATGAGGAGCAGGACCACGCCGCCCGCGCCGTTCGTCGTCCCGACGGCGAGCAGCACCAGGGGCAGCAGCGGCACCATCGCGATCGACGCCGCGTACCGGGGGTCGCGCACCCAGTAGGTCGCGGTCCGCGCGGCGACCGCCCCCAGCGGCGTGGCGGGCAGCCGGCCGAACCAGCCGAGGCCCTTCGCCGCCGTGGCCGACGAGCCGCCGCCGTGCGGCGTCACGAGCTCGCGGGCGAGCGCGCGGTCCCACACCACCCAGGCGAGGGCGAGCGTGCCCAGGCAGATCGCGACCCGGACCACGAGCAGGGCCCACGCGCCGTCGTGGACCGCCGAGGCCAGCGCCCACGGCGCCCCCAGCGGGGTCCAGCCCACGACGTCGGCCAGCGGGGCGATCGCCGCCCCCAGCGCGTCGGAGCCTGCCCCGTCGACCGTGACCTCGACGCCGTCCGCCAGCCAGCCGACCGCGGGCCCGATGAGCAGGAGCGGCACGACGGCGACGATCGCCAGCACCTCGCGGTACCGCCGCGAGTCGAGCAGCGGCGCGAGGGCCGTCGTCACGGCCCGGGAGCCCACGACGCACAGCGCGGTGGCGAGGACGCCGCCGACCAGCGCGGTGACGAGCGCGGCCGGCTGCCGCCACCAGGCGAAGGAGACACCCAGCGCGCCGAGCGTCGTGACCGCCGCCGGGATCGAGACGAGCCCCGCGAGAGCGAGCCCGGCCAGCAGCGTGCGCCGCGGGATGGCGAAGGTGACGAAGCGCCGCGGGTCCAGGGTCGCGTCGACGCCGAACGCGAAGACGGGCACCACCCACCACGCGAGAACCACCAGCGCTCCCGCGAGGGTGAGCACGTGGCCGGTCACGACCGGGTCCGCGCTGCCGCCCGCCACGGCGGCGGCCACCACCAGGACCAGCACGCCGAGCCCGTAGAGGGACCCGATCACCAGGCCGATCGTCTGCCACACGCTCCGGCGGAACGTGTTGGCCAGGAGGGTCAGCTTGAGGCGGACGAGCTGCGCAACCACGCCAGTCCCTCCGACTCCCGACGGCCGCCGACGAGGTCCACGAAGCGGTCCTCGAGGCTCTGCTCCCCGCGCACCTCGGCGACGGTGCCGGCGGCGAGCACGTGCCCGCCGGCGATGACCGCCACGTGCGAGCACATCCGCTGCACCAGGTCCATGACGTGGCTCGACACGACGACCGTGCCGCCGTCGGCCACGTACCCGTGCAGGATGTCGCGGATGTTCGCGGCGCTGACGGGGTCGACCGCCTCGAAGGGCTCGTCCAGCACGAGCACGCGCGGCGCGTGGATCATCGCCGACGCCAGGCCGATCTTCTTCGTCATGCCGGCGGAGTAGTCGACGACGAACGTGTCGCGGTCGCCGACCAGGTCCATCGCCTGCAGCAGGTCCTCGGTGCGCTCCGCGACGGTGTCCCGGTCCAGCCCGCGCAGCAGGCCCGCGTAGGTGAGCAGCTGTGCGCCGGTGAGCCGGTCGAACAGCCGGACGCCGTCCGGCAGCACCCCGAGCTCGGCCTTGGCCCGCTCGGGCAGCGTCCACAGGTCCGTGCCGTGCACGTGCACCGTGCCGAAGTCCGGCCGCAGCAGACCGGTCGCCATGGACAGGGACGTCGTCTTGCCCGCGCCGTTGGGGCCGACGAGGCCGAAGAACGAGCCGGTCGGCACGTCGAGGTCCACGCCGGCGACGGCGATCTTCTGGCCGAACCGCTTCCACAGGCCGCGCAGGCTCAGGGCGGCGGAGAGGTCGGGCGGAGGGACGGGGGCGGGGGCGGCGGGCGGCGGCCCGGTCTGGTCGCTCACAGGTCAACCGTAGTGCGCGCGGCGCGGCGCGTGACAGGGCCGCGCCGCACCGACGTGCTGGTCAGCGACGCGCCGCCGCGGTGCTCCCCCGTGTCGGTGCCCCATGACACCGTGTGGCCCATGACGACGAGCCTCGCGGTGATCCTGGTCCTCGGCGCCCTCGTGCTGGGCATCCTGGTCGGATGGCTCTGGCACGCCAACCGGGCCGCGAGGTCGGGCCGGTCGGACGAGCTGCAGCGGGTCCAGGAGCACGGCGAGCTCGAGGTGCTGCGGCGCGACGCCGCGGAGCTGCGCAGCCGGCTGGCGCAGGCGGGCGAGGAGAGCGACCGTCGGCTCGCGGAGCAGCGCGAGCACGCCCGCCAGGAGGCTGACCGGCGCGTGGCGGAGGCGCGGGAGCAGGCCGACCGGCTGCTCGCCCAGGTGCGCGAGCACCTCGAGGAGCAGCTCGCCGAGGCCAAGGGCGACCAGGAGGCCGCCGCGCAGCGGTTCCGCGCGCTCGCCAACGACGTGCTCACGGCGAATCAGAAGCAGTTCCTCGACCTGGCCGACGAGCGGCTGCGCCGCAGCACGCAGAAGAACGACGAGACGCTCGCCCAGCGCGAGCAGGCGATCCGCGCGCTGCTCGACCCGATGAGCAAGACGCTCGACAAGGTCAACGCCCGCGTCGACACCGCCGAGCAGGCGCGCCTCCAGGGGCACACGGCCCTCACGGAGCAGCTGCGCCAGCTCGAGACGGTCAACGCGCAGCTCCGCGTCGGCACCAGCGACCTGGTCTCGGCCCTGCGCTCCAACCAGACCCGCGGCGTGTGGGGCGAGCTCCAGCTGAAGCGCGTGGTCGAGGCCGCCGGGATGATGGACCACGTCGACTTCGAGGCCCAGGTGCACCGCACGACGGCGGAGGGCGAGACGCTGATCCCCGACCTCGTGGTGAGCCTGGCGGGCGGCAAGAACATCGTGGTCGACGCGAAGGTGCCGCTCAGCGCGTACCTGCGGGCGCAGCAGGCGGACAGCCCGGCCGACGGGGACCGGGAGCTCGACGCCCACGCCAAGGACCTGGCCAAGCACGTCGAGGTGCTCGCGGGCAAGGCCTACTGGTCGCAGTTCGACGCGGCACCCGAGTTCGTCGTCCTGTTCGTCCCCGCCGAGCCGATCCTGGCAGCGGCGGTCGAGCGTCAGCCCGACCTGCTCGAGACCGCGATCCGCAAGCGGGTGCTCGTCGCCACCCCCATGACGCTCGTCGCCATGCTGCGCACCGTGGCCTACGCCTGGCAGCAGGACGCCATCGCCGAGGACGCGCAGAAGGTGCTGCAGACGGGCAAGGAGCTGTACGCCCGCATCGTCACGATGACCAAGAGCATCACCAAGCTCGGCCAGTCGATGACCGCCGCGACCAAGCACTACAACTCGTTCGTCGGGTCGCTGGAGACGCGCGTGCTGCCGCAGGCACGGCGGATGGTCGAGCTGAAGGTCGTGGACGCCGGTCAGGTGATCGAGCCGCTCAAGGCGGTCGAGGACACCACCCGCGCGGTCACCAAGCCCGAGCTGCTCGCCGTGGAGGAGGGCCTGGTCGTCGATCTCGGCACCCTGACCGCGGACGGGGCCCGCGACGACTCGGTCGAGTCGCTGGTCGACGCCGCACAGCGCGACCTCGAGCGCTCGTCCGTGGCCGACGAGAAGGGCGAGTCGGCCGCCGGCTGAGCCCTCCGGCCGGCCCGACCGGCGGGACCGACGGCGTCAGGCCGGCTCGACGGGCAGCGCGGTGCGCGCGCCGCGGCGGGGCCGCTTCTCCTCCTGGCCGGCGGCCTTGAGGCCGCGCGCCAGCTCGCGCGGCAGCGAGAACATCAGGTCCTCGGTGGCGGTGCGCACCTCTTCGACCTCACCGAAGCCGTGGCTGTCCAGGTGCGCGATGACGTCCTGCACGAGGATCTCCGGCACCGACGCGCCGGACGTGACGCCCACCGTCGTCGCGCCGTCGAGCCAGGCGTCCTCGATCTCGGTCGCGCGGTCCACCCGGTACGACGTCCGGGCGCCGGCCTGCAGCGCCACCTCGACGAGGCGCACCGAGTTCGACGAGTTCGCGGAGCCCACGACGATGACGACGTCGCACTCCGGGGCCAGCTTCTTCACCGCGACCTGGCGGTTCTGCGTGGCGTAGCAGATGTCGTCGCTGGGCGGGTCCTGCATCTCGGGGAACCGGTCGCGCAGGCGGCGCACGGTCTCCATGGTCTCGTCCACGGACAGGGTGGTCTGCGAGATCCACACGACCTTCTCCGGGTCGCGGACCTGCACCTGGTCGACCTCGTCCGGGGAGTTGACGACCTGCACGTGGTCGGGCGCCTCGCCGGCGGTCCCCTCGACCTCCTCGTGCCCGGTGTGGCCGATGAGGAGGATGTCGTAGTCGTCCTTGGCGAACCGGACGGCCTCCTTGTGCACCTTGGTCACCAGGGGGCAGGTGGCGTCGATGGTGTCGAGGCTGCGGGCCGCGGCGGACGCGCGCACCGCCGGGGAGACGCCGTGCGCGGAGAACACCAGCCGGGCGCCCTCGGGCACCTCGTCGGTCTCGTTGACGAAGATGGCGCCGCGGTCGCGCAGCGTCTCCACCACGTGCTTGTTGTGGACGATCTCCTTGCGCACGTACACGGGCGCGCCGTACGTCTCGAGCGCCTTCTCGACCGCGACCACCGCGCGGTCCACCCCCGCGCAGTAGCCGCGCGGCGCGGCCAGGAGCACGCGCTTGGTGGACGTCGGGGTGGCGGGGGCCGGGCTGGTCACAGTCACGGGCAACAGTCTAGGTACGGACTGTGGACAACCGGTGACGAGGCTCCGTCGGGGGCGTGGGGCATGCTGGACGCCGTGTCGGACCAGTCCCAGCCGCAAGCCCAGCCGCAGCCCCTGCCCGAGCTCGCCCGCGACACGACCGCGGACCGCCCGTGGCCGGTGCGGCTCCTGTCCGCGAAGGTCCGGGACTACGTCGCGCGGATGTCGTCGGTCTGGGTCGAGGGCCAGGTCGTGGAGCACACCTACCGCCCCCGGGCCGGGATGCAGTTCGTCACCCTCCGGGACACCGACGCCGAGGCCTCGCTGCCCGTGCACCTGCTGTCGCGGATCTACGAGGGCCTCCACCACAAGCCCGAGGTGGGCGACCACGTGGTGGTGCAGGCCAAGCCGGAGTTCTGGGTCAAGACGGGCCGTCTGTCGATGCGCGCGACCGCGGTGCGCCAGGTGGGCGTCGGCGAGCTGCTCGCCCGCATCGACCAGCTGCGCCGGGTGCTCGCCGCGGAGGGCCTGTTCGACCTCGACCGCAAGCGCCCGCTGCCGTTCCTGCCCGCCGTGGTGGGCCTCGTGTGCGGGCGGGAGTCGAAGGCGGAGCACGACGTCGTGGTGAACGCGCGCGCCCGCTGGCCCCAGGTCCGGTTCGAGATCCGTGAGGTCGCCGTGCAGGGCGTCGACGCCGTCCGGGAGGTGAGTGCGGCGATCGCCGACCTCGACGCCCGGCCCGAGGTCGAGGTGATCGTCGTGGCGCGCGGCGGCGGCTCCGTCGAGGACCTGCTGCCGTTCAGCAACGAGGCCCTGGTCCGCGCGGCGTCCTCCTGCACGACCCCGCTGGTCAGCGCCATCGGGCACGAGACCGACACCCCCCTGCTGGACCTCGTCGCCGACCACCGCGCGTCCACCCCGACCGACGCCGCGAAGCAGGTCGTGCCCGACGTCGCCGAGGAGCGGCTGCGCCTCGACCAGGCGCGCCGGCGGATGCGTGCCGCGGTGGCCGGCCGGGTCGAGCGCGAGCAGCACGGGCTGGACGCCCTGCGGTCGCGCCCGGCGCTGGCCCGGCCGCAGACGACGGTCGACGTCCGCGAGCGCGAGATCGCCCAGCACGTGCGGCACGCCCGCCACTGCCTGGACGCCGCGCTGCTGCGCGCGTCCGGAGAGGTGGGCCGGCTCGCGGCCCAGGTCCGGGCGCTCTCCCCGCAGGCCACGCTGGAGCGCGGGTACGCCGTCGTGCAGCGCGCGGACGGGCACGTGGTGCGGGCGAGCCACGACGTCACGGCCGGCGACGCCGTGCACGTGCGCGTCGCCGAGGGTTCGCTGGAGGCCGCCGTCACCGCGACGGCCGCACCCGCGCCGCCTGCCTGAACCGGTCCGCGAGCCGACCGAACGCCGCGGCGAGCTCCTGTCCCTCGAGCACCTCGACGTCCAGGTCGAGCCGGGTGATCCACAGGGCGAGCTGGTCGGGGTCGTCGCTGCCCACCTCGATCCGGCAGGTGGACGGCCCGGCCTCCTCGACCTCCAGCGGGGAGCCGACCTTGGCCACGACCTCCGCGGCGGGAGCGTGCACGAGGATCCGCGCCCGGTAGCGCCAGGTCGCCCGGCCCACCCGCGCCACGACGTGCCGCAGCACCGCGTCCTCGGGGATGACGCGCGGCCGGAAGCGGGCCCCGGTGGGCGGGCGCAGCGTGATCCGGTCGACCCGGAAGACGCGCCAGTCCAGCCGGTCGAGGTCCCAGGCCAGCAGGTACCAGCGCGACCCCCAGCGCACCAGGCGGTGCGGCTCCGTGTGCCGGGAGGACTCGGCTCCGTCGTGGGAGGCGTAGCGGAACCGGAGCCGCTCACCGGAACGGATCGCGGCGGCGACGCCCCCGAGCACCTGCAGGTCCGGCGCCGGGTCCCCGCCCGGCACGACGCTCGTCGCCTCCCGGACGGCCTCGACGCGGCGCCGCAGGTGCGCGGGCATGACCTGCTCGACCTTCGCGAGCGCCGTGAGCGCGGTCTCCCCCTCACCGTGCTGCCCGTGCGCGGCCGCGGCCAGCCCGATCGCGACCGCGACCGCCTCGTCGTCGTCCAGCACGAGGGGCGGCATCGCCGACCCTGCGGCGAGTCGGTACCCGCCGGCGACGCCGGGGCGGGCCTCGACCGGGTAGCCGAGCGAGCGCAGCTTGCCGACGTCGGTGCGCACGGTGCGGGTGCTCACCCCGAGCCGCTCGGCCAGGTCGCCGCTGGTCCAGTCGCGCCGCAGCTGCAGCAGGGACAGGAGCTGGAGGAGGCGGGCCGAGGTCTCGAGCATCTTCGGAGCATCTCACCGATCGCGGAAGCAAGTCTTCCGCGTTTGCTGCGAGCGTGGGAGTCATGAACCGAGTGATGAACCCCACCGCCGACACCGCCCTCGTCCCCTTCCGCGTCGACGTCCCGCAGGCCGACCTCGACGACCTGCGCGACCGCCTGGCGCGCACCCGCTGGCCCCTGCCCGTGCCCGGCCGCGACGACCGCACGGACTTCAGCCGCGGCATCCCCCTGCCGTACCTGCGCGAGCTCGCCGAGTACTGGCGCGACGGCTTCGACTGGCGCGCGCAGGAGGCCGCCCTGAACGCGCACGAGCAGGTCACGACCGTCGTCGACGGCCAGACCTTCCACGTGGTGCACGCCCGCTCCGCGAACCCGGACGCGACCCCGCTGCTGCTGTGCCACGGGTGGCCGGGGTCGTTCGTCGAGTACCAGCGGCTGCTCCCGCTGCTCGCCGACGCGTTCCACGTCGTCGTGCCCTCGCTGCCCGGGTTCGGCTACTCGACGCCCCTGTCCGGCACGGGCTGGGAGGTCGCGCGCACCACCGAGGCGTACGCCGAGATCATGACGCGGCTCGGGTACGAGCGGTTCGCCGTGCACGGCACCGACATCGGGGCCGGCACCACCGGCCGGCTCGCCGCGCTCTACCCGGAGCGCGTGATCGGCACCCACGTCGGCAGCGACGGCCGGTCGCTCGGCATGGTGGGCGCGGCCTACCCGATGCCGGACGGGCTGACCGACGACGAGATCGCCCAGATCGACGCGGTGCGCGCGGCCGACGCCGCCGAGCACGGCTACTTCGAGATGCAGAACCACCGCCCGGACACGATCGGCGCGGCCCTGAGCGACTCCCCCGTCGGGCAGCTCGCGTGGATCGCCGAAAAGTTCCAGACCTGGACGAACCCGGCGTCCCGCACGCCCGACGAGGCCGTCGACCGCGACCAGCTCCTCACGAACGTGTCGCTGTACTGGTTCACCCGTAGCGGCGCGTCCAGCGCGCAGTTCTACTACGAGGCCTCGCACTCCGGGCTCGACTGGCTCTCCGCCTCCGACGTCCCGTCCGGGTGGTCCGTGTTCGACACGCACCCGCTCATGGCGAAGGTCTTCAACGGCTGGGGCGCGATCGACCGGTGGGTGGAGCACGCCGAGGGCGGGCACTTCCCCGCGATGGAGGAGCCGCGGCTGCTGGCCGACGACCTGCACGCCTTCTTCGACGGACGGTCCTGACCCGTCACCGTGCGCGGACGACCCGCCCCTCGTCCCAGACGGGCTCGGGCGTCTCGCGCACGGTGCCGTCCTCGCCGAACACCAGGAACCGGTCGAACGACCGCGCGAACCAGCGGTCGTGCGTGACGGCGACGACGGTGCCGTCGAAAGCCTCCAGGCCCTCCTGCAGCGCCTCGGCGCTGGCCAGGTCGAGGTTGTCGGTGGGCTCGTCGAGCAGCAGCGCGGTGCAGCCGGCCAGCTCGAGCAGCAGGATCTGGAACCGCGCCTGCTGCCCGCCGGACAGCCGGTCGAACGCGCGGTCGGCGGCGACGGTCAGCTCGTAGCGGCGCAGCGCGGACATCGCCGCGCCGCGGTCGCGGGCGTGGTCCTCCCACAGGATCTGCGTGAGCGTGCGGCCGAACAGCTCCGGGTGGGCGTGCGTCTGCGCGAAGACCCCCGGCACCACGCGCGCGCCGAGCCGCCACTCCCCCGTGTGCGCGACGTCGTCGCCGCCGAGCAGCCGCAGGAAGTGCGACTTGCCCGACCCGTTCGACCCGAGGACGGCGACGCGCTCGCCGTAGAAGACCTCGAGGTCGAACGGCTGCATCAGGCCGGTGAGCCCGAGCCGCTCGCAGGTCAGCGCCCGCACGCCCGTGCGGCCGCCGCGCAGGCGCATGCGGATGTCCTGCTCGCGCGGCGGCTCGGGCGGTGGGCCGGCCTCCTCGAACTTGCTCAGTCGGGTCTGGGCCGCCCGGTACCGGGACGCCATCGCGTCGCTGTTCGCGGCCGCCTGCCGCAGCTCGCGCACCAGCCTCTTGAGCTGGGCGTGCTTCTCGTCCCAGCGCCGGCGCAGCTCCTCGAACCGCGCGAACCTCTCCCGGCGTGCCTCGTGGAACGTCGCGAAACCGCCGCCGTGCACCCACGCGTCGGCGCCGGACGGCGCGGGCTCGAGGGAGACGATGCGGTCGGCGACGCGCGCGAGCAGCTCGCGGTCGTGCGAGACGAACAGCACGGTCTTCCGGGTGGCGCGCAGCTGGTCCTCGAGCCATCGCTTGCCGGGCACGTCGAGGTAGTTGTCCGGCTCGTCGAGCAGCAGCACCTCGTCGGGGCCGCGCAGCAGCGCCTCGAGGACGAGCCGCTTCTGCTCGCCGCCGGAGAGCGTGCGCACCTCGCGCCAGCGCGCCTGCTCGTACGGGACGCCGAGCGCGGCGACCGTGCACACGTCCCACAGCGTCTCGGCCTCGTAGCCCTGCGCCTCGGCCCAGTCGGCGAGCGCCTGCGCGTAGGCGAGCTGCACGGGCTCGTCGTCGACCTCCATGATCGCCAGCTCGGCCGCGTCGACCGCGCGGGCCGTGTCGCGGATCCGGGGCGGCGCGACGGAGACGAGCAGGTCGCGCACCGTTGTCTCGTCCCGCACGGAGCCGACGAACTGCCGCATGACGCCGAGTCCGCCCGTCACCGTGACGGACCCGGCCTGCGGCACGAGGTCGTCCGACAGCAGGCGCAGCAGGGTGGTCTTCCCGGAGCCGTTGGGACCCACCAGCGCGGTGGCGCTCCCCTCGGGGACGCGGAACGAGACGTCGTCGAGCAGCGTGCGCCCGTCCGGCAGCACGTGCTCGACGTGCGCCACCTCCAGATGACCCATGCGGCGCACGCTGCCCGACCGCCCGCCCGCCCGCAAGGCATTTCCGCCCGCAGCCGTGCCCGCGACACGGACGACGTCGACGGCCTGTCGGCCCGGTGTTGTTGACTGTCCCCCGTGACCGATGCGAACCCCGGTGCCCCGGACCTGCCCGCCGACGTCTCCGCCCTGACCTACGAGGAAGCCCGCGACGAGCTCGTCCAGGTGGTCGCCCGGCTCGAGGCCGGCAGCGAGCCCCTGGAGGCGTCGCTCGCCCTCTGGGAGCGCGGCGAGGCGCTCGCGGCCCGCTGCCAGCAGTGGCTCGACGGCGCGCGGGAGCGGCTCGCGGCGGCGCAGGCCGCCTCGTCCGCCACCTCGTCCGGCACCGACGAGGCCGAGGAGGACGACGCGTGAGCGCGCACGTCCTCGCGGTGGGCGAGGCGCTGGTGGACGCGGTGCACCGCCCCGACGGGACCAGCGAGGAGCACCCCGGCGGCAGCCTGGCGAACGTCGCGCTCACGCTCGGCCGTCTCGGCCGCGACGTGCGGCTCGCGACCTGGCTCGGCCGCGACGCGCGCGGCGACGACGTCCGGTCGTGGCTCGCCGAGTCCCGCGTGGCCCTGGCCCCGGGCAGCGACGGCGCGGCGCGCACGAGCGTCGCCCAGGCGACCCTCGACGACACCGGCGCCGCGACCTACGAGTTCGACCTCGAGTGGCAGGTGCCCGCGGACGCGGGCGCCACGGCCGAGACGCTCGCGGTGCACACCGGCTCGATCGCCGCCGTGCTCCCGCCCGGGGACGCCGACGTGCGGGGGCTGGTGGAGGTCGCCCGGGCGACGTCGACCGTGACCTATGACCCCAACGCGAGGCCCGCGATCATGGGCGACGCCGACGTCGTCCGGCCGCGGGTCGAGGAGATCGTCGCGCTCTCGGACGTGGTGAAGGTCAGCGACGAGGACCTGGCGTGGCTCTACCCCGACCGGGCGCCGCTCGACGTCGCGCGGGACTGGCAGGCCACCGGCCCGGCGGTCGTCGTGGTGACGTTCGGGGGCGAGGGAGCGACGGCGGTCACGGCGGCCGGCGAGGTCGCCGTCGCCGCGCCGCGGGTCGACGTCGTCGACACCGTCGGCGCCGGCGACTCGTTCATGGGCGCCCTCCTCGACTGGTTGTGGGGCGCGGACCTGCTGGGCGCGGCCCGGCGGGACGCGCTGCGCGCCATCGACCGCGCGGCGACGGCACGGATGCTCGTGCGCGCGGTCGCCGTGGCCGCCGTGACCGTCTCCCGGGCCGGCGCGAACCCGCCGTGGCCCCACGATCTCATCGGGCCTGGACCGCGTGCGGGTCGGCGAGCACGGAACAGAGGAGCACTCATGACCCTGACCCCCACCGAAGCCTGGGCCCGGCTGCGGGCCGGCAACGGCCGGTTCGTCCGCGACGAGCCGGACCACCCCGACCAGGACGCCGTCCGCCGGCGCGAGCTGCGCTCGGTCCAGCACCCGCACACCGTGATCTTCGGGTGCTCCGACTCGCGGGTGGCGGCAGAGATCATCTTCGACCAGGGCCTGGGCGACGTCTTCGTCGTGCGGACCGCGGGGCACGTGGTCGACACGACCGTGCTCGGCTCCATCGAGTACGGCACGGAGGTGCTGCACACGCCCCTCGTGGTGGTGCTGGGGCACGACTCGTGCGGCGCCGTCGCGGCGACCGCGCACACCCTCGCGACCGGCGAGCAGCCCCCGGGCTTCGTGCGCGCCGTGGTCGACAAGGTCATCCCCTCGGTCGCGGAGCTCACGAGCCGCCACGGCGTCACCGGGCCGATCGACCCGGCCGTGCTGCGCACGGAGCACGTCAAGCACACCGTCGCGCTGCTGCGCGGCTACTCGGCAGCGATCGCCGCGGCCATCGACGAGGGCCGCCTGGCCGTCGTCGGCGTCGTCTACGACCTGGACGACGGCAGCGCGCACCTCGTGGCGGTCGACGGCGAGATCGGCGAGGAGCCGGCCGCCGCCTGACGGCGACGCGGGTCCCGCCCGCTCAGGCCCGTGCGGCGGCCGCCAGCAGCCGCCGCACGGTGCCGAGGGTGCGCGTCGTCGCGACGCCCCCGGTGAGCCGCTCGACGAGCGAGTTCGGGTCCGCCCAGGTCCCCGGTCCGCCCCGCACCACGCCGAGGACGACGCCCGGTCGCGCGGCGACGAGGTCGAGCAGGTCGCGCTCGTCGGTCCACGGCAGGTCCAGCGGCAGCGGTTGCCCGCCGTCCACGAACGTCAGGGTGTCGCGGTACGTCCGCTCGTCGCGGGTGAGCGCGAACGGGTCGCCGTCGATCGCCGCGGCGACGTCGGCCAGCGGACGCACGAGCGCTGCATGCGTGTATCCGGAGCGCTCGGCGAGCAACGGCGCCGCCTCTCGCACCACACGCTCGGCCGCGGACGCGTCGCCGCCCGGGTCGAGGAGCACGGTGCCGTTGGTCTGGAACGACCGCACCGCCGCGGCGCCGCCGTCGCGCAGGGCACGCTCGAGGACGTCGCGCACCGGGCTGCCGCGGTGCCCGAGGTTCATCGCGCGGTAGAGCACCACGTGGGTGAAGGTCACGCCCCGATCCTCGCCCACGCCTCCGACACCGGGCGTGACCCGGCTCACGACGGACCGCCCTCGCGGGTGCGGCACGATAGAGGCATGACTTCCGACACCGTCGTCCCCGGCGCGTCCGGCGCGGGCGAGACCGAGTACCGCATCGAGCACGACACGATGGGCGAGGTGCGCGTCCCGGCGCACGCGCTCTACCGCGCGCAGACGCAGCGGGCCGTGGAGAACTTCCCCATCTCCGGCACCACGCTCGAGCGCGGGCACATCGAGGCCCTGGCCCGCATCAAGAAGGCCGCCGCGCGCGCCAACGCCGAGCTGGGCGTGCTCGACCAGGACATCGCCGACGCGATCGTCGCCGCGGCCGACGAGGTCGCCTCGGGCGTGCACGACGCGCACTTCCCGATCGACGTCTTCCAGACCGGCTCGGGCACGTCGTCGAACATGAACACCAACGAGGTGCTGGCCACCCTCGCCACGCGCTCGCTGGGCAAGGACGTGCACCCGAACGACCACGTCAACGCCTCGCAGTCGTCCAACGACGTCTTCCCGACGTCGGTGCACGTGGCCGCCACGGCCGGCGCGATCCACGACCTGGTCCCGGGCCTGAAGCACCTGGCCGACGCCCTGGGCGCGAAGGCCGACGAGTTCGCGGCCGTCGTGAAGTCCGGCCGCACGCACCTCATGGACGCCACCCCGGTGACGCTGGGCCAGGAGTTCGGCGGCTACGCCGCGGCGATCCGCTACGGCGTCGAGCGCGTCGAGGCGGCGCTGCCCCGCGCGGCCGAGGTCCCGCTGGGCGGCACCGCGGTCGGCACCGGCATCAACACCCCGGCCGGGTTCCCGCAGCGCGTCATCGAGCTGCTGCGCGAGGACACGGGCCTCCCCCTGACCGAGGCGCGCGACCACTTCGAGGCGCAGTCGGCGCGCGACGGCCTCGTGGAGCTCTCGGGCGCGCTGCGCACCATCGCCGTGTCGCTCACCAAGATCTGCAACGACCTGCGCTGGATGGGCTCGGGCCCGAACACCGGCCTGGGCGAGATCGCGATCCCCGACCTGCAGCCGGGCTCCTCGATCATGCCGGGCAAGGTCAACCCGGTGATCCCGGAGGCCGTGCTCATGGTGGCCGCCCGGGTGGTCGGCAACGACGCCACCGTCGCGTGGGCCGGCGCCAGCGGCTCGTTCGAGCTCAACGTGCAGATCCCCGTCATCGCGCAGGGCGTGCTGGAGTCGATCCGCCTGCTCGGCAACGCGTCGCGCGTCCTGGCCGACAAGACGGTCTCGGGCATCACCGCCAACGTGGACCGCGCCCGCGCGTTCGCCGAGTCGTCGCCCTCGATCGTCACGCCGCTCAACCGCGTGATCGGCTACGAGGCCGCGGCCAAGGTCGCGAAGCACTCGGTGAAGCAGGGCATGACGGTCCGCGAGGCCGTGATCGACCTCGGTTTCGTGGAGCGCGGCGAGGTCACCGAGGCCCAGCTCGACTCGGCCCTCGACGTCCTCAAGATGACCAAGCCCCCGCAGGCCTGACGTCCCCGCCCCGCGACGGCGGCGCTCCCCTCGGGGAGCGCCGCCGTCGGCGTCTCCCGGTGGTGACCGCATACCTAGCTCGGGGTTGGTAAGGCTAACCTCACCTGCTACTGTCGGCGTACGCGGGGAGGCGCCCCTCGGGGCGCGGGGCTGGGGGGTTCCACCTGAGACGTGCGGCGCCTCCCCGCGATCAGTAGTCCTTCGGGTCCAGGCGACGCAGGACGACGGCGAGCAGCCGGCCGAGCTCGGCCCGCTCCGCCTCGGACAGGTCCGCCAGGGCCGCGCGCTCGTGCTCGATCTGCCGGGGGAACAGCTCGTCGACGAGCGCCTCCCCCTCCGTGGTCAGCGCCACGAGCACGCCGCGCTTGTCGCGCTCGTGCACGGCGCGTCCCACCAGGCCGGCGCGCTCCAGCCGGTCCAGGCGCTTGGTGATCGACGCCCCGGGCGAGCCCGTCATCGTGGTGATCTCGCCGGCGCGCAGCGGGCGCCCGGACCGCCGCAGCGCGGTGAGCACGTCGAGCTCGGCACGCGTGACGTCGCGGGCGGCGAGGTCGTCGGACACCTCGGCCTCCAGCAGGGCGGCGATCCGGCGCAACCGCGCGCCGACGTCGGCCGGGGACGTGTCGACGGCGGGGAGCCGCTCGGCCCACTGCGCGCGCACGCGCTCGATGTAGTCCACGGCGACAGGATAGACGTCACACCGCAACTACTTCCATGATGATTTACCCGTGAACTATCATCGGCGGCAATGCCTCCCACCTCCTCCCCCGTCCTGACGAGCGCCCGCGACGTCCTCGACCCCGCCCACCTGCGCACCGCGCTGCGCATCAACCCCGCCGACGCGACGCTCGCGGCAGCGCTGCGCGTCGGCGCCGCGGCCGCCGTCGTCCTCGCGCTGAGCGCCGCCGTCGGCCGCACCGACCTGGCGGCCTTCGCCTCCCTGGGGGCGCTCGTCATCCTCTACGGCCGGTACGAGCCGTACCGGCGGCGTGCGTCCCTGCTGGCCGGCGTCGCCGCCGTGTTCGTCGTCGCCTTCCTGCTCACGGCCTCCCTCACCGCCGCGGGCGCCCCCGTGCTCGTGGTCCTCGCGGTGGTGGCGCTGGTGGCCGGCGTGGCCACCGCCCTGTGCACCCTGGTCCGCACCGGACCGCCCGGGGCGAGCATCGTCGTCTTCGCCGCGGCGGGCGGCATGGTCGGCCCCCTGGCGTGGGGCGACGTCGCCGAGCGCGGGGCCGCGTTCGCCGTCGGCGCCGCGATCGCGTGGCTCGTCGGGATGGGCGGGTGGCTCGTCCGCCCGAGCGCGCCGGCGCGGCTCGCCGTCCGCCGGGCGGCGGACGCCGTGCGGAGGTCCCTCGACGCCGGCACCGACGCCCCGGACGCCGCGCGGGCCGCGTCGGCCGCCGTGGCCCGGGCCCGCGAGGTGCTCGCCGACGACCTGTCCCGCCGGCGCACCCGCGACACCGCGCGCGTGCTCGCCGCCGAGCTGGCAGCGGTCGAGGCGGCGCTCGACCCCACGACGTCCGACGAGACCCCCGACGGCGCGACCTCGCGCACCGTCCCGCCCGCCGACGCCCTGCCGCCGCGTCGCCGCCTGCGCGACGACGTCCGCGCCGGCTGGCGCCTCCCCGGCTGGCGCCTCGCCGGGGTCCGCGTGGTGCTGGCGAGCGTCGTCGCCGGCGCGGGCACGCTCGCCGCCGGGCTGAGCCATCCGGCGTGGGCGCAGCTCGGCGCCACGGCCACCCTGCAGGGCGCGAGCACGCGCCACGCCGTGGTCCGCGCGCTGCAGCGCGGGGGCGGCACCGTGCTGGGCGCGCTGCTCGCCTGGCCCCTCCTGGCGGCGCACCTGTCGTTCGCCGCGACCTGCGTCGTCGTCGTGGTGCTGCAGGTGGTCACGGAGGTCGTCGTCGGGCGCCACTACGGGCTGGCGATGCTCACCATCACGCCGATGGCGCTGCTGATGACGTCCCTCGGCGGGTCGGTCGACCCGGCCGGGATCGCGGCCTCGCGCGCCCTCGACACCGTGCTCGGCGCCGTGGTGGGGGTGCTCGCCGTCGTCCTGGTGCACCCGCGCCGCCGGCCGGCCGCGCCTGCGGCGGCCTGACCGGCGGCGCGGGCGCGCCCCGTCAGATCTCCAGCGACTCCAGCATCTCGGTGACCAGCGCCGCGACGGGCGACCGCTCGGAGCGCGTCAGGGTCACGTGCGCGAACAGCGGGTGCCCCTTCATCGCCTCGATCACGGCGGCGACGCCGTCGTGCCGGCCGACCCTCAGGTTGTCGCGCTGCGCGACGTCGTGCGTGAGGACCACGCGCGAGTCCTGCCCGATGCGGGACAGCACCGTGAGGAGCACGTTCCGCTCGAGGGACTGGGCCTCGTCCACGATGACGAACGCGTCGTGCAGCGAGCGTCCGCGGATGTGGGTCAGCGGCAGCACCTCGAGCATCTCGCGGTCGATCACCTCGTCGACGACGTCGGGCGAGACGAGCGCGCCGAGCGTGTCGTAGACCGCCTGCGCCCAGGGATTCATCTTCTCGGACTCGGACCCGGGCAGGTAGCCGAGCTCCTGCCCGCCCACCGCGTACAGCGGGCGGAACACGATCACCTTGCGGTGCTGCCGGCGCTCGAGCACCGCCTCCAGGCCGGCGCACAGCGCCAGCGCCGACTTGCCGGTACCGGCGCGCCCGCCCAGCGACAGGATCCCCACCTCCGGGTCCAGCAGCAGGTCGATGGCGATGCGCTGCTCCGCGGAGCGGCCGTGCACGCCGAAGACGTCCTGGTCGCCGCGCACGAGCCGGACCGTCTTGTCGGCCGTGACGCGCCCGAGTGCCGAGCCGCCCGGCGAATGGATCACCAGCCCGGTGTGGCACAGCAACGGCGAGGCGGCCTCGACGACCGCCGGGTCCAGGGCGGCCAGCTCCACCTCGCCGCCCTCGTACAGGGTGCCCACCTGCTCGTCGGCGACGTCGATCTCGCGCATCCCCGTCCAGCCCGAGTCGACGGCGAGCTCGTGGCGGTACTCCTCCGCGCGCAGGCCCACGGCCGACGCCTTGACCCGCATCGGCAGGTCCTTGGAGACCACGGTGACGTCGCAGCCCTCGGCCGCGAGGTTCGCCGCCACGGACAGGATCCGGGTGTCGTTGTCGCCGAGCCGGAACCCGGCGGGCAGCACCTGCGGATCGGTGTGGTTGAGCTCCACCCGCAGCGTGCCGCCCGCCTCGCCCACCGGGATGGGCGCGTCGAGACGGCCGTGCTTGAGGCGCAGCTCGTCGAGCATCCGCAGCGCGCTGCGCGCGAAGTAGCCGAGCTCGGCGTGGTGCCGCTTGGCCTCCAGCTCCGTGATGACGACGACCGGCAGGACGACGTCGTGCTCGGCGAAGCGGTGGATCGCCCGCGGGTCGGACAACAGCACGGACGTGTCGACGACGAACGTGCGCGGGGTGGTGCCGTCCGGTTCGATGGCGTCGACGGTGTCGCGCTCAGGGACGGGTGCAGTTCGGGCCACGGCGAGCTCCCTCCAGGTGGACGGGCGGCCGCCCCGGGGGCGCCGTGCGGCGCCGGGCCGGAGCCGGCCCTCCCGCACGGAGCGTGAACCCCATCGGCTGGCCTCCCCGAGGACGGCTGGACACCGTCCCTGCCGCCAAACTACGACGCTGTGATTCGCGCCACCACCCCCACGTCGGCGGGTCGGGAAGTTGTCACCCCCCGTTCACGCGTTCGACCCCGCCGCGACGCGGGCAGGAAGGGCGAGCACCATGGAGCCGTGACCCCCCAGCCCTCGACACCCCCCACGCCTGCGGACGACCACCCGACCGCCTGGGTCGTGCTCCTGCGCGGCGTGAACGTCGGCGGGTCCCGCCGCGTGACCTCCGCCGACCTGCGCGAGGCCGCCGCCACGGCGGGCCTGGCCGATGCCCGCACCTACGCCAACAGCGGCAACCTCGTGGCCGTCGGGGCGACGGACGACGGCGACGTCGCCGGGCGCGTCGCGGCCGCGCTGGCCGACCGCCTCGACGGCGACCTGCGCGTCGTCGCCCTGACGGCGGAACGCGCGGCCGCCGTCCTCGCCGCCGACCCGTTCCCCGACTCCGTGGCCGACCACCCGTCCCACGTGCAGGTGCACGTCTCCCCCGAGCCCGTGGACGCCGACGCCCTCGCGCGGCTGGTGGAGGACCGGCCGGAGCGGGTCGCCGTCGTCGACGGCGTGCTCTACGTGGACTACGTGGTGGGCATCGGCCGGTCGAAGCTCACCCCCGCGCTGGTCGACGGGGCCGCGGGCACCTGGACCACCGCGCGGAACTGGAACACCCTGACGAAGCTGGTGGCGATGGCCCGCGAGGCGACCTGAGACGCCGGGGCCGGCCTTCGGCACCGGACGTTAGGCTGGCCCGCGGTGAGCCGGGAAGTCTGGTCGGTGGCACCGGCTGCGACGCCGGTAGGACCATCGACCCCACGACCGGACGGGAGCACCACCCTGACCTCCGAGACCGCCACCCAGCCCATCGGCACCCGCCTGCGCCGCTTCGCCTCGCGCGAGACCACGGGCGGGGCGCTCCTCATCGGCGCCGCCGTCCTCGCGCTGATCTGCGCGAACGCCCCGTGGCGCGAGTCGTACTTCGCGCTGTCCGAGGCGGTGCTCGGCTTCGACCGGCTGGGCCCGCTGTCCGTGCACCTCGACCTCACGGTCGCGGAGTGGGCGGCCGACGGCCTGCTCGCGATCTTCTTCTTCGTCGTCGGCGTGGAGCTCAAGCACGAGTTCGTGGCCGGCAGCCTCCGCAGCCCGAAGGAGGCGGGCGTGCCGATGCTGGCCGCCGTCGGGGGCATGGCGGTGCCCGCGATCCTCTACGCGGTGATCGTCGTCGCGCTGGGCGAGCCCGGCGCCCTCCAGGGGTGGGCCATCCCCACCGCCACCGACATCGCCTTCGCGCTCGGCGTGCTGGCCGTGTTCGGCAAGGGGCTGCCCGCCGCGGTGCGGACGTTCCTGCTCACCCTCGCGGTGGTCGACGACCTGCTCGCGATCATCGTCATCGCCGTCTTCTACACGTCGTCCCTGGACTTCGGCTACCTCGCTGCGTCGCTCGTCGTGATCGTGGTGTTCGGCCTGGTCGTGCGCTCCCGCCGCCCGTACTGGTGGATGCTGGTGCCCCTCTTCGCCGTGGCCTGGGCGTTCATGCACGCCTCCGGCGTGCACGCGACGGTGGCGGGCGTGCTCATGGGCTTCACCGTCGCGGCCCGGCCCGCCTACGGCGAGGCCGCCCCGCGCACGCACCGCTACGAGCGGGCGGTCAAGCCCTGGTCGCAGGGCGTCGCGCTCCCGGTCTTCGCGTTCTTCGCGGCCGGCGTCGACCTGGTCGACGGCGGCGGCGTCACCGAGATCCTCGGGCAGCCCGTGGTCCCGGCCATCACGATCGGGCTCGTGGTGGGCAAGCTCATCGGCGTGCTGGGCACGACCGCGCTGGTCACACGGCTCACCCCGCTCCGGCTCGCGCAGGGCATCGGCGTGCGCGACCTGCTCCCCGTCGGCTTCCTCGCCGGCATCGGGTTCACCGTCGCGCTGCTCGTGTCCGAGCTGTCGTTCGGCCACGCGTCGGAGCACACGGAGGGCGCGAAGGCCGCCATCCTGCTGGGGTCGGTGATCGCCGCCGTGCTCGGCGCCCTCACCCTGCGCTGGGACGCCCGGCGCGCCCGCACGTCCGACATGAACCTCGACGGCGTCGACGACGCCGTCGCCGACTTCATCGGGGACGAGAAGGACCGCAAGGAGCACTGAGGGCGGCAGCCCCGCGGGCGGGGATCCGCGGGGCCGTGCCCGCCGCGAGCGCCGGCTCCCGCCGCGCCACCGCGGCCGTCCGCGCCGCCGGAGCGACGCGGCGTCCGCGGGCGGCCCAGGCCGTGAGGGCCCGGTCGACGACAAACCCGAGCACCGTGCCCACGACGATCCCGACGGCGACGGCGAGCAGCGGGTGGTCGCCCAACGGCTGGGCGGCCACCACCCCGAGGAGCACGGACCACGTCGCCCACGCGAGGGACGCGACGGCCGACAGCCCCATGAAGCGGCGCCGCGAGAACCCGACCGCGCCCGCGGTGACGTTGACCGCCATCCGCCCCACGGGCACGAACCTCGCGCCGAGGACGACGGACGCGCCGCGCCGCTCGAAGGAGCGCGCCGCCCAGGCCACGGCACGCTGACCGCGCGGGCCGCGCAGGAAAGGGACCCGGGACGTGCCGAGCGCGCGGCCGAGAGCGTAGGCGATCTGGTCGCCGCACCAGGCGCCGAGGGCCGCGACGAGGATCACGAGCGCGAGGTTCACGGCCTGCCCGGTCTCGGCGCCCACCGCCATCATGATGATCACGGTCTCGCCGGGCACGGGCGGGAAGAAGCCGTCGGCCGCGGTCGCCCCGAACAGGGCGGGGAACGCCCAGGCGGAGGACACGAGCGCGAACAGCGTGCTCTCCAGCTGTCCCCAGAACTGGGCCACCCCCGTGGCGATCGCCTCGATCATGCCTCCCACCCTCCGGCGTCGGGGCCGCCCGCCACCATGGGGTGTGCCCCCGGTTCGACCCTGGGGGAACCCTGAGGTGCCCCGGTCGCCCCGGGGTCAGGCGTCGCGTGCCGGGCGGCCGAGCAGCAGGTCGCGGCTGCGCTCCACCTGGTCGCGCAGCGCCCCCAGCAGCGCGGCGACGGCGGGCCGGCGCCAGGACTCCGGGTGCACGACGGCCCAGTAGGGCAGCCGGTCGCGCACCTCGCCCGGGAGCAGCCGCACCAGGTCAGGGTGCCGGTCGGCCATGAAGCACGGCAGGAACCCGACGCCCGCGCCCGCCCGGGTGGCCTCGACGTGCACGAAGACGTTGGTCGACGTGAGCGCGTCGCGCATCCCCGGCACCAGCCGCCGCGGGGCGTCGAGGGCGTCCACCTGGAGCATCGAGTTCACGAAGTAGACCAGACCGTGGCCCGCCAGGTCCGCGGCCGTCGCCGGTGCGCCGCGGCGGGCGAGGTAGTCCCGCGAGGCGTACATGCCGAGCTCGTAGTCGCCGAGCCGCACCGCCTTGGCGCGGCCCACCTGGGGCTCGCCGACCACGACCTCCACGTCGACCCCGGAGCGGTGCTGCGTGGCGTGCCGGGTGACGGTGACCAGCTCGACGGACAGCTCCGGGTGGCGGCTCCGGAGCGCGGCCACGGCCGGCGACGCGACGTAGGCGCTGAACCCGTCGGTCGCCGTCATCCGCACGACCCCCGTGACCGGGTCCGGCTCGCCGTCCGGGGCGGCCAGGCCGGCGACCGCCGCCGCGACGGCCTCGGCGGCTCGGGCCGCGCGCTCCCCCAGCCCGGTGAGCTCCCAGCCGTCGGCGCCGCGCACCAGGACCCGGCCGCCGAGCGCGCGCTCGAGCGCGGCCACGTTGCGCGCGACGGTCGTGTGGTTGACGCCGAGCACCTCGGCCGCGGTCGTGTACCGACCGGTGCGGGCGACCTCGAGCAGCACGAGGAGCTGGTCGGGCGAGGGCGGCGTCGTCGGCACGCCGGCACCCTACTGCCCGCCGCACCCGATCTGCACCCGTGCACACCGCGCGTGCTCGGTTGGTCGTTGCGCGCACAGCCGTCCGCCCGGCAGCATCCTCGGCGTCAGGTGGCGACGACGCCACGGTGTCAACGACGACACGGAGGAACCATGGCCGCGGGCCAGAACACGGCGCCGGACGGCGCGACGCACGGCACGGGCGACGGCGGCAGCGACCGTTCGCTGCTCACCAGGATCGTGTCCGCCTCGATGGCCGGCACGGTCGTCGAGTGGTACGACTTCTTCCTCTACGCGACCGCGGCGGCGCTCGTCTTCGACAAGGTGCTGATGCCCGCCATGGGCAACGAGTACGACGGCATCATCGCCGCCTTCGTCACGTACGCGATCGGCTTCCTCGCCCGCCCCCTGGGCGGCGTGATCTTCGGTCACCTCGGCGACAAGCTGGGCCGCAAGCACACCCTGCAGGTGACGATCATGATGATCGGCGCCGCGACCGTGCTCATGGGCTGCCTGCCGAGCTACGACGCGATCGGCCTCGCCGCGCCGGCGCTCCTCGTGCTGCTGCGCTTCGTGCAGGGCATCGCGCTGGGCGGCGAGTGGGGCGGCGCGGTCCTGCTCGTGGCGGAGCACGCGCCGGACAGCAGCCGCGCCCGGTGGGCCGCGTGGCCGCAGGCCGCCGTCCCGGTGGGCAACCTGCTCGCCACCGCCGTGCTCTGGATCATGTCCACCACGCTGTCCGACGCCGCGTTCCTCTCGTGGGGCTGGCGCGTCGCCTTCTGGCTGTCGGCCGTCGTCGTGCTCGTCGGCTACTGGATCCGCACGACCATCACGGACGCGCCGATCTTCGAGGAGGCGAAGGCCGAGCTCGAGGAGGGCAAGACGTCGGGCTACGGCGTCCGCGACGTCGTCCGGCGGTACCCGCGCGGCGTGCTCACCGGCATGGGCCTGCGGTTCGCGGAGAACATCATGTACTACCTGGTGGTGAGCTTCTCGATCGTCTACCTCGGCACCGGGCTGGGCATGGACACGGCGTCGATCCTCGGCGTCATCGCGATCGCGCACGCGTTCCACTTCGGGGTGATCCTCTGGGTCGGGCGCCTGGCCGACCGACTCGGGCGCAAGCCGGTGTACCTCGCGGGGGCGGTCCTCGGCGGCACCTGGGGCCTGTGGGCGTTCCCCGCGTTCGGCACGAGGAGCACGGTCGTGGCGCTGGTCGTCATCATGGTGGGCCTGCTGTTCCACGCCCTCATGTACGCCGGGCAGCCGGCCATCATGGCCGAGATGTTCCCGACCCGGATGCGGTACTCGGGCGTCTCCATCTCGTACCAGGTGACGTCGATCGTGGCGGGCTCGCTGGCCCCGATCCTCGCCACGACCTGGCTCAAGACCACCGGCTCGTGGTGGCCCACCGCCGTGTACCTGCTGGTGGCCGGCGCGATCACGACCGTGGCCGTGCTGAGCATGCGCGAGACCCGCGGCATCTCCCTGCGCGACCTCGACGCCCGCGACCGCGCCACCGCCGGGGCGGTCGCATGACGGGCGGCACCGCCCGCCCGGCGCCCGGCGGGCCCACGCTCGCCGGGCGCCGGGCCCTGGTCACCGGCGGCGCGTCCGGCATCGGCGCGGCCTGCGCGCGGGAGCTGGCCGCGCGCGGCGCCCACGTGGTCGTCGCGGACGTGGAGCCCGACGGCGCGAAGCGTCTCGCCGACGAGCTCGGCGGCGAGGCGTGGGTCGTGGACCTCGCCGACACCCGTGCCCTCGACGACCTGCGCCTCGACGTCGACGTCCTGGTGAACAACGCCGGCGTCCAACGGGTCAGCCCGGTCGAGGACTTCGCGCCCGACGACTTCCGGCTCGTCCACCGCCTCATGCTCGAGGCGCCGTTCCTGCTGGTGCGGGCGGCGCTGCCCCGCATGTACGCCCGCGGCTGGGGGCGGGTCGTCAACGTCTCGTCCGTGCACGGGCTCGTCGCGTCGCCGTTCAAGTCGGCGTACGTGTCCGCGAAGCACGGGCTCGAAGGGCTGTCCAAGACGGTCGCGCTCGAGGGCGGGCCGCACGGGGTCACCAGCGTCTGCGTGAACCCGGGCTACGTGCGCACGCCGCTCGTCGAGAAGCAGGTCACCGACCAGGCCGGCGTGCACGGCATCCCCGAGGCGGACGTCCTGACCGAGGTGATGCTCGCCGAGCACGCGGTGAAGCGGCTCGTCGAGCCCTCGGAGGTCGCGTCGCTGGTCGGCTGGCTCACCGGGCCGGACGCCTCGATGGTCACCGGCGCCTCGTGGACGATCGACGGCGGATGGAGCGCACGATGACCGGTCTCGACAAGACCGTCGCGACGGCGGCCGAGGCCGTCGCCGACGTCCCCGACGGCGCCTCGCTCGCCGTCGGCGGCTTCGGCCTGTCCGGCAACCCGGTCGCGCTGATCGAGGCGCTCCTCGCCCGCGGCACCACGGGCCTGTCCGTGGTGAGCAACAACTGCGGCGTCGACGACTGGGGCCTGGGCCTGCTGCTGGGCGCCGGGCGCATCCGCCGGATGACCAGCTCGTACGTGGGCGAGAACAAGGAGTTCGAGCGGCAGTTCCTGGCCGGGGAGCTCGAGCTGGTCCTCACGCCGCAGGGCACGCTCGCGGAGCAGCTGCGCGCGGGCGGTTCCGGGATCGCGGCGTTCTGGACGCGCACCGGCGTCGGCACGCAGGTGGCCGACGGCGGCCTGCCGCAGCGGTACGACGGCGCCGGCGGCGTCGCCGTCGCCTCGTCGCGCAAGGAGGTCCGCGCCTTCACGGCCGCGGACGGCACGAGCGCCGACTTCGTGCTCGAGGAGGCGATCACGACCGACTACGCCCTCGTGCACGCCGCGCGGGGCGACCGGCACGGCAACCTCGTCTTCCACCGCTCCGCCCGGAACTTCTCGCCGCTGGCGGCGATGGCGGGCCGCGTGTGCGTCGCCCAGGTCGAGGAGCTCGTCGAGCCCGGCGAGATCGACCCGGACGACGTGCACCTGCCCGGCGTCTTCGTGCACCGCGTGGTGCACGTGCCCGGGGGCGAGAAGCGGATCGAGAAGCGCACCACGACGCCGACGGCCGCCACCCCGACGCCGACGACGACCACGACGACGAAGGAGGGCTGACCCGTGCCGCTCACCCGCGACGAGATGGCCGCGCGCGCCGCGGCGGAGCTGGCCGACGGCTGGTACGTGAACCTGGGCATCGGGCTGCCGACGCTCGTGCCGAACCACGTGCCCGCCGGCCGTCACCTCGTGCTCCAGTCCGAGAACGGCCTGCTCGGCGTCGGCCCCTATCCCTTCGACGCCGACGTGGACCCCGACCTGATCAACGCCGGCAAGGAGACGGTCACGTTGCTGCCCGGCGCCTCCGTGTTCGACTCGGCGACCAGCTTCGGCATGATCCGCGGGGGCAAGATCGACGCGGCGGTCCTCGGCGGCATGCAGGTCAGCGCCGCCGGCGACCTCGCCAACTGGATGATCCCCGGCAAGATGGTCAAGGGGCCCGGCGGCGCGATGGACCTGGTGCACGGCGCGCGGCGCGTGATCGTGCTCATGGAGCACACCGCCAGGGACGGGTCCCCCAAGCTCCTGCCGGAGTGCACGCTCCCCCTCACGGGGCGGGGCGTGGTGCACCGCGTCATCACCGATCTCGCGGTGCTCGACGTCGCGCCCGACGGCTTCGTGCTCCGCGAGCTGGCACCGGGCGTCGCCGTCGACGACGTGGTCGCGGCCACCGGCGCGCCCGTCGTCGTCGACCTCGACCGCCGGGGCGCCGACAGGGCCGTCGCGTGACGCCGGGTGACCTCAGGCGGCCCGTCGGGAGCGCGCCACCAGCACGAGGGCGACCAGCACGCCGACGACGCTTGCCGCCGCCGCGACCCAGAACGCGGCGGAGTAGGCGCCGGCGGGGTCGGCCGTGCCGGCCGCGAGGAGGGCGGTGACGACGGGCGCCGCCGCCGCCGAGCCGACGGTCCGCACCACGCTGTTCAGCCCGGTCGCCGCGCCGGTCTCGGTGGGTGGCGACCAGGAGACGACGAGCTGGGCGCAGATCGCGTACCCGATCCCGTTGCCGAGGCCGAGCACGGAGAAGGCCACCACGACCGCCCACGGCGTCGCCGGCCACAACGCGAGCCCCACCGCGCCGAGGAGCATCACGGCCGCCGCGACGGCCCCCGTGCCGCCCGGGCCGACCCGGCGCACGAGCGCCGGTGTCGCGCGCCCGCCGAGGAAGACGAGGACGGCGCTGGGGAGCATCGCCAGGCCGGAGACGGTCACGGTCATCCCGTGGCCGTACCCGGTGCCGGCGGGCGCCTGCATGAGCAGCGGCAGGGCGACGTAGCAGACGTAGGGCACGAAGCCCACGGCCACCGTCAGCAGGCTGACGAGCACGATCGGCCCGTGGCGGAAGGTGCGCACGTCGACCACGGGCGCCTCCGTGCGCCGCTCGACGAGGACGAGCACGGCGAGCAGCACGAGTCCGGCCACGCCGACGACGACCGTCCGCGCCGAGGTCCAGCCCCACGAGCCGCCCTGCGAGACGGCGAGCAGCACGCCCACGAGGCCGCCCGCGAGGAGCGCGATGCCGGGCCAGTCCGTCCGGCGCTGCACGGCGGGCGCGCCCCCGCGCGGCACCCACGCGGCGACCAGCGCGCCCGAGCCGAGGATCAGCACGGCGCCGAGGACGAACAGCCAGCGCCAGCCCAGGGCGTCGACGACCAGGCCGCCCACCACGAGCGCCGCGCCCGCACCGAGGCCGATCATGCCGGGGATCCAGCCGAACGCGGCCGCGAGCCGCGGGCCCGCCAGCGCGGACCGCGCGATCGCCAGGGCGAGCGGGAACGTCGCGGTGCTCACGCCCTGCACCACGCGGGCCACGAGCAGCACGCCGAGCGTCGGTGCGGCGGCTGCCAGGAGCGTCGCCGCCGCGAACACGACGATGGTGCCGAGCAGCACGCGTCGGTGGCCGAACCGGTCGCCGAGGTTGCCGACGACGGGCGCGAAGACCGCCCCGGCGAGCAGGAACGCCGTGAGGATCCAGCCGGTCCCCTGGGCGGTGGCGCCGAGCTCCCGGCCCAGCGTCGGCAGGGCGGGCACGACGAGCGTCTGCATCAGCGAGAACGCCAGCACGGCGGCGCTCAGCGCGAAGATCACGCGCCCGGGGCTGCGGACGGCGGTGCTGTCGGTCGGAGGCACGGGTGGGCTCGCTCTCTGTGGTGAGGGTGGCTGCGCCTCGTCGCGCGGGGCCGAGGGGGACGGCACATCAAACGGAACGGAATGCTCGTTCCGATTCACCCTAGCATCGCGCCGCGGGCTACCGTGTGCCCATGCCCTCCCCCGCCGAGCCGTCCGACGAGCGCGCCGACCCTCCGCTGCCCGGCCGGAAGCGGGAGGCGCGCGCCAACGACACCGCCGTGCTCGCCGCCGCGCGCGAGGTCTTCGCGGCGCAGGGCCACGGCGCGTCGATGGCCGACGTCGCCCGGCACGCCGGCGTCGGTGTGGGTTCGGTGTACCGCCGCTACCCGACCAAGGAGGCGCTCGTCGAGGCGCTGCACGTGCAGGCCGTGCGCGAGGCGGCACGCCTGGCGGCCGAGGTCGCCGACCGGTTCGGGTCCGGACCCGTGCCCGAGGACGGCGCGGTCGGCACCTTCCTCGCGCGGCAGATCACCGAGGCCACCGGGCCGTTGCTGCGCCCCCCGGGAAACGGCGGGCCGCTCCCCGACGACCTGGCCGCCGCGACGCGCGACCTGCGCGTGGGGCTCGAGCGCCTGGTCGCCTACGACCGCGCCGCGGACCTGCTGCCTGCCGGCTTCACCACCGCCGACGTCATGCAGCTGCTGCTGCACCTGCGCCCGACGCTCCCCTTTCCTCGCGCCGAGGCGGACGCCCTGCACCTGCGCTACCTCCGGCTCGTCCTGGCCGGCCTGCGGGCGGGGGCACGCGACGACGTCGGGCTCGGCGACGGCCCGAGCTGGGACGAGTGGGTCGGCGCCTGGCACGACTGAGCAGTCCCCCCTCCCGCCGAGCAGGCGGTGAGGCGCCGAATGACCGCTGAGAACGTGCGCAACCGCCTGCTCGGCGTCAGTCGGCGAGCGGCGCGTGCCGCTCCAGGAACTCGTAGACCTCGGTGGTGTCGACGCCCGGGAACGCGCCGGACGGCATCGCCGCGAGCATGGACGCGTGCGGGCGGGCGCTCGGGAACGCGTGCCCGACCCAGCGGCGGGCGAGCGGCTCGGCCGGCCTCCGGCAGCAGCTCTCGTCGGGGCAGCGCGACGTGCTGCGCGCCGTCGTCTCCCGGCCCAGGAACCACTTGACCTGCGCGTACGGCACGCCGACGCTCACGGAGAACCGCCCGTCGGGCGTGTCCTGCACGCGGGACGTGCACCAGTAGGTACCCGTCGGGGTGTCCGTGTACTGGTAGTACGGGCTGAGCCGGTCGGCGATGCCGAACACCACGCGGGCGGTCCAGTGGCGGCACACGTGCTGCCCCTCCACGGTGCCCAGCGGGTCGGCGGGGAACCGCACGCCGTCGTTCTCGTACGCCTTGTGGATCGCCCCCGACTCGTGAACCTTCATGAAGTGCACCGGGATGCCCAGGTGCCGGGTCGCCAGGTTCGTGAAGCGGTGGGCCACCGTCTCGTAGGAGACGGCGAACGCGTCGCGCAGGTCCTCCAGCGAGATCGACCGCCGCTCCTTCGCCTCGCGGAGCTGCTTGACCGCCTCCCGCTCGGGCACCAGGAGCGCCGCGCACAGGTAGTTGGCCTCGACGCGCTGGCGCAGGAACTCGCGGTAGTCGCGCGGCTCGGCGTGCTCCAGCACGTGCGAGGCGAGGGCTTGGAGCACCGCCGAGCGCGCCTCGGACCTGCCGCGGATCCCGTTGCTCGGCAGGTAGACCCGGCGGTGGAGCTGGTCGATCACCGCGCGCGTGGACTGCGGCAGGTCCGGCTCGTAGTGGATCGAGAAGCCCAGGTGGGCGGCCAGCTCCCCCACCGCGCGCTGCGGCAGCGGTCCCCGCCCGTGCCCGACGTCGTCGAGCAGCCCGCGCGCGACGATCTCCAGGTCGGGGAAGTAGTTGTCCTGCGCGCGCATGTCCGCGCGCAGCTCGGTGTTGGCCCGGCGCGCCTCCTCGGGGGTCAGCGCGCGCTCGGAGTGCAGCCGCTCCAGCTCGCGCTGCAGACCGACGATCGCCTCGAGCGCGTCCGACGGGAGGGACTTGCCCACCTTCACAGGACGCACGCCCAGCGCGGAGAAGAGCGAGCCCCTTTGCACGCGCTCCAGCTCGATCTCCAGGGCGTCGCGGTGCGACGGCGGCTCGGCGGAGAGCAGGTCCTCGACCGTGGCGCCGAGGGCGCGGGCCACGGCCTGCAGGCGCGCGATCGTGGGTTCGCGCTTGCCGTTCTCGAGCATGGAGACCTGCGACGGCGCACGTCCGATGGCTTCTCCGAGCTGCTCCAGGGTCATGCCGCGGCGGGTGCGCAGGTGCCGGATGCGGCGGCCGATCGTCAGCGCGTCCGCCTCCTGGCCGATGGGGATGCCGTGCGGCAGCGTGGCGTCGTCCCGGGTACCGGGCGCGGAATCGGTCGAGATGGCCATGCTCGAGGGTGACACGTGCCACACCTTCCGTCCAGGAGAAGAACCCCGGAATTTCTCCTCAGAATTCCTGGCCGCGGGGTGGCGCGGCGCGCGAGGGTCGTGGTCATCGGCACCGCCACCGACGACCGAGACACACGAAAGAGGCTCGACATGACCGCCATCCTCGACTCCCGCAGCACCACCCGCGCCGGCGACCAGGCCCAGACGGCCACGCAGCTCGCCGAGCAGTGGGCCGCCGACCCGCGCTGGGACGGCATCAGCCGTGACTACACCGCGGAGGACGTCGTCGCGCTGCGCGGGTCGGTCGGCGAGGAGTTCACGCTGGCCCGCCGCGGCGCCGAGCGGCTGTGGCGCCAGCTGCACGAGGAGGACTTCATCAACGCGCTCGGCGCGCTCACCGGCAACCAGGCCGTGCAGCAGGTGAAGGCCGGGCTCCAGGCCATCTACCTCTCGGGCTGGCAGGTGGCCGGCGACGCGAATCTCGCAGGCCAGACCTACCCCGACCAGTCCCTGTACCCGGCGAACTCCGTGCCCGCCGTCGTGCGCCGCATCAACAACGCGCTGCTGCGCGCCGACCAGATCGACGTCTCCGAGAACGGCGCCCCGACGCGCGACTGGCTCGCCCCGATCGTCGCGGACGCCGAGGCCGGCTTCGGCGGCCCGCTCAACGCGTACGAGCTGATGCGGTCGATGATCGCGTCGGGTGCCGCGGGCGTGCACTGGGAGGACCAGCTCGCCAGCGAGAAGAAGTGCGGTCACCTGGGCGGCAAGGTGCTCATCCCCACCCAGCAGCACGTGCGCACCCTCAACGCGGCGCGCCTCGCGGCCGACGTCTCCGACGTGCCGAGCGTCGTCATCGCCCGCACCGACGCCGAGGCGGCCACGCTGATCACGTCCGACGTCGACGAGCGCGACCGCCCGTTCCTCACCGGAGGACGCACGGGCGAGGGCTTCTACGAGGTGCGCAACGGCGTCGAGCCGTGCATCGCGCGGGCCAAGGCCTACGCCCCGTACGCCGACCTCATCTGGATGGAGACCGGCACCCCGGACCTCGAGCTCGCGCGGACGTTCGCGGAGGCCGTCAAGGCCGACTTCCCCGACCAGATGCTGGCGTACAACTGCTCGCCGTCGTTCAACTGGAAGAAGCACCTGGACGACGACACGATCGCGAAGTTCCAGCGCGAGCTGGGCGCCATGGGATTCCGCTTCCAGTTCATCACCCTGGCCGGCTTCCACGCCCTCAACTACTCGATGTTCGACCTCGCCCACGGCTACGCCCGCGAGCAGATGTCCGCCTACGTGCGGCTCCAGGAGGCCGAGTTCGCCGCCGAGGAGCGCGGCTACACCGCGACCAAGCACCAGCGCGAGGTCGGCACCGGCTACTTCGACCGCGTGTCGACGGCGCTCAACCCCGACGCCGCCACCCTCGCGCTCGCGGGCTCCACCGAGGCCGCGCAGTTCTGAGAGCCCCGCAGCTCTGACCCTCCCCACCCGTTCCGCCCGACCAGCCCCGACAGACCGGAGGCACGCCATGACCACGCTCACGTCCCCGACCACCGCCCCGCGCACCGCTCCCGTGCCGGCCGTCGCGCCCGCCGTCGGCACGCCGCTCGCCGACACGGCGACCGACCCGTTCGTCTGGGGCGGGACGTCGCTCGCGGAGGGGCACCTCACCGTCACCGCCCCGCTGGAGGCGCGCGACGAGGAGATCCTCACCCCGGAGGCGCTGGCGTTCCTGGCGATGCTGCACGACCGGTTCGCCGACGACCGCACCGCGCTGCTGCTGGAGCGGCAGCGGCGGATGCGGAGCGTCGCGGACGGCGAGGACCCGGACTTCCACCCCGCCACCCGGCCCGTGCGCGACGACCCGTCCTGGCGGGTGGCGGGCGCGGCCGGCGCGCCGGGGCTGAGCGACCGCCGCGTGGAGATCACGGGCCCGACGGACCCGAAGATGACGATCAACGCGCTCAACTCCGGCGCCCGGTGCTGGCTGGCCGACGCCGAGGACGCGCAGTCCCCGACGTGGCGCAACGTCGTGGAGGGGCAGCTCGCCCTGCACGACGCGATCCGCGGCACGCTGACGTTCACCAACCCGGCGGGCAAGGAGTACGCGCTCCGGTCGACGGACCTCACCGAGCTGCCGACCATCGTGTTCCGGCCCCGCGGGTGGCACCTGTTCGAGTCGCACCTGGCGTACACCGGCCCCGACGGGTCGACGCAGCCGGCGTCGGGCTCGCTGGTCGACTTCGGCCTGTACCTGTTCCACAACGCCCACGAGCTGGTCTCCCGCGGGCGCGGACCGTACTTCTACCTGCCGAAGCTGGAGGGGTACCGCGAGGCGCGGCTGTGGAACGAGGTGTTCGAGGCGGCCCAGGACGCGCTCGGCATCCCGCGGGGCACGATCCGCGCGACGGTGCTCATCGAGACGCTGCCCGCCGCGTTCGAGATGGAGGAGATCCTCTACGAGCTGCGCGACCACTGCGCCGGCCTCAACGCCGGCCGCTGGGACTACCTGTTCAGCGTGATCAAGTGCTTCCGGAAGCGGGGGTCGTCGTACGTGCTGCCCGACCGCGGGCAGGTCACGATGACCGCGCCGTTCATGCGGGCGTACACCGAGCTGCTCGTCGCCACGTGCCACAAGCGCGGGGCGCACGCCATCGGCGGCATGAGCGCCTTCATCCCCGACCGCCGCTCCCCCGAGGTGACCGAGCGCGCCGTCGAGCAGGTGTGGGCCGACAAGACGCGCGAGGCCCACGACGGCTTCGACGGCACCTGGGTGGCCCACCCCGACCTGGTCGAGGTGGCGCGCGGCGCGTTCGACGAGGTGCTCGGCGAGCGCGAGAACCAGGTCGACCGCCTGCGCGACGACGTCGAGGTGGGCCAGGCCGAGCTGCTCGACGTCGCCTCGGCGCGGCGCGGGGGCGCCACCGTCACGGCGGCCGGGCTCCGGACGAACGTGTCCGTGGGGCTGCGCTACATCGAGTCGTGGCTGCGCGGCACCGGCGCGGCGGCGATCGACCACCTCATGGAGGACGCGGCCACGGCTGAGATCTCCCGGTCGCAGGTGTGGCAGTGGGTCGCGTCCGGCACGACGACGGAGGACGGCCTGCCCATCACCCGCGTGCGCTGCGAGGCCGTGCTGCGCGACGTCCTGCGCGGCCTCCCGCGGTCCGCCGGCGACCGCTTCGAGGACGCCGCGGCGCTGTTCCGCGAGGTGGCCCTCGGCGAGGAGTTCCCGCCGTTCCTCACCACCGGCGCCTACGCCCGCTACCTCGCGGGCTGACCGCCCTCCGGTCGGTCGCCGAACAGGCGGTTGACACCGTCATCGCAGCCCGTCGGGCCCGATCACGGTGTCAACCGCCTGTTCGGCGTCGCCTCGGGCAGGATCGGGGGATGGCGACGACGCTGCGCACGCTCCTGCTGGGCCAGGTCGAGTTCTACTGGGACGCGCACCTGTGGCCGCGGCTGCAAGGGCTGACCGACGACGAGTACCTCTGGGAGCCGGTCGACGGGGCGTGGAGCCTGCGGCGCGACGACGGCGGCACGGTCCGGATCGAGCTGACGCCGGTGGACCCGCCCGTGCCGCCGGTGACGACGATCGCGTGGCGTGCCGCGCACCTGGGCCGCGACGTCTGGGGCACGCGCGGCCGCGCGCTCTTCGGGCCGACGACCGCCCCGGCCGACGCCGACATGTTCGACGCGCGGCACTGGCCGGAGCCGCTGCCGCTGACCGCCGCCGGCGGCCTCGGCCTGCTGCGCGAGGGGTACGAGCTGTGGCGCGACCACCTGTCGCGGCTCGACGACGACGCGCTCGCCGAGCCGCTCGGGCCTCGCGGCGGGCCCTACGCGGACGACTCGCTCGCCGCGCTCGTCGTGCACCTCAACCGCGAGGCGATGGCGCACGGCGCCGAGATCTGCCTGCTGCGCGACCTCTACCGCGCGCAGCGCGAGCGCCGCGACCCCGTCGTCGCGACGGCGCTCGGGGGCAGCGCGGCCGACCTCGAGCGGATGCTCCGGCTCGACGGCGGCCTGGGCGACCTGCCCGACCGGCACCCGACGCTGCTCGTCGAGCTGGCGGGGCTCGGCCGCTGGGACGCGGTGCGGTCGCTCGCGGAGCGCGGCTTCCCGGTCACCGTCGCGGCCGACGACGGCTCCACGGCGCTGCACTACGCGGCGACCACCGGCACCCCGGACGATGCCCGGCTGCTGCTCGACCACGGCGCCGACCCCAGCGCCGTCGACGCACGCTTCGGGACGACGCCGGCCGGCTGGGCCCAGTTCCTGGGCCGCACGGAGCTGGCCGAGACGCTCGCCCCCTGACCGCCGAGCAGGCGGTCGACACCGTGATGGGCCCCGTGGGACCGCGATGACGGTGTCAACCGCCTGTTCGGCAACGGGGCGCGGCGGCCTGTGGATAACCCCGGCGGGCGGTCGTCCGGGTGCGGCAGGGTGACGGCGCATGGACACCATCACCCCGTTCCGCCCGGGCGACGAGGTCGCCGACGACGCCGAGCTGCTGGAGCTCGCCCATTTCCTGGCGGGAGGCGTCCACCCACGACGGCGCACGCTCACCGTCACCTGGCTCGACGCCGACGACCGGCTCCTCGGGCTCGCGCTGCCCATCGACGACGTGCCCCGCCGGCCCGACCCCGCCGCCCTCGTCGGCCTGGGCACCGTGCTGCGCAGCGTCGTCGACGACGAGGCACCCGGCGGCAGCGCCGTCGTCGTGCTCGAGCGGCCCGGCGACGCGACGCTCACGGCCGACGACCGCGCCTGGAACCGCGACCTGCGCGAGCAGACCGACGCCCAGGACGTGCGGCTGCGCGGGTTCTTCGTCGCCGCCGGCGGACAGGTGCGGCCGCTGGCGCTGGACGACGCGTGAGCTCAGTCCTCCACGCGGACGGACTGGCTGCCGTCGACGACGTCGGCGGTGCCGTGCCGCAGCGGCCGCGGCTCGAGGTCCAGGAACACCAGCCCGCTCTCGCCGATCCGCGACCGCGTGACGGCGAACCCGGACGGCGCGGCGCCGTCGTCGAACAGGCGCGCGCCGGAGCCGACGACGACGGGCGCGACGACGAGCCGCCAGACGTCCACGAGCCCCAGGTCGTGCAGCGTGCTCGCGAGGCGCGCGCTGCCGTGCACCTGCAGCTCGCCGTCCGGGCCGTCCTTGAGCTCCTGCACCCGGGCGGCCAGGTCGGCGTCGTCGGCGGGGTCGATCACGGTCGTCCCGGCCCACTCCGGGTCGCGCAGGGTCGAGGAGACGACGTAGCGGGGGCCGGCGTCGATGCGCGCGGCGAGGGCGTCGTCCGGGTCGGTGACCTGCCCCCACGACGCCCAGAACATGTCGTAGGTGGTGCGGCCGAGCAGGAAGGCGTCGACCTCCGCGAACCACCCGTCCACGACCTCCCCGAACACCGGGTCCGTGGTGAACGGGACGAACCAGCCGCCCTCGGTGAAGCCGCCGCGGGTGTCCTCCTCGGGCCCTCCGGGGCCCTGCACCACCCCGTCGAGCGAGGTGAAGATGTTGACGCTCAGCCGCACGGCATCCTCCGTCATCGACCGCCCGGCCGACCTTTGCCCTGGACTTCCGCGCCTCGGCGGCATACTTTCACCTCGGCAGCATGCTGTGACCGGATTCACACACGCTACCGGATCCGCCGGTCGGACGAGCTGGAGGGAGCGGGGCCGTGGCCGATGTCCTGGTGCTCAACGCGGGCTACGAGCCCCTGCACCGCGTGTCGGTCAAGCACGCCATCACGATGCTCGTCCGCGAGGTCGCGGTCGTCGAGGAGGCGGTGGAGGGCCACCGCTTCGGCCCCTACCCGATGCCCCGCGTGCTGCGCCTGGTGCGGTACGTCGCGATGCGCTGGCGGTACCGCAGCGCGGGCCGGCCGGCGGTCACGAAGGACGGCGTGAAGCGTCGCGACGGCGCGTGCGCCTACTGCGGCGGACCCGCGGAGACGGTCGACCACGTGGTCCCGCGCTCCCGTGGCGGCGACTCGTCGTGGCTCAACCTCGTCGCCGCGTGCGAGACGTGCAACGGGCGCAAGGCCGACCGCACCCCGCTGGAGGCCGGCATGCCGCTGCTGCTCGCACCCTTCGTCCCGCCCGCGGAGCACGGGCTCGTGCGCCGGCGACGGCGCGCCACCGCGCCGGCCGCGGCCTGAGCTCAGGCCGCGGGCTCGTCCTCCGGCAGGTCGGGCACCACGGTGAGCGACCCGGTCGCCGGCAGGGCGTTCGCGCCGCCCCGGTCCGCCGGCGTGAGCGCGCGCGACGCGATGACGCTGCTCGCGAAGTTCGCGTGGCACTCGGTGCAGTACCACTCGGGCGTGGGCACGGGCACCTCGAAGCCGCCGTAGACGACGTCCGGCTCGGCGTTCATCACGTCGTCCTGGAAGGTCATGCCCCACACGATCCGCTTGGTCTTGCCCCGCGCGCCGCAGCCCGGGCACTGGGGGCGCATCCGCGCGCGCTGCGACGCCACGGTGTGCGCGTGCAGCAGGTCGTGGCACTGGCCGCACAGCAGGTGCACATCGCGCACGAGCTGCTCGAGGGTGCGCCCGCCCGCGGTCGTGGTGCCGAGGCGGACCGCGCCGTCGTCGTGCGCCTGCATGCGGTGCACGTCGACGAACCGCTCGCAGGTGGCGCAGCGCTCCTCGCGGCGCATCGACCAGCCCGTCACGGCGCGGTGGCCCAGGATGCGCAGGGCGTGCACGTCGGGCGCGGTGGCGCCGGCGCCGCAGTCGCCCGGGTCCAGCGTGTGCACGGGGCCGCCGCGGAACTGCTCCGCGACGCCGTCGAGCACGAGCCGCGCGTGCTCGGGTGGCAGCCAGCCGGACGTGCCCGTGTAGGTGTCGGCGCCCTCGAACAGGTCGGCCCACACGATCGGGCGGTCCGGGCCGAAGAGGTCGTCGCTCACCCAGCTCTCGCCGTCGCTGGCACCCATGAGCTCGACGGCGGCGACCACGCCGGCGTCGCCGAGCACGGTGACGACGACGTCCCCCCGCTGCGGGCCGTCCGGACCGGCCGGCAGCCGGTGCTCCGGCGACCGGGTCGCGATCGCGACGGACTCCGTCAGCCAGTCGGCCGACCAGTGGAGGTACACGGACGGCACGAGCCACGCGGGCAGGGCCGACAGGGAGGGGAGGGTCTCTCGGGTCACCGGGAGAACATATCGGGCGCCGACCCTCCGACACCACGGGCGAGGTCGTTCCGGTCACGCTGTCCCCGCGCTAGGTTCCCAGCAGGCACGACGGCGTCGCCGCTCCGCACCGTGCACGACCCCAGGCACCGCCGCCGCCCCGCCGACGAGCTTCTGCCGCGAGGAGGCACGGATGAACATCGGACTGTGGGTCGCCGCCGCACTGTTGGCGGCGCTCTACCTGGCGGTGGGCGTCGCCAAGCTGACCCGCCGACGCGACCGGCTCCGCACTGCCATGGGGTGGGTGGACGACTTCCCGGTCGTCGTGGTGCGGCTCATCGGCCTGGCGGAGATCGCGGGCGCGCTGGGCCTGATCCTCCCGCTGGCCACCGACGTCCAGCCATGGCTGACCCCGACCGCGGCGACCTGCCTCGTCGTGCTGCAGGCGCTGGCGATCGCGGTGCACGTGCGCCGCCGCGAGCTCGCGCAGCTGTGGGTCAACGTGCTCCTGCTGCTGGCCGCCGCGTTCGTCGCCGTCGGACGGTTCGCCGGCTGGTGACCTGGCCGACGGCGCCCGTCAGCCCTCGGCGCGCGCCGCGTCGTAGGCCTCGCGGTGCTCCCGGATGGCGTCCGTGTGAGCGAACGCCCACTCCACCAGCGCGACGACCGGCGGCAGGAGCGTCGCCCCCAGGTCGGTGAGCGCGTAGTCGACGCGCGGGGGCACGACGGCGTGCACCGTGCGGCTCACGAGCCCGTCCCGCTCGAGCTGGCGCAGCGTGAGCGTGAGCATCCGCTGCGAGATGCCCTCGATGCCGTGCAGCAGCTCCGTGAACCGCCGGGGGCCGGGCGCGAGCGTCCCCAGCACGAGGGTGCTCCACTTGTCGCCCACGCGGTCGAGGACGGCGCGGACCTCGCTCGTGGCCTCGTCGGCGTGGCACGACGCACCCAGCACCGGGCGTCCCGGCACGTGCCCGACCTGCTCCGTCGTCGCCATCCCCGCTCCGTCCGATGTGCCTGAGGCACACGGGTGTGCCTTTTGTACGCCCACCCATGATTACCCATCATGCTGCCAGGCACAAAGAGTGACCGACCAGACGGGTCGTCACCGGCCGGACCCCCCGAAGGATGCAGCATGAACCTCGCCCTGTGGATCGCCTCCGGCCTGCTCGCCGCCATGTTCCTCATGGCCGGGCTCGGGAAGGCCCTGCGGCCCGCGGCCGCGCTCCAGGAGCAGATGCGCTGGGTCACCCCCGAGCGGCTCGCCGCCGTGCGGGTGCTCGCCTGGCTCGAGGTGATCGGCGCCGTCGGCGTGGTCCTGCCCTGGGCCACGGGCGTCGCGCCCGTGCTGACCCCGATCGCCGCCGTCGGCCTCGCCGTCACGCAGGTCGGCGCGATCCCGCTGCACCTGCGCCTCGGCGAGGGCAGGAGCGTGCCGGTGAACGTCGTCCTGCTCGCGCTCGCCGTGTTCGTCGCCGTCGGCCGGTTCGCCGCCCTCTGAGCTACCCGCGGGCCGGCAGCGCCGCCCACTCCGCGTCGGTGAGCAGCCGCGAGCGGATGAGGAACCGCACGCCCTCGGGCGCCTCGACGCTGAACCCGGCGCCGCGGCCGGGCACGACGTCGATCGTCAGGTGCGTGTGCTGCCAGTACTCGAACTGGGCGCGGCTCATCCACACCGGCACGGTGAACTCCTCCCCCGTCGCGCCGGGTGCGTCGTCCGGCCCGTCGACGAGGCGCAGGTCGCCCAGGTGCACGTCGGCGTCGCCCAGCAGGAAGTCGCCGTCCGGGTAGCACATCGGGCTGGACCCGTCGCAGCAGCCGCCGGACTGGTGGAACATCAGCTCGCCGTGCTGACGCCGCAGCCGGGCGAGGAGCCCGGCCGCGGCGTCGGTCACGGCGACACGGGAGATCGTGTCGTCGGTCATCGGTCTAGAAGAACCCGAGCTTCTGGCCCGAGTAGCTGACCAGGAGGTTCTTGGTCTGCTGGTAGTGGTCGAGCATCATCTTGTGGTTCTCGCGCCCGACGCCCGAGCCCTTGTACCCGCCGAACGCCGCCGCCGCGGGGTACGCGTGGTAGCAGTTCGTCCAGACGCGCCCGGCCTCGATCGTGCGGCCGGCGCGGTACGCCGTCTCGCCCTGCCGGGACCAGACGCCGGCGCCCAGGCCGTAGAGGGTGTCGTTGGCGATCTTCATGGCGTCGTCGAAGTCCGCGAACTCCGTCACGGACACGACCGGCCCGAAGATCTCCTCCTGGAAGATCCGCATGGAGTTCTTGCCCTCGAACACGGTGGGCGTCACGTAGTAACCGCCCGCCAGGTCGCCGTCGAGCTCGGCCCGGTGCCCGCCCGTGAGGACCTTGGCGCCCTCCGCCTTGCCGATGTCGATGTACGACAGGATCTTCTCGAGCTGGTCGTTGCTCGCCTGCGCGCCGATCATCGTCTCGGTGTCCAGCGGGTTGCCCTGCTTGACCGCCCTCGTGCGCTCCAGGGCGTCGCCCAGGAACTGGTCGTAGATGTCGGCCTGGATGAGCGCGCGCGACGGGCAGGTGCACACCTCCCCCTGGTTGAGGGCGAACATCGTGAACCCCTCGAGCGCCTTGTCGTAGTAGTCGTCCCTGGCCGACGCGACGTCCGAGAAGAAGATGTTCGGGCTCTTGCCGCCCAGCTCCAGCGTGACCGGGATGATGTTCTGCGACGCGTACTGCATGATCAGGCGGCCGGTCGTGGTCTCGCCCGTGAACGCGATCTTGCGGATGCGCGAGCTCGACGCGAGCGGCTTGCCCGCCTCGACGCCGAAGCCGTTGACGACGTTGACGACGCCGGGCGGCAGCAGGTCGCCGATGAGGTCCATGAGGAACAGGATCGACGCCGGCGTCTGCTCGGCCGGCTTGAGCACGACGGCGTTGCCCGCCGCGAGCGCCGGCGCCAGCTTCCACGTGGCCATGAGGATCGGGAAGTTCCACGGGATGATCTGCCCGACGACGCCGAGCGGCTCGTGGAAGTGGTACGCGACGGTGTCCTCGTCGATCTCCGAGATCGACCCCTCCTGGGCGCGGATGGCGCCGGCGAAGTAGCGGAAGTGGTCGATGGCGAGCGGGATGTCGGCGGCGAGCGTCTCGCGGACGGGCTTGCCGTTCTCCCACGTCTCCGCGACGGCGATCTTCTCGAGGTTCGCCTCCATCCGGTCGGCGATCCTGTGGAGCACGTTCGCCCGTTCCGTGACGGACGTACGCCCCCACGCGGGCGCCGCGCCGTGGGCGGCGTCCAGGGCGCGCTCGATGTCCTCGGCGTTGCCGCGGGCCACCTCGGTGAAGGTCTGCCCGGTGACCGGGCTGGGGTTCTCGAAGTACTGCCCGCTCGCGGGCGGGACGTACTCGCCGCCGATCCAGTGGTCGTACCGGGCGCGGTACTCGGCGACCGCCCCGGGCTGACCGGGGGCTGCGTAGACGGTCATGCTGCCTCCTCGCACGTGCGGCGCCTCGTCGCGCCGCGATGGACGCGACGGTAGGAGGCGCAGGGTTGCAGTTCCGTTGCAGTGCGGCCCGCACGAGGTCCCGGGCTGGACCCTGGCCCGAGCGGACCGCAGGATCGGCGGAGGGCCGGGAGCCGGCCCGCGACGGTACGGGGGCGTCGATGCGCGGCAGGTCGCGGTTGCTGATCGGCGCGGGAGTGGTGCTCGCCGTGGTGGTGGGCGTCTTCGTGCTCACGCCCGGCGCGCTCGCCCGGTCCCAGTTCGTCCTCCGGGAGCAGCGCACCTCCTGCGGCGAGGTCGAGCACGGCGTGCAGGGCGGCGGGATCCCCGCCGACGCGCGTGACTGCCTCGACGCGGCGTGGGAGTCCGGGGCCGAGCTCACGGTGATGACTCCGACCACCGAGGGCGACCCGACGTTCACCTACTACCGTGTCGGGGGCGGCGGCCTCGAGATCTTCCACGACACGTCAGGCGACACCTACGGGCCGGGCACGTGGAGCCGCAGCGTCTGCCCCGGCGACGACCTCGAGGGCGCGCTCGAGCGCTGCTGACCGCTCAGCTCAGCTCGGTGTCGAGCAGCCCGGCACGGGCGCGGGCGCGCACGGCCTGCGGGCTGCCGGCCGGGGCGACGTCGAGCAGGCGGGTCCAGGCGGCGTGGTCGTCGGCGCCGTCGGCCCCGCGCACCCAGGCGTCCAGGGCGTCGGGGTCGCCGGCGGCGAGGACGGCGGCGCGCACCTCGGCGGAGAGCTCCGCCCGCAGCTGCTCGACGCCGGGGGCGACGGACCGCGGCAGCAGCGGCGCGTAGGCGACGACGGCGGCGCGGACGTCGCCGGCGGCGAGGGCCGCGCGCACGTCGCCCGCGTCGGTGCGCAGGGGGCGGGCGAGCCGGTAGGGGCGCGACCCGGCGAGCAGCGCGCCGACGACGTGCCGCAGCCGCGAGACCTCGGCCCGCACGGTGACGTCGGACAGCTCGCCGGGGTGCAGCAGCACGGCGAGCTCGTCGGCGGCCAGGCCCCGCGGGTGCTCCGCGAGCAGCAGCAGGATCTCGGCGTGCCGCAGGGACAGCGGCCGCTCCCCCGCGGGCGTCCGCAGCAGCGGGCGGCCGAGCACGCGGAGGTCGACCGGCGCGACGCCGGACGGGTGCGGGGCCGCGGCGGCGCGGGTCGCGAGCTCGCGCTCCACGGTGGCGACGGTGGCCCGCACGAGCGACAGCACGACGTGCGTCGCCGCGGCCCGCCGACCGGTGACGTCGAGGACGCCCAGCACGCGTCCGGTGCGGGGGTCGCGGATGGGTGCGGCCGCGCAGCTGAGCTCCTGCACGGGGCGCGAGAAGTGCTCGGCGCCGATCACCTGGACGGCGCGGCGGGTCGCGAGGGCCGTCCCCGGCGCGTTGGTGCCGACGCTCTCCTCGCCCCACACCGCGCCCTCGACGAACCCCACCCGGTCGACCGTGCCGCGCAGCCGGCGGTTGCCCTCCACCCAGAGCAGGCGGCCGATCTCGTCGGAGACGGCGACCACCAGGCCGTCGTCCGCCGCGCCGTCGACCACGAGCTCGCGCACCACCGGCATGACGGCGGCGAGCGGGTGGGCGGCGCGGTAGGCGGCGAGCTCGCTGTCGCCGAGCGCGACCTGCGGGTGCGGGGTGTCCGGGTCGACGCCGCTGCGCAGGGAGCGGCGCCACGAGTCGGCGACGACGGGGTCGATGCCTCCGGGCGGCTCGCCCGTGCCGAGGAAGCGCTCGTACGCCGCGCGCACGCTGCGGGGGTCACGACGCACGCCTGCCGCGCGGGCCCCGTCCCCGCGGGCCATCGACGTGGCCGAGCGTTCCACCGCGACCTCCCGACGTCGTCGTCCGGTGCGTGCGGCACAGTCTAGGGGGCGGACAGCCCAGCCACGGATCGTCGGACCCTGGATCACCCCCGCGCCGTCGGGCACCGTGGGGCGCATGACACGCACCGAGCGCGACCCCGTCCTCCCCGACCTCGCCCTGCCTGATCTCACCGGACGGCGCGCGCTGGTGACCGGCGCGAGCGACGGCGTCGGCCTGCGGATCGCGACCCGGCTGGCGGGGGCCGGGGCAGAGGTCCTGCTGCCGGTGCGCAACCCGCGCAAGGGCGCGGCGGCCGTCGAGCGGATCCGCGCGCGGCACCCGGGGGCGCGGCTCGTCCTCCACGAGCTGGACCTGGCGTCCCTCGCGTCGGTCGCGGCGCTGGCGGACACCCTCGAGGGCGCGGGCGAGCCGATCCACCTGCTGGTCAACAACGCGGGGGTCATGACCCCGCCGGAGCGGCAGGTCACCGCCGACGGCTTCGAGCTGCAGCTCGGCACGAACCACCTCGGCCACTTCGCGCTCACCGCCCACCTGCTGCCGCTGCTCCGGGCGGGGCGGGCCCGCGTCACGACGCAGTCGAGCGTCGCCGCCCGCCGCGGCGCGATCCTGTGGGACGACCCGAACGCGGAGCGCCGGTACGACGGCCGCCGCTCCTACGACCGGTCGAAGATCGCCTGCGGGCTGTTCGGCCTCGAGCTCGCCCGCCGCAGCGCGGCCGCCGGCTGGGGCGTCACGAGCAACGTCTCGCACCCCGGCGTGGCCCCGACGAGCCTGCTCGCCGCGCGGCCCGAGGTCGGCCGCGCCGGGGACACCCGGGCGGTGCGCGTCATCCGCTGGCTCTCCGCGCGCGGCCTCGTCGTGGGGACCGTCGAGAGCGCCGCGCTTCCCGCGCTCCTCGCGGTCGCCTCGGCCGAGGCGCGCGACGGCGGCTTCTACGGCCCGCGCTGGCCGGGACACCTCGGCGGCCCGCCCGGGCCGCAGCGGCCCTGGGCCCCGCTGCGCAGCGCCGACGACGCCGCGCGCCTGTGGGCACTGTCGGAGGAGCTCACCGGGGTCACGTTCCCCTGAGCGCCACGGCCGATCAGTCGCGTCCGAACGCCCTGCTCAGCTCGTCCTTCGCGCGCTCGAGGACGTCGCGCTGCGCCGCGGGGAGGTTCTTCCCGGCCCGGTTGACGGAGAACGTCAGCATCGACATGGCCGACTGGTACGCCGAGCCCTTGCGTCGGTCGCTCGCCTCGGCGGACCGCTTCAGGGACGCGGCGATGCGCGCCGGGTCGTCCCCGGCGAAGACGTCGTCCTCCAGGTCGAGCGCGTCGGAGTGCTCGGTGACGTCCTGCGACCACCGCTCGCCGTCGTCGTCCTCGGCCATGCCACGACGCTAGGCCGGGGGCCGGGATGCTCGCAGCCGCCCCGTTGCTCAGTCCCGCAGGGCGAGGCGGCGGGCGAGCACGGCGCAGACCACGAGCTGGAGCTGGTGGAAGATGATCACCGGGACGGCGATGACGCCGGCCGCGGCGACCGGGAACAGCACGCTCGCCATGGGGAGGCCGGTGGCGAGCGACTTCTTGGACCCGCACATGAGCAGCGCGATCCGGTCCTCGACGGGCAGCTTGAGCGCGGCTCCGCCCCACCACGTGAGCCCGAGCATGATCGCCAGGAACACCCCGCTCACCCCGAGCAGCACGACGATCGCCCAGGCGGAGGTGCCGGCCCACACGCCCGCGGAGCTCGCCGCCGCGACGGCCGAGAACACGACGACGAGGATGGTCCCGCGGTCGACGGACAGGGTGAGCCAGCGGCGGGCGCGGACCCAGTCGCCCACCCACGGCTGCAGCAGCTGACCCACGACGAACGGGAGCAGGAGCTGCAGGAGCACGGTCTGCAGCCCGTCGAGGCCGTGCCCGGCCGTGGCGCCTGCTCCGCCGTCGGCGTCGGTCATGAGCCACAGCACCAGCAGCGGGGTGAGCACCATGCCGAGCACGTTGGACACGGTGGCGCCGCAGATCGCGCCCGCGACGTTGCCGCGCGCCACGGACGTGAACGCCACCGACGACTGCACCGTCGACGGCAGCAGCGACAGGTAGAGCATCCCGGCGGCGAGCGGCGCGCCGACCAGCGGGGCGATCGCCCACGCGACGACGAGGCCGAGCACCGGGAACAGCACGTACGTGGCGACGAGGATGCCGCCCTGCAGGCGCCAGTTGCGCAGCCCGGCCCACACCTCGCGGGTCGACAGGCGCGCGCCGTAGACGAGGAACAGGATCGTCACCGCGACGTCGGCCGCGACGTCGACGACCTGCTGCACCCCCGGGCCGACGGGCACCACCAGCCCCAGCACCATCACCACGACCAGCGTGACGACGAACGGGTCCACCCAACGGCTCAGCACACGACGCACCGGGCGAGTGTAGGGAGTGCAGCGCCGGAGGCGCGGACACGTCCGCGCGGCACCGACCGGACACCCATACCCGACGCGCATGAAACGACCGCCACGAGTCTTGGTGGGCATCGGTCGCGGGGTGGCACGGTCGTGGCCACGACGACCCGAGGAGACGACATGACCCCGACCGTCCGCCGCCGGACCCTGTTCGGCATGGCCGGAACCGCCGCTGCCGGAGCGCTGACCGGCGCCCCTGCCCTCGCCGCGCCCCGGGTGCCGGACCGAGGTGCGGCCGGCCACGCGACGTTCCGCTGGCTCGGCGTGGCGGGCTGGCAGGTCCGCACGCCGCGCGCCCACCTGCTGGTCGACCCCTACCTCACCCGGTTCGACACAGGGCTGGGGAAGGGACTGTTCGACCGCGGCACGCGGCTCACGGTCGACCCGGCGGCGATCGACGACGTGCTGGGGCGGCCCGACCGGGCAGGCCGGGTCACCGCGACCCTGGTCACGCACACCCACTGGGACCACTTCGGCGACGTCCCGCACATCGCCGCGACCCGGGGCGGCACGGTGTTCACCACCCTGACGGGATATCACCTCGCACGGTCCTTCGGTGTGGCCGACGACCAGCTCGCGGTGCTCAAGGGCGGCGAGGAGATCGTCGTGGGTGACCTGGTGGTCCGCGCCGTCCGGTCGTTGCACAGCCGGTCCGGCAACGGTGGGGTGCTGTTCCCCGGGGTGCGCCACGCGGTGCCGGAGCGCCCCGCGACCATCGCCGACCTGCCGGAGGGCGACACGCTGGCGTACCTCCTGCGCGCGCCGTCGGGCCGCAGCGTGCTGCTCCTGGGGGCGAGCGACTTCGACGACGTGTCGTTGCGCGGGCTGCGGCCCGACGCGGTCGCCGTGCCGGTCCCGGCGAACGACGTCACCAGCGAGTACGCCTCCCGGCTCATGGACGTCCTCGGCGGGCCGAGGCTGGTCGTCCCCGTCCACTGGGACCACTTCGAGGCCTCGCCGACCGACCCGCCCACCGTGCAGGACGACGGGACGGCCGACCGGCTGCGTGCCACGGTGGCCGCGATCCGACGCGTGTCGCCCCGGACCCGCGTCGTCGTGCCGGACTACCGGAGCTCGCTCGACCTGCTCTGACGGACCGCCCGGATCACGGGCGTGGTGGGGCGTGGCGGGGGCGCGGTGCGGCGCACCAGGTCGTGCAGCCGGCGAGCGGCACGACCGAGCGCCATCTCCGCGGCCGGCTGCGCCCCCGCCGCCGCGCTGGACCGGCTGAGGACGACGACGACGAACCGGCCGCCGTCCGCGTGCTCGACGACCCCTGCCTCGTGCCGCAGGTTGAGCACGGTGCCCGTCTTGGACGACCAGGTGGACGAGTCGCGGTCGAACTCGGGCGCCAGGCGTTGCCGGTGCACGTTGGAGGCGAGGAGCTCGCGCAGGCGGCCGGACACCGCGTGGTCCAGCCGGTCCGGGTCCCAGACCGCGCCGAGGAGGTCCGCCAGCACGCGCGCCGAGGAGGTCGTCGACACCGAGACGTCGAGCGACCGGATCACGCTCCCTCCGCTCGCCGTGCTCGCCAGCGCCGCGAAGGCGTGCCCGAGGCCCGGCGCGAGGTGTTCCAGGGCCTCAGCCGGGGTGTCGTCCAGCTCGCCGAGACCGTGCCGGATCTCGACGTCCGGCACCCGGAGCTCGCGCAGCACCCGGCTGACGTGGGCGGGAGGGGTCAGGGCGAGCAGCGCGTCGCAGGCGCTGCTGTCGCTCAGCGAGACGGCCAGGTAGAGCAGGTCGTCGAGGGCCACTGACGCCGGGTGCCTGAACCGCGTGATGCCCGGCGGTCCCGGGCTTGTCGCACGCCCCGGGTCGACCACCACCGTCGAGGCGGCGTCGAGCTCCCGGCGACGGATCCGCTCGAGCGTCGCGAGAGCTACCGGGACCTTGACGAGGGAGGCGACCGGGAGTTCGAGGTGCGGGTCGACGCCGACCTCCCGACCGGAATCGAGATCGCGGACGAGGATCCCCGCGGTCAGGCCGGCATCGGCGAGCTCGTCCCGTACCCGCCGGACCTCGTCCGCCGCGGCGGCTCCCGCGATCACGTGGGGAGCTCCGCGGCGCCGAGAGCGAGCGCGATCGCCTCGGCCAGGGCGTCGATCGAGGCGGTCGCGGTCACGGGGTCGCCGGGCCGCAGCTCCAGACGGTGCGCCCGGGCGAGGTCGAGGCCGCCCGGCGACGTCCAGGAGAGCCCCAGCTCGCGCGCCTGCACCGGGGTGCAGAGCAGCAGGTCCGCGCTGGTCGTCACCGCGGCCAGCGCGGGGACCAGCGGGGCCACCCGCACCTGCCGTGGCAGACAGCCTGCTGCCGCGGCGTGCCGGGCCAGGGCGTCGCCGACGAGGGCGTTGTCGTCCTCCGGGGTCACCCACACGCGCCGCGGCGGTCCGGGGTCGCCACGGCGCGGGGACAGCTCGTCGAGGTACACCCGTGCCCCGCCGTCCGGGCCGCCACCTCCCCACCCCAGCGGGGCGGTCCAGCGCGCCGCACCCGTCGTCGCCACGACGAGCGCGGCGTCCGCGCGCGAGTCGCGCACCATCTCCGCGCGTCGCGCCGGAGGGGCAGGCAGCGGCCGCAGCACGATCCCCGCCTGCCGGGCATCAGCGATGAGCGTGGCCGTGACCGTCGGCGAGAGGTCCTCCGGGATCGCGAGGCGCAGCGGCGGCGCCTCGCGCATCGCCGCCGCCGCCCGCAGGTCGTCCGCCGCCTCGACGACGCGCTGGGCGGCCGGAAGCAGCCGGCTCCCCAGCCCCGTGAGGAACACCTCGCGCGTCGTCCGGTCGAACAGACGCCCACCGAAGTGCGTCTCGAGCGCGGCGACGCGGCGGCTCACGACGGGCTGTGGCACGCCGATCGCCGCCGCGCCGCCGGTGAAGCTGCGCCTCTCGCTCACCGCGACGAACGCACGGCAGGTGTTCTCGAGGTCCACGGGGCGATTATCCCCACCGTGCTCTCGCGACCCGCGGAGCGACCGGCGAACCGGCGGGACGACGGGACGCCTGCGGGTCAGGGCGGCACGGCGGAGGCGTTCAGCCCCGCAAGCCCCTGCGCAGGCCGTCGGCCAGCGGCGTGGTGGGGCGGCCGATCAGACCGGCGAGAACGCCCGTCGTCTCCGCCAGGAGCCCGGCGCGGGTGTCGGCGTCCAGCGCGACGAGGAATCCGGCCGTGCCCTCGTCGAGGCCGGCGGCGAGCAGCGCGGCGCGGTGTTCCTCGGGCTCGACCGAGCGGTAGGTCACGGGACGGCCGAGCACCTCCGTGACGGTGCGCGCGAGCTCGTCGAAGTCCCACGCGACGTCGCCGGTGAGCTCGTGGACGGCGTCGTCGTGCGCGCCGTCGGTGGCGAGCGCGACGACGGCCGCGGCCTCGGCGTAGTCGGCGCGGCTCGCGCTGGCGACGCGGCCGTCCCCGACCGAGGCGACGATCTCCCCGGTCTCCCGGGCCCGCTCGACGTCAGGCAGGTAGTTCTCGGTGTACCAGCCGTTGCGCAGCACCGTCGTGGTCAGGCCGGACGCCGCGAGCAGCTCCTCGGTCGCCTTGTGCTCCGGTGCGAGGATCAGGGGGGAGGTGTCGGCGTGCGGGGCGCTCGTGTAGACGACGCGGCGGACGCCGGCGCCCTTGGCCGCGTCGATCACGGCGCCGTGCTGGCGGATCCGCTGGCCGACGGCGGAGCCGGAGACGAGCACCAGCACCTCGACGCCGTCGAGGGCGGGGGCCAGCGTCTCCGGGCGGTCGTAGTCGGCCTCGCGGACGACGACGCCACGCTCCGCGAGATCCGCGACCTTCGCCGTCGAGCGGGCGAGGGCGACGACGTCCGCGGGCGCGGCGCCGCGGGCGAGGAGGGACTCGACGACGAGGCGACCCAGGTGGCCGCTGGTGCCGGTGACGGCGATGGTCATGGTGATGCTCCTTCGGGTGCTGGCTCAGGTCGGGCTCGCGGCCGGGCCCGTCGACCGGACCGCCCCGCCAGCATGCACTTACTTTTCGTTAGTGCCAACCAGATGAGTGTGCGGCGCTCGTCACAGTGCCTGCGTGCGGAGCGCGCCGTATCCTGTCCGAGTGACCCCTGACTCCCCCGCCGTCGCCCCGGTCGACGCCGTCGACGCCGGCCCGACGGACGCGATGATCGCCGACGTGTTCTCGCGCGGGTGCACCTCGCGGCAGGCGCTGGAGGCGGTCACCGGGCGCTGGGGCGTGCTCACGGTGGCCGGGCTGCGCGACGGAGCCGTGCGGTTCAACGCGCTGCGCCGCCGCATCGACGGGGTGAGCGAGAAGATGCTCGCCCAGACCCTCCAGGCGCTCGAGCGCGACGGCATGGTCGCCCGCGAGGTGCGCACCACCATCCCGCCGCACGTCGAGTACTCGCTCACCGACCTCGGCCGCCGCGTCGCCGACCGGCTCGTGGGACTGCTGGACGTCCTCGAGGGCTCGGTCGACGAGGTCAGCGCGGCCCAGCGGGCGTACGACGCGCGCCGCGACGCCTGACCCTCACGTCCGCGAGGTCACGTACCAGAGCACGAGCGCCGCGACGACGAGGAGCGCGACGACCACGGCGACCGCGATCTTCACCGCGCTGAACGGCCGCCGCCCGACCACCTGCCCGGTGTTCGCGTTGACCATGACCTGCCACTGCCGGCCCGCGTACACGTAGGTCGCGATCCACAGCGGCAGCAGCACGAGCTTGAACATCACGTCGGTGTAGGCGGTGGTCACCGAGCCGACCCGCTGCTCGTCGCCGCCGATGTCCCGCCGGACGTCGGCCCGGACGGTCTTGGCCATCGTCTCCTTGGCCCGCTCGAGTCCGGCGGCGGGCTCCACCTCGTACCGGGCCGCCGAGTACCCGGCGAGATACTCCGCCCGGAACGGCACGGCGTCCTCGAGCGGCCACGGCCCGAGGCGGCGGAGATCGGCCTCGGACACCTGGGACGAGGCCGGGACCAGGACGTCGTCGAAGGACCGCTCGACCCGTCCCGTGACCGGCGTCCAGCTCACCCGCCGCTCCTGCCGCTCGTCGTCGCCGTCCTTCACCGTGACGTGGTACGCGTCACCGCGCTGGCCCGTGTACGACGACGACGTCTCTGCGTCGAAGGTCCAGTGGGGCACGTACGAGCCGTGCAGCGACTCCGTGTCGCCGACCTTCTTGAGCTCGCTCGGTGCGAAGGGGCGCGAGCGCACCCAGCGCCGGAACGCCTCGCGCGCCCGCGCCCGCTCCACGCCGAACGGCACGACCGCCTCCGGCTGCACGAGCCCGTCCACCTCCGCGACGGCGACGAGGTGGCCGCCGCAGAAGCGGCACGCCGCGGACAGGTCGGTGCCGCGCGTCGTCGCGCCGCACCCGTCGCAGGTGAGCAGGCGGTCGTCGAGGGCGATCGCACGCGCCCCGTCCTGGGCGGCGGCCCACGCGTCGAACGAGTGCTCGTCGACGGCGTCGCCCGCCGCGTGGACGATCGCCACCTCGCCGCCGCACGCCCCGCACCGCAGGTGCTGCGTGCCGGGCACGTAGGCGAGCTGGGACCCGCAGGCGTCGCAGCGCGTGCGGACGAGGTCCTCCCGCACGTCGCTCACGGCCGCGCCTCCGTGCCGCTCGACGTGCCGCTCGACGTGCCCGCGTCGGGCGGCAGCGGGGGCGGCGTCGCGGCGAAGAGCGGGGCGAGCGCGGGCACCTGCCCGGCCGGCGTCCAGGCGGCCATGCCCTGCCGCCACACGAGGGTCTCGCGCGTGAGGCCGCCCGCGTCGACGAGCGCGGCGACGTCCGCCGCGCTGCCGGGCCCGGCCTGCGCCCCGCCGGCCGACCAGAACCACGGGGACTCGGCGACCGGCAGCGGCGGCGGGCCCGCGGGAGCCGGCGTCACGGCCGGCGGGACGGCCGCCGCGGGCTGCGCCGCCGACGCGAGCGCCTGGGCCATCTGCTGCCCCATCGCCATGCCCATCCCGAGTCCGAGCCCCTCGCCGGCCCCGCCCGGGTTCGCGGCGGCGGTCTCGATCGCCGTCGCCGACTGGAACTTCGCGTACTGGTCGAGGTCCCCGACGACGGCCATCCGGGTCCGCTTGTCCAGCGCCGCCTCGACCTCCGGCGGGAAGGAGACGTTCTCGAGGACGAGGCGCGGCACGGCGACGCCGTACTCCGTGAGGTCCTCGGTGAGCTGGTCCGCCAGGCGGCCGGCGATCTCGCGCTGGTTCGCGGCGAGGTCGATCACGGCGACGCCCGCCTCGGCCAGCGCCGGGCCGAGCCGGCCCACGACGAGGCTGCGGAAGTAGTCGCCGATCTCGTCCGTACGGAACTGCGGGTCGGTGCCCACCAGCTGGCGCAGGAGCGCGGCGGGGTCGACCACCCGCAGCGCGTAGGTGCCGTACGCACGCACGCGGACCGCGCCGAGCTCGGGGTCGCGGAGGATCAGCGGGTTCTGCGTGCCCCACGTGAGGTCCGTGAGCTGGCGGGTCGCGACGAAGTAGACCTCCGCCTTGAACGGCGAGCTGAAGCCGTGCTTCCAGCCCTGGAGGGTGGACAGCACCGGCAGGTTCTTCGTCTCGAGCGTGTACGTGCCCGGGGCGAAGACGTCGGCGAGGCGCCCCTCGCTGACGAACACCGCCGCCTGCCCTTCGCGCACGACCAGCCGGGCCTGGTTCTTGATCTCGTTGCCCTGGCGGGGGAAGCGCCAGACGATCGTGTCCCGGCTCTCGTCGAGGAACTCGACGATGTCGATCAGCTGTCCACGCAGCTTCTCCAAGAAGCTCATCCGGAATCCTTCGGTCTCGTTCGGGGCCGGCCGTTCGGGTCGCGCGGCCGCTGGGCCGCGCTGAGCATAGCGGCGTCTGGCGCCGCCGATGACGGCACCAAGCCCCGGCAAAACGTGCTGGTCGGGGCGGTGAACCCGGGAGTGCTCCGGCACCGGCCCGCCCGCGACCTATCCTGGCCGGGTGCCCGCCGCTCCCCTGTCCCCCGACCCGACGGACACCGCCGCGGTGCTCCTCGCGGCCGGCGCGGGCACCCGGCTCGGCCGCGGCCCCAAGGCTCTGCTCCCCCACCGTGGCCGCCCCCTCGTCGAGCACGTCGCGGACGTCCTCCTCGCCGGCGGGTGCGGCGCCGTGCGCGTGGTGCTCGGCGCCGAGGCGGACCGCGTGCTCGCCGAGGCCGCGTTCCCGGACCCGGCCGTCCGCGTCGTCGTCAACCCCGCCTGGGCGACGGGGATGGCCTCCTCGCTGCGTACGGGCGTCACCGCCGCGCTGGGGCTCGGCCCGCGGCGCGTCGTCGTCGCCCACGTCGACCAGCCCGGCGTCGCTCCCGAGGACGTCGCACGCCTGCTCGCGGCGCACCGTCCCGGCCGGGTCGCAGCCTCGCGGTGGGCCGATGCGACGGCGTCCGACGGGAGCCGCCCGCGCTGGGCGCACCCGCTCGTGCTGGACGCCGAGCTCGCCGGGCCCGCCGCCGCGAGCGCCGTCGGGGACGCCGGGGCGCGCGCCTTCCTGCGCGCGCACGCCGACCTCATCGACGTCGTCACGCACCCCGGCGACGGCCGCGACGTCGACACCGAGGCCGACCTCGACCTCCTCGCCTGATCGTTGTGGGTGGGCGTGTGGCCCTGTTCGCGCCCGAAACAGGGCCAAACGCCCACCCACGACGGTCGGTCAGGGCGTCGCGGCGGCCTTGATGCCCAGGTAGACCTTGTCGCGGGACAGCGGGAGCTCGGTGAACCGCACGCCGGTGGCGGCGCGCAGCGCGTTGGCGAACGCGGGGGCCACGGGGTTGAACGGGCTCTCGCTCATGGACTTCGCCCCCATCGGCCCGGTGGAGTCCGACGTCTCGGCGAAGTACACCTCGCTGCGGGGCACGTCCGCGAAGGTGGGCAGGTGGTACTGGCGGAAGATGTCGGTCGTGACGCGGCCGGCGTCGTCGATCACGACGTCCTCGTACAGCGCGGCGCCGAGGGCCTGCGCGATGCCGCCCTCGACCTGGCCGCGACACTGCCGGGGGTTGACGACCTCGCCGGCGTCCGCGGCCTGGACGCTCTGCAGGATGCGGATCTCGCCGGTGCCGCGGTGCACGGCCACGCGGAAGCCGTGCACGTTGAACGCGACGGACCGGGGCGTGCCGCCCCAGCGGCCCTCGGCCTCGAGCCGCACGCCCGCGGCCTGCGCATGGCGCGCCACCTTGGCGAGCGGCACGACGGCGCCGCCCTCGTACTCGACGCCGCCGGGCACCAGGCGGCAGTCAGCGGGCGCCGTCCCGGTGAGCGACGACGCCACCACGCGCACCCGCTCCGCCAGCTCCGTGGCCGCCGCGAGCGACGCCTTGCCCGCCACCACGGTGCCGGTGGACCCGAACGCGCCGGTGTCGTGCTCCACGAGGTCCGTGTCGGACTGCTTGACGACGATGTCGGCGGCCCGCTGCCCGAGCGCGCTGGCCACGAGCTGGGCGTGCACCGTCGTGGTGCCGTTGCCGAACTCGGCGGTGCCGACCTCGGCCTCGACCACGCCGTCCGGGCGCAGCCGCGCGCGGGCGTGCGCCACGTGCCCGCGCGGCGGCACCGTGTCGATCATCGACAGCGCCGTGCCCTCGCCGACGCCCCACTCGTCCCCGAGCCACGGGCGCGTCGGCTCCGTGGGGTCGGCGCCGTACGCCGCGACGTCGCGCGCCCTGCCGCGGGCCAGCGCGTCGTCGGCCAGCGCGATGCACTGGTCGAGGCCGTAGCTGCCGTACAGCACGTCCTCCTCGGGCTCGGGCGCGGTGGACAGCATCGGCACGCCCGGGTGCACCACGTTGCGGCGGCGCAGCTCGAGCGGGTCGAGGCCGAGCTGCCGGGCCAGCTCGTCCATCGCGGACTCGACGGCGAAGATCATCTGGCTCAGCCCGTACCCGCGGAACGCGCCCGACGGCAGGGTGTGCGTATAGACGGCGTGCGCGTCGACCTTCTTGTTCGCGCAGGAGTAGACGGCGATCGACTCGCCGCAGCCGTGGAACATCACGCCCGGCCCGTGGTTGCCGTACGCGCCGGTGTTGCTCAGCACGTCCAGGTGCAGCGCGGTCAGCGTGCCGTCGCGGCGGGCGCCCGCCCGGACCCGGATGCGGAACGGGTGCCGGGTCGTCGTGCCGACGAACGTGTCGCTGCGCGTGAGCTCGAGCTGCACCGGCCGGCCGAGCCGCAGGGCCGCGAGCCCCGCGACGTCCTCGACCAGCACCTCCTGCTTGCCGCCGAACCCGCCGCCCACGCGCTCGCACACCACGCGCACGCGGTCCATGGGCAGGTCCAGCACGCGCGCGAGATGGCGCCTCGCGAGGAAGGGCACCTGGGTCGAGGACCGCACCACGAGCCGGCCGTCGTCGTCGAACGACGCGATCGCCGCGTGCGTCTCGAGCGCCGCGTTCTGCACCCGCTGCGTGCGGTAGGTGGCCTCGTGCACGACGTCGGCCTCCGCGAGGCCCGCCTCGACGTCACCGAGCTCGGAGTGCAGCTCCGCGACGACGTTCGCCTCCGGACGCGAGACCCGTGCGGTCGCGGCGTCCAGGTCGGGGTGCACGAGCGGCGCGCCGGGGACCATCGCCTGCTCGGGGTCGATCAGCGCGGGCAGCACCTCGTACTCCACCCGCAGCCGGCGCACGCCCTCCTCCGCCGCGGCCACCGAGTCGGCGACGACGGCGGCCACGCGCTGCCCGACGTGCCGGACGACGTCGTCGAGGATGCGGGTGTCGTCGGGGTCGTCCGTCCACAGCTCGTGCTGGGCCGTGCTGAACCGGGCGGCGGGCGCATCCTCGTGCGTGAGCACCGCGCGGACCCCGGGCACGGCGAGCGCGTCGGAGGCGTCGACCGACAGGATCCGCGCGTGAGCCTGCGGCGACCGCGCCAGCTTGAGGTGCAGCAGCCCCGGGTACGCCTCCGGGTCGACGTCGAGGGTGTAGCGCACCTGGCCGGTCACCACGCCGCGGCTCGCGGGCGCAGGCTCCGAGGTGCCGAACGCCGTGCCCGACGCGGCGGAGCCGGCCGTCCGGTCCCCGGCGCCGCGGGAGCGCTGCGGCGTCCACCCGTCGTGGGCGTGGTCACAGGGCGCGGCCCCGGCCGGGTGGGCCGTGCCGCACGCGTCGTCGCCGAGCACCGCGTCGGCGACCGCCCGGTAGCCCGTGCACCGGCACAGGTTGCCCTTGAGGTTGCGGGGCAGGTTCGCGCGCTGGTCGTCGTCGAAGGTCGCGGCAGTCATGATCATGCCGGCGGTGCAGAAGCCGCACTGGAAGCCCTGCGCGTCGTGGAACCGCTGCTGCACGGGGTGCAGCCCGTCCGCCGTCGGCTCCTCGGCCGTGGCGGCGAGGCCCCCGATCGTCGTGACGTCGCGCCCGGCGGCGCGCCGCGCGGGGTACACGCAGCTGTGCACGGGGACGCCGTCGACGTGCACGGTGCACGCGCCGCAGTCGCCGCCGTCGCACCCCTTCTTGACGCCGAGCGAGCCCTGCTCGCGCAGGAACGTGCGCAGGCACTGGCCGGCGCGCGGCACGGCGTCCACGTCGCGGCCGTCCACCCGGAGCACGGGCGAGGAGCCCGGGGAGAGGGTCGTGGGGCGGGTGGTCGCGTCGGTCATCGCCGGCCTCCGTCGGTCAGCTCGGCGCGGATCTCCTCCGCGAGCCGGTAGGTCATGTCGCGGCGCCACTCGGGCAGGCCGTGGATGTCGTCGTGGTAGAGCTCGGACGGGATCGCGACGTCGATCGCGGCGGCCAGCCCGACGGCGTCGGGGTGCGCGCCGGCGGGGAACCGCAGCTGCACCGGCCGACGGGTCGACGCGGTCACGGTGATCACCAGCTCGCCGCCGTCCTCGGGGGCGTCGAGGCGGCCGATCAGCAGGACCCCGGAGCGTCCGAGGTTCGACAGCGACAACCGCCGGTAGGCGGTGCGGGCGCGGAGCGTCGCGGCCGGGAGCCGGATCGCGCGCAGCAGCTCGCCCGGGGCGAGGGTGTTGCGCATCTCGCCGGTGACGAGCTCCGCCACGGGCTGGGTGCGCCTGGCGCCGCCCGGGCCCCACACCTCGGCGACGCCGTCCAGCGCCGCGGTGAGCGACGTCATCGGGCCCGCGGGCAGCGACGTCGCGACGTTGCCGCCGACGGTCGAGGTGTTCCAGATCTTGAACGACGCGACGAACGCGTCGCAGCACGGGCGCACGAGGTCGAGCGCGCGCCACGCGCCGCGCACCGGTCCCGACGCGGCGGCCTCCGGGAAGGCGTACAGCTCGGCGACGGTGCAGGTCGCGGCGATCTCCAGCCCCTCGTCGGTCACGGTGAGCGCGGGCCAGCCGGCGGTCGTGACGTCCAGCAGGCGGCGCAGCGTCTGGCTGCCGTACGAGAACAGGACGGTGCCGCCGGCCAGCCACGCGTCGCCCTCGCGCCAGTCGGCGGGGTCGGCGGTGGGGACCAGGTCGGTGACGGTGTTCATGTCCACCGGGGGTGCTCCTTGGTTCGGGTGGTGCTGGAGGTGGTGCCCGAGGTCGTGCCAGGGGTCGTCCCGGCGGCCGCGTGCAGCGGCCCGTCGGTGCGGCTCAGGGGGACGGCCGCGTCGCGGCCGTAGCGGACCGCGACGAGCTCGGCGACGACCGACACGGCCACCTCCTCCGGCGTCACGGCTCCGAGGTCGAGGCCGATCGGCGAGCGCAGCCGGGCCAGCCGGTCGGGGGTCACGCCCTCGTCGCGCAGGGCCTGCATCCGCTGGGCGTGGGAGCGGCGCGAGCCCATCGCGCCCACGTACGCGAGCGGCAGCCCGAGCGCGAGCCGCAGGGTCGGGACGTCGAACTTCACGTCGTGGGTGAGGACGGCGACGGCGGTGCGGGCGTCGAGCCGGCCGGCGGCGACCTCGGCGGCGAGGTACCGGTCCGGCCAGTCCACGACCACCTCGTCCGCCTGCGGGAACCGGTGCGGCGCGGCGAACACCTCCCGGGCGTCGACGAGCGTCACGCGGTACCCGAGCAGGTGCACGGCGCGCACGAGCGCGCCGGCGAAGTCGTTGGCGCCCACCACCACGAAGCGCGGGGGCGCCAGCCGGGTCTCGACGAGCAGCGTGACGGGCTCCTCCGGGGCGCCGTCGTCGCACGCGCCGTCGGGAACGCCGGGGGCGGCGTGGACCGTGGCGGCGCCGCCCGCCCGCAGCACGGCCGCGACCTGCGCGGACACCGCGGGCAGCGCGCCGTCGTCCACCAGCCCCCGCAACGGGTTGTCAGGGCCACACACGGGTTCTGGTGCTCCTGGCCCTGACGGCTCGGGCAGAAGGATGGTCGTGGGTCGCGCGACGTCGAGGCGGCGGACGAGGGCAGCGGGAGCTCCGCCGTCGGCGACGAGGCGCGCAAGCGCGACGGCGGCGGGGTCGTCCGGGTCCCCGGGGCGCACGGGCTGCACGTGCACCTCGAGGCTGCCGCCGCAGGTGAGCCCGACGGCGAACGCGTCATCGTCGGAGTAGCCGAAGGTCTCGCGGTGGCACTCGCCGACGGCGATCGCGTCGAGCGCGGCCGCGTGCACGGCCGCCTCCACGCAGCCGCCGGAGAGGCTGCCGACGACGGCGCCGTCGGCGCGCACGGCCATCGCCGTGCCGACGGGCCGCGGCACGGAGCCGGACGCGCCGACCACCGTCGCGACGGCGAACGGCTGCGCGCCGGGCTCGAGCCACGCGGCCAGCTGGTCAGCCAGGGTGAGCATCTGGGGTCCCTCCCCGTCGGGGGGGGGCGCGCCCGGGGGGGGCCGCCCGCCCCCAGGAGGCCTGAACCCGC